>JBKPDW010000132.1:0-15838 GCA_046728115.1 Acidobacteriota bacterium | reverse complement strand
GTCTCGAACGGACCGTATGGCAGATAGGTCCAGTTGCGGTGTTCGGAATCCGTCATGTTCGCGGTGTGTAGATCCGCGGCATGGCGAGCGACGTCGAGCCGTTCGAGCCGACACAGCCTTCCGACCATCGGTTCGGCGGAGGGCCACGGCGGCGCCGACCAACCGACAACCGGCTCGCCGACCGGCTGTCCCAAGCTATTGAGCTCGTAATTCATCTCCTCAACCAATCCCCAATTCCCGATCCCCACTCCTCAACCCGACCCCCGACTCGCCATCACAGAGCGCAAGCCCTGCTTTGTCTTACGATATGCCGGATGCCGGAAGGGCCGTATCGCGTCGAGCCCGTTTTTCACCTACTTCCATTTTCTCGTTGTTCTGTGGCGCCGTGCGGTGGGGATGGCACGGCGTGCTGGCAACGACGCCGGCGGTGGTTGATTGCCGTCGTGTCGGTCGCGCTGTCGATGAGCTTTCCGTTCCGGCCCGGACGGTTCGAGCTGAACCGTTTCATCATCCGCGCAGGTTATCTCGTTGTGGTGTCGGTCCTCCTCGTCTATCTTGGACGACACGAGGCGCGGCTTCGCGACGAAATCGGACGGATCGCCGGATGGCTCGACATCGTGCCGTGGTGAACGCATTGAAGCACGCTCGTCCGTCTCGCGTGGCCGTGACATTACGAAGCCCGTCGGACGGCCTCCGCGTCATCGTCGCGGACGATGGCCACGGTTTCCCGTTCCAAGGGCACTACGATCACGCGGCGCTCGTACGACAGAATCTGGGGCCGGCGATCCTCTGCGACCGGGTTGCGTCGCTCGGTGGAAATGTGTCGGTGGAGTCGAGCGCATCAGGATCGAAGGTGGAGATGCGGCTGCCGGTCGCTGCCCACGTACAACCATGGCGATCAGGCTGATTCTCGTGGACGACCATCCGATCGTCCTGCACGGACTGCAGCGGTTGTTCGAGCGGGAGACGGACTTCGAGGTACTGCAGTGCTGCAGCGGCGGTGAGGAGGCCCTCGACGCCGTGCGCGCCCACGTCCCGGACGTGCTGGTGCTCGATCTGAAAATGCGGGATCGCCACGGCCTGGACGTGCTCCGCACGTTGAAGGCCGAAGGGCGCGCCTGCCGCACCGTCATCCTGACAGCCGCGATGCGCGACGACGAAGTTGCGTCGGCCGTTGGACTGGGCGTCGCTGGGATCGTGCTGAAGGAGTCGTCGCCGGCGGCGCTCGTCGAGTGCGTGCGAGACGTGCATCGTGGCCAGCGTCGCATCGATCGTGCGATGCTCGCGCGCGCAGTCGGGAGCGGCCGGCGGGACGCCTCGCGCGAGACCAACGCAGCGCTGACGCCGCGGGAAAGCGAGATCGTCCGCCTCGTGGCACAGGGCATGCGCAACAAGGAGCTGGCGCAGCGCCTGTCCATCACAGAAGGGACCGTCAAAATTCATCTCCACAACATCTACGACAAGCTCGGAGTGGATGGCCGTCTCGAGCTGGTCCTCGCGGCGCAGCAGAAGGGCCTCGTATAGGGGTCTGCCGCGATGCTCCTCCTGACCCTGGCCATTGCAGCGCAAGTCGCGGCCGGTGCACCGCGCCTGGGCGATGCCGTTCTCGATGGCAACGTGTCGAGCGTCAAAGCGCTGCTCGCAGCTGGCGCGAAGGTCGACGACGCCGACGAGACAGGCATGACGCCGTTGATGGTGGCTGCAGCGCAGGGACAGACGGCCATTGCGGGCATGCTGATTGCCGTGGGGGCGAAGGTCGATGCAAAGGACCGCGACGATATCACCGCGCTGATGCGTGCCTCTGCCGCCAACCGCGTCGCGACCGTCGCCCTGCTGCTCGCGCATGGTGCGGATCCCAACGCTCGCATGCGCGACGGCGCGACCGCGCTCACGGCCGCCGCATTTGGCGGTCACATCGACGTCGTCACGCGGTTGCTGGAGCGCAAAGTCGATCCCAGCCCGGCGGATCAGCAAGGCCGGACGCCGTTGATGGCGGCGGCGATGAACGGGCATGCGCCGGTGGTGTCTGCCCTCGTCAGCCACGGAGCGGACGTGCAGGCGATCGATGTTGCGGGTGCGTCTGCGCTTCGCTACGCGGCAGCCAGAGGGCATGCCGACATCGTTGATGCGCTCGCGAATGCAGGAGGGAAGTGGGGCGATCTCGAGCTGACGCTCGCAGCCGAAGGCTGCCACGGCGACCTGCTCGAGTCGCTGCTGAAACGGGGCGGCAGCACCAACGCGGCGCGCGGCCGTTCGCTCCTTTTGCTGGCCGCCGCCGGCGGCTGTCTGGACGGAGTTCGTCATTTGATCGCGGCCGGCGCCGATGTCAATCAGCACGACGCGAACGGTTTGACGCCGCTGATGCTGGCAGCTCAATCGGGATCGCCGGATCTCGTGAGGCTGTTGCTTGCCAAAGGCGCGAATCCGCGCGCCATGGACAACCTCGAGCGCACTCCCGCGATGTTTGCCGAGCTGTCGCGAGAGGAAACCGTTATCGCGCTGCTGCGGTCCGCCAGCGCGGGCCAAAGCGGCCCAGCGCCGATGACCGTCGAGAGCCCGACGATCAAGGACGGTCAACCGATCCCAAGAGACTACACGGCCGACGGCCGTAACGTCTCCCCGCCGCTGACGTGGACGAACGTTCCCGCGAACGCCCGGCAGCTGGCCGTAATCTGCGAGGATCCGGATGCCGGCAACCCGCCGCCGTTCGTGCACTGGGTGATCTACAGGATTCCGGTGTCGGCGAGGGGGCTGCCCGACAACATACCGTTCGAACCGGATGCCCCGATGCCGGCCGAAATCGCCGGCGCCGTACAGGGACTCTCTGGATTTCGCCGGCCGTTCTATCGTGGTCCCGCACCGCCTCCAGGAAAGGTGCACCACTATCACTTCGTCGTGTACGCCCTCGACGCAGAGATGGACCTGAAGCCCGGGTTGACTCGTGCGGATCTGCTGGCGGCGATAGACGGACATGTGATCGCGCAAGGCGAGCTCGTGGGCACGTACGAGCGCAGGCAGGAGCCATGACGTTCATTTCACGGCGGGATCTGTTGAAGCGATCAATCGGTGCTGCAGCGGCAGCGCCTGTCGCCCGAGCCTTACATCTTCCGACCGGCTCCCTTGAACTCGTTGAAAGGCAGGCGCGCGAGAACGCTGGGACAGCGTTTGACGCGAGCGGGCAACCGCCCTCGCGGCGCGAGCCGCTCGAAAATCTGACGGCAGCGGAGTCGGAGATACTCGAAGTCATCGTCGCTCGTCTGATTCCCAGCGACGCACTAGGTCCTGGCGCGGCCGAGGCGCGAGCGGCCCACTACATCGATCGCGCGCTCGGCGGCGCGCTCGCTTCGTCGCGGCAGGTGTATGCGGCAGGCCTCGCGGCGCTCGATCGCTATTCACGTTCGTCACGCGGCGCCGCATTCGCGCAACTCTCGCCGGTCGATCAAGACTCGGTGCTGATCGACGTCGAGACCGGCGCGGCGACGGGATTCGCCGGAAGCTCCGTGGCATTTTTCACCATGGTGCTGAACCATACGCATCAGGGTACCTTTGGCGATCCGTACTACGGTGGCAACGCAAATTTCGTCGGCTGGGATCTCATCGGCTATCCGGGCGTTCGAACGATGGTCAGCTCGGACGATCAGAAACAGCTGGAAGCGAATCAGCTGAAGCCGAATCACAAGTCGGCGTACGACTACGACGCATTCACCAAAGCGTCGGCGAGCAACTTGTCGCGCCGGCGCTCTCCCGGGGAAGGAGCGTAGGCGGATGGCGACACGGCTGAAAGAGACCGACGTCGTCATTGTCGGACTGGGCGCGGCTGGCGGCGTCGCTGCACTCCCGCTCGCCCAAGCCGGCCTCGAAGTCATCGGCCTCGAAGCCGGGTCGTGGCTGACGCGCCGCGATTTCGCGCCCGACGAACTGCGGAACAACTATCGCGGCTGGCCGCAGGCGGTGCAAAAGGCCAATCAGGAAATTCCGACATCGCGACCCAATGCCTCGTCGCCGACCGGGACGCGCGCCAACATTCATCCGATGCAGAACGCCGTCGGCGGCACCACGCTGCACTACTGGGCGCAAAGCTGGCGTTTGAACCCGTGGGACTTCAAGGTCGTGTCCGAGACGACGCGACGGTACGGCGCGTCGCGGATTCCCAAGGGGTCCACCATCGAGGACTGGCCATTCGGACTGGAGGAACTCGAGCCGTTCTACGACAACGTGGAATACGAGATCGGCGTATCCGGTCAGGCAGGGAACATCGGCGGCGAGATCGATTTGCGCGGCAACAGGTTCGAGGGTCCGCGCAGGCGCGGCTATCCGATGCCGCCGCTGCGCAGCACGGAATTCCTCGAGACGATGACGGCCGCGGCACGCTCGGCTGGCTGGCATCCGTTTCCAGGGCCGGCCGCCGTCAACTCGCGTTCCTACCAGAACCGATCGGGTTGCATGTACCACGGCTTCTGCAATCGTGGCGGCTGTCACGTAGACGCGAAGAATTCGACGGCGGTGACGACCATTCCGCGCGCCCAGGCAACCGGACATTTCAACGTCGTGACCCGCGCGCACGTGACCACCCTCGAAGTGGATGACAACGGACGCGTCGCCGGCGTGAACTACCTCACCGATGGGACGGAGTATTTCCAGCCGGCAAAGGTCGTGCTGCTGGCTAGCTTCACCTATGAGAATGTCCGTCTGCTCTTGCTGTCGAAATCCAAGGCATACCCCAACGGCCTGTCGAACAACCATGGGCAGGTCGGACGTCATTACTTCAGCCATCACCAGGGCGCCCCGGTGACGGCTCTGTTTCCCTTCGACCTGAAGTGCTGGTACGGCCTGCCCGCGCAAGGCGTCGCCGTCGATGACTGGGCCGACGACAACTTCGATCACACGAATCTGGATTTCATCGGCGGCGGCAACCTGTGGGCGATGTCGGATCGGCGTCCGATTGCGGCGGCCGGGATGAACACGTTCGGCCGCGCGCCGGCCTGGGGTGGGGCGTGGAAGCGTTTCATCAAGGAAAATGCCGACCGGTCGCACAGCTCGTACATCCAGAAGACCACGCTGCCGTACGAGGACAACTACCTCGATCTCGATCCGGTCGTGAGGGATGCGCTCGGCTTTCCCGTGTGTCGCGTGACCGGGGAGTTCAAGGAGAACGAGCGAAAGATCGCCGCGTTCATGCAGGACAAGATGGAAGAGTGGTATCGCGAAGGAGGCGCGATTGCGATTCAGCGAGCGCCGGTGGGCGGCGCGATGGGCGTCTCGACGCACGCGTACGGCGGCACGCGAATGGGCAACAACCCGGAAACGAATGTCGTCAATCGCTTCGGCTTTTCACACGAAGCCCCGAATCTCGGCGTGCTCGGGGCCTCGGTGATGGGCACGAGCGGCGCCCGCAATCCAACGCTCACCGCACAGGCGCTCGCCTGGCGAACAGCTGATTACCTCGTGAAGAACTGGTCGAAGACTCAAAAGTAAGAAGTCCAAGGTCATTCATTGACTTCTATCGAACTGACGATCCGTTCGAACACGTTGCGGTACTCTGGGAACTGGTCGCGCGGCGCGACGCCAATCGTGTACAACAGCGTGCCGTCGCGCATCTGCGCCGTAAAGACCTCGATGTTCTCCCGCTGACCGGTGGCTTCCGACGTATTCGTCAGCAGCGTGCGAAGACCGCGCCGACGGCCGATCGTGATCCGGTCGTATCCCGACGCCTGGCCCAGCCGCGGATTGGCCCGCGACAGCGAATCGATCAGCTCGTCGGTTGCGCCCTGCAGATCGTGCGATTCGTTGCGCGAGACGCCGATCTCGATGCCGTGCGTGAAGATGCTCTGACCGTTATATTGCCCGAACGCACCGTCGGGCGCGAACGTCACCGAGGTGTTGTCCTCCAAGGGCCGCCAGTTCGAGGGTACGCTGAGCCGGATGTCGCGTCCAAGGTTGTAAGCCCTGAAGCTACCGGCAGGCGGATCGACCTGTCCGCGCGGCATGCTCGAGGGGCGTCCACCCGCGCCTGCCGGCCGACCGTTGCGCGCATTTCGTGTGGCCTGCTCGGTGCTCGGCGCCGGCGGCAATTGCGCGAGATGCGCACGCACCGCGTCGAATCCGCGCGTGTCGCGCACCGGGTTGTCCACCGGCAATGACTGCGCCTCGGCCGTGATGTACTCGGAGCGGTTCCCGGGATTGGGGTGATCGCTCAGCCACTGTGGTCCCCCCGATCCGCTCTGTTTCTCAATCGTCTTGAACATGTTCGCCATGTCGCGCGGGTCGTAGCCAGCGCGCGCCATGATCTGCGAACCTTCGATGTCGGCCTGCTGCTCGTACTCGCGGCTGAATCTCAGGAATGCCGTGCCGAGACCGAATTGCGTGCCCTGGGCGATGACGCGGCCCCACCCGCCGCCGATGATCGACCCAATCACCGCTCCGGCGACCTGACCCATTTCATACTTCGTGGCCTTGCTGGCCTGCGCGGTGCCGTGGCGCAACACAACGTGGCTCAACTCGTGCGCCATTACGCCGGCGACCTCGCCTTCGTTGCGCGCGGCCTCGATCATCCCCCGATTCACGAACATCGGTCCGCCGGGCAGTGCGAACGCGTTGATTTCGCGGACGTTGACGACGTCGAACGAGTAACGGAACTCCGGGTGCCGAAGCGTGTCGGGAATCGCGTCGACGAGGCGACGGCCGACGTCCTGCACGTACGAGGTAACCTGATCGTCGCGCATCAGCGGCAGTTGGCGGCGCGCTTCCGAGGCGGCCTTCAGGCCGAGCTCGACGTCTTGTGCCGGCGTATAGCTGTTGGATGGCGGCGTAATTCGGGTCTGAGCCGCGACCAATGCAGAGGACAACACGAGCGCGAGGACCACGCCAGCATTGGGGAATATGTGACTCTTGTTCTTCATGATGCCGGGCTAGTGCAAAATTGACACCGAACTTATTTCGACAACTCTGCAGGAGGCTCGCTTCGGGCCGACCAAGATGGAGTGGCAATAAGTGTCAGACCAGGGCCTGAACTGACGAGGAGTGGCAGCTCCGAAACGCGCGGTCAACCGCTAATCGCTTGATTCTGCAGCATCTGGAGGTCAGTGAACGCGGCACGACCTCTGCAGCATAAGCAATGAGATGGAACGGATCATGAGTCGCACAGCGGAGCGGGGGTTTGCGCTACTCGATCTGATTTTCGCCTGCGGCATCATCGGCATCCTCGCGTCCATCGCCTTGCCGCGCCTGTCGTCCGCAAGTCAGGCGGCCGGGTCGGCATCAGCCATCGGGACCATGCGTGCGATCAACAGTGCCCAACTGACGTACGCGCTGACATGTGGAAACGGGTTTTACGCGCCGAAGTTGACGACGCTCGGCGTTGCACCACCGGCGAGCAACCAGGCGTTCATCGCGCCGGCGCTCGCGATGGCCGACACGGTCAACCATAGCGGATATGTGATTCAGCTTTCCGCGGCGCCTTACGATGGAGCGCCTCCCACGTGTAACGGTGTGGCGGCCGGAATCGCGGGGCGTTCGTTCAAGGCGGCGGCCGATCCGACTGCGCCCGGCAACGTACGCTTTTTCGCGACGAACGCCGGCGGCACGATCTACGAAGACGTGACGACGATGTGGGCGACGATTCCGGAAATTGGCGATCCGCCTTCAGGCCATCCGCTGCACTGATTCAGCTATAATTCGGACATCATGTGGACCAAGATGATGTCCGGGCCGCGCAAGAAGGCCCCGAAAACGATTGCGGTCATCGATCCCGACCGCTGTTTCGGCGCGTTTTCGTGCTCGATTTGTCAGGCCGCCTGCCCGGTCGCAGGCTGCATCGTCGAAGAACCGGATCGCGACGGGCGCATGGTCTGCGCCGTGCGCGCGGATCTCTGCATCGGCTGCGGACTGTGCGTGACGCTCGGTAATCCGACCGCCCCCCAGCAGCGCGAATTTGGTTGCCCGCCCGACTACGACGCCATCAACATGATGCCGTGGGAAGAGGTCGTCAAAATCCTGACCGCTGAGGAGTCGGCCACGATCGCGGCCGGGGGCTAAGGGCGAGATCTTCCACTTGTTATTGCCTGCGCGTAACGTGACGGCAGGCGGTGATCGATCTTCGTCGCGATGAATGCCGTCGCGTCGCTGAGAGCGTCGAGCGACACTCCCGTGTCGCAGTCCAGTCCATTCAGCATGTAAATCAGGTCGTCGGTCGCCAGGTTTCCGGCGGCGCCGGGCGCGTACGGACATCCGCCGAGGCCGCCCGCCGAGGCGTCGTAGGTCGTAATTCCGAACGGCAACGACGCAAGTACGTTCGCGAGCGCGGTTCCGCGCGTATCGTGGAAATGCAGCGCGACCTGCTCGACCGGCAGTGCCTTCAGCAACACGTCGAGAACTTTCTGGACCTGACCCGGATGCGCGATGCCGATCGTGTCGCTGACCGCGACTTCGAAGACGCCCAGGTCCAGGAGGCGCTCGGCGACGCTCACCACGCGATCGGGAGCGACGTTGCCTTCATAGGGGCATCCAAAGGCGGTCGACAGATAGCCGCGCACGCGAAGCCCGGCCGCGCGCGCCCGGTCCGTCACCTGCCTGTAGCTGGCGAGCGACTCGTCGATGGACTGGTTGATGTTCTTGCGGCTAAATGTTTCCGTCGATGCCGCGAAGACCGCGATCTCGGCGACGCCCGCCGCCAGCGCGCGATCCAGACCGGCGAGATTCGGAACCAGCGCGCTGTAGCGCGTACCCGGCCGTCGCGTGATGCCGGCGAATACCTCGGCGGCATCCGCCATCTGCGGCACCCACTTCGGGCTGACGAACGCCGACACTTCGATGACGGGCAGCGCGCACGCACTCAGCCGATCGACGAACTCGATCTTGTCCGCGGTCGATACGCGAGACTGCTCGTTCTGCAAGCCATCGCGCGGTCCGACCTCGACGATGGTGAGGCGTTTGCCGTGCGGTGTCCCGACTGTCATAGCTCTCCATCGCGGAGGACACGGGGAAGAGGGTATGCATGATTCATCTCCAATGTCCTCTACGCTGGAGAGTTACCGAGTCGAATGGTCGACGGCAAGGTTCCCTGTTCACTCGAGCTCCAAAAGTACCGCATCCGCCTGCACGAGCTCACCTTCACGGCAGTGGATCGCAGCGACTTTCGCGTCATCCGGGGCACGGATCGGCAATTCCATCTTCATCGCTTCGAGCGCAATCACGACGTCGCCCCGCTTCACGGCATCGCCCGGTTTCACGGGAATCGCAACAACCGTGGCGGGCATTGGCGACGTGATCGTCTGCCTGTTCCCCTGCGGGTGCTGCCGAGGTCCGCGCGGCCGATGCACCTCGAAATTGCCCCGAAACACGCGCCCATCCCAAAACGCCCAGCGATCGTCAGGCGGACCAGCGACGTAAACCGTTTGGAGCCGGCCGTCGACCTCGACCCGATAGACTCCGCCGCCCACGTCCATTACGACGCCCACGGATCCCACGCCTCTCGACCAGATTCGGGATGGTGCCCGATGCCTGCTGATACAGGGTGCCGCCTGCCCCGGGCGTCCTGGGCTGATTGCCCACCATCTGCGTCGTGCCTGGCGATTGCCTCGCGCACATGTGCTGGAATCTCGGTTACGTCGGCTTGTGCCAGCGCCGTACCTTCACGGTCGAGAAACCCCGTATCGATCGTTCCGTCGGCAAACCGCGCGTGCTCGAGGATGCGCAAGAGAAAGCCGATGTTCGTGCGCACGCCGAGAATGGGATAGTCACGAAGGGCCGAAACCAATCGAGTCCTCGCCATTTCCCGACTCTCGGCTGTGGCAACGACCTTGGCGATCAGAGGGTCGTAGTGCACCGGCACGGCATCGCCTTCTACGACACCGGAGTCGATCCGCAGGCCCGGCAGGCGAGGTTCCCGGTAGAGGAGGAGTGGGCCAGCCTGCGGCAGGAATCCGCGCGCCGGATCCTCGGCGTACACACGAGCTTCGATCGCGTGACCGCGTTGGGTAATTTGATCCTGGGTCCACGGCACGCGCTGCCCGGATGCGACGAGCAACTGCGCCCGCACCAGATCGCGTCCGGTCACCTGTTCAGTGACTGGGTGTTCGACCTGCAGCCGCGTGTTCATTTCGAGAAAATAGAACGCGTCCCCATCGATGAGAAACTCGATGGTGCCCGCGTTGCGATAACCCGCGGCCCGTGCGACGGCAACCGCGGCGACCGCCATCCTCTCGCGTCTTTCAGGTGACAGCACCGGCGACGGGCTCTCCTCGATGACTTTCTGATGCCGCCGTTGCACCGAGCACTCGCGCTCGAAGAGATGGACGACGTTGCCATGGTCATCGGCGAGGATTTGAATCTCGACATGGCGCGGGCGGCTGACGAGCCGCTCGACATAGAGCGTTCCGTCACCGAATGCCGCCTTCGCCTCGCGGCGCGCGACCTGAACCGACGATTCGACGTCAGCGGAGTCGTGTATCGCGCGCATCCCCTTCCCCCCGCCGCCTGCCGACGCTTTGACGAGGGCTGGAAGACCCATTCGCTCAATTGCAGTGCGTACGCCCGCGTCAGATTGGTCGATGGGTATCTCGCCGGGAACCACCGGAACTCCCGCCGATATCGCCAGCCGCCGGGCTTCGATCTTCGATCCGACGCGCTCGATGACGGCCGCCGGCGGACCCACGAACACGAGACCTGCATCGACGCACGCCTTCGCGAAAGCTGGATTCTCAGAGAGGAATCCGTACCCTGGATGCACGGCATCGGCGCCGATCGACGTCGCGGCCTCGATGATCTTTGGAATTGCAAGGTAGCTGTCGGCGGCTGGCGCCGCACCGACAGCCACCGCGTGGTCGGCGGCGACGGCGTGCGGCGCTGCGGCGTCGATGTCCGAGTACACCGCGACGCTCTCGATGCGCAGCTCGTGGCAGGCGCGGATGATGCGCAGCGCGATCTCGCCGCGATTGGCGATCAGCAGACGGCGGATCATGCTTGGTCCCTGGGCCTTGGTGCCTGGTGCCTGGTCACGGGATCCACGACGCCTTCCGCTTCTCGAGGAACGCCCGCAATCCTTCCTGACCCTCGGGCGAGACACGCCGCGAGGCGATGGCCTGCGCTGTAATCGGCGTGGCCTCTGCGATGGGCCGTCCGGCCACGAGCGGAATGAGCGCTTTCGCGGCGGCAATGGCCTCCGGACCTGCCGAGAGCAATTCGCGCACGTAGGTTTGAACGGTGTTATCGAGCTCGTGTGCCGGAGCAATGACATGGACGAGGCCGATCTCTTTCGCGCGGCTCGCCGAAAATCGTGCGCCGGTCAGAAACAGCGCGCGCGCAGCGGACGGCCCGATCTTGGCGAGCGCGAACGGTGAAATCACCGCCGGCAGAATGCCCAGTTTCACTTCGGTGAAGCCGAACAGCGTTTGCTCTTCGGCGATCACGATGTCGCACACGGCGGCCAGTCCCGCGCCGCCTCCGAGTGCCGCACCGTGAATGCGACCGACCACCGGGACCGGCAGCTCGTCGATCGCCGCGAACATCCGCGACATCGCGATGGCATCGCGCAGGTTTTCTTCTTCCGTGTACGCGACCGTATTCGACATCCACGCGACGTCCGCGCCAGCGCAAAACACCTTGCCGGCGCCCTGCATCACGACCACACGAATTTCGCCTCGCAACGCGCGCTCGCGGGTGGCCGCGGCCCAGGCCGTCAGCTCGGCGATCATGTGCTCGTTGAAGGCGTTTCGAACGTCTGGTCGATCGAGCGTGAGGTACTCGACGAATCCGTCGAGTGTTGTGAGCAGGTATTGGTACGACATACGCGTCGCGGCGCTCACATGCGAAACACACCGAATCGTGCGTCGGGTATCGGTGCGTTGAACGCCGCCGACAGTCCGAGGGCCAGCGCGTGCCGCGTCCGTGCCGGATCCAGGATCCCATCGTCCCACAGCCGTGCGGTGGAGTAGTAGGGCGATCCTTCGTGATCGTATTTGTCGAGAATGGGCTGACGAATGGCAGCCTCCTCGGCCGCTGACATCTCTTTCCCCTCGCGCGCGAGCTGTTCGCGTTTCACCGTCGATAAGACCGTCGCGGCCTGCAGCCCGCCCATCACCGAGATGCGGGCGTTGGGCCACATCCACAGCAGTCGCGGTTCGTACGCGCGGCCGCACATGCCGTAGTTCCCCGCCCCGAACGACCCGCCGATGATCACCGTGAACTTCGGCACGACCGAGTTCGCCACCGCGTGCACCATCTTCGCCCCATCCTTGGCAATCCCGGCTCGCTCGTATTTGCTCCCGACGATGAACCCGGTGATGTTTTGAAGGAAGAGGAGGGGGATACCGCGGAGGTTGCAGAGCTCGATGAAGTGAGTGGCCTTCAGCGCAGACTCGGAGAACAGAACGCCGTCGTTGGCCAGGATGCCCACGAGAAACCCGTGCAGGCGCGCGAAGCCGGTGACGAGCGTCGCGCCATAGCGCGCCTTGAACTCGTCGAACCGCGAGCCGTCCACGAGGCGCGCGATCACCTCGCGGACTTCGTATGGTTTGCGCGTATCGGCGCTGACGATCCCGTAGATTTCCGAGGGATCGTATCGGGGATCTTCCGGCGCCGTCATATCCGCTGGCAGGCGCTTGGTCGTGTTCAGTGTCGAGACGATGGTTCGGCACAGATCGAGCGCATGGTCGTCGTCTTCGGCGAAGTAATCGGCAACGCCAGAATGGCGCGTGTGGACGTCAGCGCCGCCGAGATCCTCGGCGCTGACATCCTCGCCGGTCGCCGCTTTTACCAGCGGCGGCCCTCCCAGAAAGATCGTGCCGGTGCCCCTGACGATGATCGTTTCGTCCGACATCGCCGGCACGTACGCGCCGCCCGCGGTACACGAGCCCATCACGACTGCGATCTGCGGAATGCGTTCCGCCGACATGCGTGCCTGGTTGAAGAAGATCCGGCCGAAATGGTCGCGATCCGGAAATACCTCCGCCTGCAGCGGAAGGAACGCACCGCCCGAATCGACCAGATAGACGCACGGCAGCCGGTTCTGCAGTGCGATTTCCTGCGCCCGCACGTGTTTCTTCACCGTTATTGGAAAATACGTTCCGCCCTTGACGGTCGCGTCGTTGGCGACGATCAGCACCTCGCGGCCCGACACTCGCCCGATGCCCGTGACGAGTCCGGCCGACGGCGCTTCGTCGTCGTACATGTGGATGGCGGCGAGCGGCGAGAATTCCAGGAACGGAGAGCCACTGTCGAGGAGCCGCTGGATGCGATCGCGAACCGGAAGCTTTCCCTGCGCTCGATGTCGCTCGATGTATTTGGCGCCGCCCCCTTCACGCGCCTCAGTCAGATGCTGCTGAAGCTCGTCGACGAGATGTTGCATCCGTTCGCGGTTGGCTTGAAAGACCGGATCGGCGGGATTAACCTGGGTCTGAAGCACATCCATCGTGGCCGCTCGATTCGGTTGCGGGACAAGCGCCGATTGACGCGCATGACGCGCGACGGGTGACGGTCATCACCAGCCGCAACAATCGGTCTTGAATCCGCACGCGGGGCAGCGCCACACAGCGTGCATGCGATACATCTCGGCGCCGCATCGCTCGCACAGCATCTTGTCTTCAACTGTCGCGGGACGTTGGCTTCCCATCTTGACGATTGGGGTCTGTCCCTCCTTCTGTCCCTGTTCAGGCATGCCCGGGATTATACACGTGTCAAAGTATTGAATCGCGACAAGACGTCGTGAAATAAAACGCGTTACAGAGAACTGTATTGACACATTGCGCTAATCCACTACACTTCAATGTTAGTGAGTCTGAAACGCAAAAAGCGGATACTCGCCATCGACGATGAGCCGTCGATGACCGAGTGGCTCAAAATCCTGCTCGAGCACGCCGGTTATGACGTCAGGACGGCCCTTATCGGCACCCGCGGCGACGAAGTCTTCAAGACGTGGCATCCCGACGCCGTCATCACCGACATGATTCTTCCCGACATCGACGGCATCGAACTGGTCCGCAAGTTCAAGCAGTTCGATCCCGAGGCAGAGGTCATCGTCATCAGCGGCCAGGGCAACATTCCGCGGTCGGTCGAGGCCGTCAAAGCCGGTGCGTTCGACTTTCTCGAAAAGCCCGTCGACGCCGAGCGACTGCTCGACAAGCTCGAAAAAGCGCTCAAACAGAAGAGTCTCATCGACGAGAACGAGCAGCTGAAAGCCAAGCTGCAGGATCGGTACGGGCTCGGCAACGTCGTCGGCAAGAGCAAGAAGATGCAGGATCTGTTCGAGCTGATTGAAAGCGTCGCCGCCAGCGAAGCCAACATCCTGATTCAAGGCGAGAACGGAACCGGCAAGGAACTGATTGCCAACGCCATTCACTACAAGAGCAAGCGATCGAAGGGACCTTTCATCAAGATCAACTGCGCTGCGATTCCGAAAGACCTGATCGAGTCCGAACTGTTCGGGTACAAGAAGGGCGCGTTTACCGGTGCCGCGCTCGACAAGGAAGGTCTGTTCGAGATGGCGGAGGGTGGATCGCTGCTGCTCGACGAAATCGGCGAGATGCCGCCGTACCTGCAGACCAAGCTGCTTCGCGTCCTGCAGGAGCGCGAATATCGACCGATCGGCAGCGATCGGATCGTCCATGTGGATTTCCGGCTCATCTGCGCGACGAACATCGATCTCGATTCGGCGCTGCGGGACGGAAAACTCCGCGAAGATCTGTATTTCCGGATCAACACGATCACGCTGCGCGTCCCTCCGCTTCGCGAGCGCACCGAGGACATCCCGCTCCTGTGTGATTACTTCCTCGACAAGTTCCGGCAGCGCTACCAGAAGAATGTGAAGACACTGGCGCCGTCTGTATATCACCTGCTTATTCGCAACCGGTGGCCGGGCAACGTCCGGGAACTCGAGAATGCGATCGAACGCGCGGTGCTCGTGGCAAAAGGCACCGAGATCGCGGTATCCGATCTCCCCGAGACCATTCGTGGTGAATCGACCGCGGCCGTAGACTTCGTCATCCCGCCGCACCGGACGCTGGCCGAGATTGAAAAGATGGCGATCGTCCAAACTCTGCAGCGCACGAACTGGAACAAGCAGGAAGCGGCGCAGATTCTGGGTCTGTACAGGCCGACGCTTTACAGCAAGATGAAGAAGCACGACATTCGCGACGCCGGCAAGACGGCGCGGAGCGCCGTTCCGTCCAATACGGCGCCGACTGCCTAGCCCGGCGTTTTTCGTACACGGCCGGCGTCGCGCGTCTGGAAAGCCAACGGCCGCGGCGCCTCGTGTGCTCAAAACATCGGCTTGACACGACAGTTTCGACGTCATGTCATGGCATGTAACTTGAACCTTGGTGCCGTGGCTGGGGTAAGCTTCTGGCCTCTGAGCGGAGGAGGGGGCATCGTGACGAACAGGGAGACGTGGGCAGCCACCATGATTGGCGGAGCGATTGGCGCAGTCGTCGCGTACCTGTTTTTCACGGACAAGGGTCGCGCCTTGCGTCGGCAGGTGGAGCCGGCGCTCGAGGAGTTCGTGCGCGAACTGAATGGATTCCGTGCCAGTGTGCAACGGACGGCCGGGGTCGCGGCTGAGAGCTGGAACGTCTTCAACGATCTGCTGGGCAATGCGGCATCGAAGCCAACACGTCCGTATCCCGGGGGGCAGACGGCACCATTCTGAAGGAGATTCATGAACGCTGAATTGGGAACGACCAATCTGATGCTCGGAATCATGGCTGCAGTGAGCGTGCTCGAGGCGATCCTGCTGATCGGTGCGGGGATTGCAGGGTACATGCTCTATCGCCGCGTGTCGGATCTGGTGTCGGTGTTGGAATCGCGCCATGTGGCGCCCGCGATGTTTCGGGTCAACGCTATCCTGGAC
>JBKPDW010000131.1:0-3024 GCA_046728115.1 Acidobacteriota bacterium | reverse complement strand
GCTGGGCAAGAAACGCGTTCCCGAGATCCGCGGTCCATTGAATGTCGTCGGCGAGCCGCTTGACCACCTCCGGAAGGCCGGCTAAAGCCTGCACGCTGGGATCCCATGGCTCTTTCATGACGGCATCGGCAAGCGCCTTGTCCTTCAAGTTCGGATTCCTCTGCAGCCATTGCTGGAGCTGAATGATTTCGAGTGGATAGGTAGAAGCCGCGAGTGCCTGAGCCAACATCGGATCCGGATAGAGGGCGATGGGTGCAACGAGAGAGTCCAGTTGATCGGCTGGAATCTTTTGAGTCACCGGTTGTGAACTCGCACTCGTTGACTGTTGTGCGTGCGGCAGGGATACAGCCGGTTGCACTGTCAGTTCGGCAGCACGGATACGCTCGCACCGTTCTGCGCAGATAACCATCCCGCTCTCCGCCGCCCAAGGTCGTCGCGAGCAGATACACGCCGCCGAGGCGCTTGTAGTCGCCGAACACCTCGGCGATGTTCCGTTCGCGCATGTCGCGGACGCGATCGTCCAGCTCGCAGCGCCTGGCGAGGTATTCCGCGTAGGCGGTGTTCCCGGGTTTCGGCGTCGCGATGAGGGGATTTGTCGCGGTCGCGCGGCTCGACGGAGCTCGCGAAGACGCCGTAGAGCGAGTAGTAATCGCCGGGATCGGCTGAAAGACATCTTCTATCTGGCGCTGAACCGGATCGCCGGCGTTGCATCGCGTTTCGTTCCGGCCAGTCTCCGCCCTCCGGCGGTTGGAGTCCATCTCCGAAGTTCGGAGGCAGTCCGGGTTGAGCGGCCTGAGAGCAGATGAACGCAAGCGAAACCAGGTAACCAGGTCGTTCAGTGCCTCGCTGTTCGGCTACAATCTTGCGGGGCAAGTAAACCACTGCCGGAACGTGAACGGCGAGCCGACAGCCCTCGAGACGTGCGGCGTGCCGAGCTCGCTGTGAACTTGACTGACCAACATGGAGGGTCATCGAATGACGGGACAACTTAGCGCTCGCCTCGCGCTTGTCGCGCTGCTCGGTCTGGCAATCGCGCCGATTTCAGGGCAGACGATTCAACAGGCTGGCAATATCTCGAAGTCCGCAACAATCGTGGCGATCGACCATACCGGGCGGACTGTCACGTTGAAGGACGCCCAAGGCCACATCGAGGACTTTCACTGCGGCGAGGAAATCAAGCGCTTCAACGAGCTGAAGGTTGGCGATTCCGTGACGTTTTCGTATCACGCCGCAATCGTCTATCAAATACTCAAGCCAGGAGCAACCGCGACTCCGGTACAAGGTGGCGTGCAGACTGTCCGTGGGCAGGGTCCTAAACCGAGCGGGGCCGTCACGCAGCAACGCCAGGCCGCCGTCACCATCGAAAGCATCGACCCCGCGATCCCGTCGGTTACAGTGCGAACTGCCGATGGTCACTCCATGTCCGCGAAAGTAGAAGACAGAAAGAACATCGAAGGGCTGAAGGCCGGCGACAAGGTCACCGTGACGTTCACCGAAGCTCTGATGATCACGGTCGAGGCCGCGAAGAAGTAGTTCGCGGATTCACGGGAATAGCAGACACTGCATCCCGTCTACCGCCGCCTGCTGAAGCTCACGCTGGAAGACCTGCGGCTGATCGAGGATCACGTCGGTCAACTCGATCAGCAGATGGCAGACCTGCTCGGGGCACACCACGATGCGGTGCTGCGCCTCGCCCAAGTCCCCGGGCGCGGCGTGGATTCCGCGCAACAGATCATCACAGAAGTCGGCGCGACGGCGGCCACGTTTCCCTCATCCAAGCACCTGGCCTCCTGGATGGGCGTCTGTCCCAGTTGGTATATCAAGGTGCCGTGCGGGCTGGGTGAGGGTGCCGGCCCAAGCGCGTCTGGGCGACAGGTACAGGTTCTGCTCTTGCCGGGAATGCGGTCTTCTTGAGCAGATTTTTCCGAGCAATTTCTGGGGATCGCTCAAGTGCTCGTCTGCGTGAGCCATGGCATTTCGCGGGTTGACGCGTCGATTGGAGGCGAGGCAGCATGCCCGTCATCGACCGAGTCGTTCGATGGTCTCGAGCCGGACGCCGTCGACGGAAGCTGGCACTCTGCTACGCGAGTGAATAAACGAAGTGAAGGAGCTAGCCGGAGAAGCTATGCCGACCCCCGACGACATCCGGCGCGACGTGTTGCCGATTCCCGACCGGCGGTACTCGCGCACGGTGCTGTATGACGCCCAGATCCGGCCGCGATGTTCGCGCCGATCCGCCCGCGCCGTCCGCCGGCCGGCGCCGCGAACGTGCTCATCATGATGCTCGACGATGTCGGCTTCGGCGCATCGAGGGCGTTCGGCGGCCCGTGCCAGACGCCGACCGCCGAGCGTCTGGCGGCGAGTGGACTCAAATACACCAGCTTCCACACCAACGCGATCTGTTGCCGACACGAGCGGCGCTCCTGAGCGGCCGGAATGGACCGGGACACTAGCGCAAACAGCATCGCGAACATACAGCGCCAGCAATCGATACAGGCCGAGGAATCTGCGGCGCGCCGAATCGTCACCAAAGGGCAGGCCGTCATTTGGAGCACTGCTCGCTGTCAACGACGACGTCGTGCTCCAGGCGATGGTCCGCGCCGACGATGTCAATAGACGCAACGTCTCGAACAAACGCCGATCGCGCGATTGAAACCAGTGGTGATGGCGTTATGCAGGTTGCGCTCTCGCGCGGTCGCAAGTTGAAGAGGAATTGTGTAGAAACTGTGTAAGGTGAGTTCGAAACCGACGACGAACACGGTCACTTACGGCGTCACATCGAGGAACATTTCAAGGCGGCAAGTCGTTGAATTGATTGCGCGACGATGTGTTTTGATATCGCTCGGTGAGCCTCGCGGAAATCGCTTTCCAAGCGTGCTCCTCTCCGTGCTGGGTGTGCAGTGCCGCGATCCGCTCGGCCACCGCCAGTCGGCGTGCCCGGTCGCGGACGGTCGCGTTAAACAGCGCATTGGCCAGGCTGCGTATCCGGACTCGTTCACGCTGATCGATCTCAGGCCGATCCGC
>JBKPDW010000130.1:0-17845 GCA_046728115.1 Acidobacteriota bacterium | reverse complement strand
CAAGTCGAGGTTCGGTTCGTTCCAGACGCTCAGAACGGTGTCGTACAGGCGATAGCGCGCGACGAAGCGCTCGACGAAGTCGACCCAGTCGGCCGCATCAATGGGGAGAAAATGGCAGCCGGCGCCGTTGTTGGCCCAACCGGGCGTGCAGTTGACGGTCATGTAACTGCGCAGTCGCAGCCGTTCGGCGCCGACGATGACGTTGTCGGCGCATTTCCAATCGAAGACGCCGCGCGCCGGTTCCAGCAAGTCCCAGCCGCACGAGCCGCGTACGACGCCAACGCCCAGCGCTGACAGCTCGAGCGGAACCGGACCGTCCAGATCGAACGCGACCACGCCGAATCGCCACCCGCCGAAGCGCCCACGTCGCTCAGCCTCGACCGCCGTCCAGAACGCAGGAAGCAGCGTGAACACGACGGTGGCCACTACGACGCACTGTTTGACTGCCGCGCCGCAGCGATTCGTGCTACTCGCGTTCGTCCCCATTCTTTGCTGCGTCGGCCAGACGCGGAACCGACGTGCTGCTCGAGGGCTTTAGGAGGCCGCTTTTCATGTACGTGATCAGTTTCTCGCGCGTATCGGAGATGTCGAGATTTCTCATCGTCAACTGCCCGATGCGATCCAGCGGCGAGAAGGCAGACTCGCCTTTTTCCATCGTCAATCGCTCTGGCTTGTACGTCAGATTTGGACTCGACGTGTTGAGAATGGAGTAATCGTTGCCGCGCCGAAGCTCGATCGTCACTTCGCCCGTGATCGGGCGCGCTACCCAGCGCTGTGCGGTCTCGCGAAGCATCAGTGCCTGCGAGTCGAACCAGCGGCCCTGGTAGAGAAGCCGTCCCAGCCGGCGGCCGTTGTCGCGGTACTGTTCAATCGTATCCTCGTTGTGAATTCCGGTGATCAGGCGCTCGTACGCGATGAAGAGCAGCGCCATGCCTGGCGCCTCGTAAATGCCTCGACTCTTCGCCTCGATGATCCGGTTTTCGATCTGATCGCTCATGCCGAGGCCATGACGTCCGCCGATGCGGTTGGCCTCCAGCATCAATTCCACCTGATCGTCGAAACGGCGCCCGTTCAGATCCACGGGCCGGCCTTCCTCGAAACGAATCGTGACCGTTTCGCGCGCCACCGCGGCATCGTCGCGCCAGAACCTAGTACCCATGATGGGCTCGACGATCGTCATGCCTTTATCGAGATGCTCGAGGTCTTTGGCCTCGTGGGTTGCCCCGAGGATGTTCGAATCGGTCGAATAGGCTTTCTCCGCGCTCATGCGGTAGGCGAGTCCGGCGCGACGCATGTAGTCGGACATTTCCCTGCGTCCACCCAGTTCGTCGATGAACTGCTGATCGAGCCAGGGCTTGTAGATGCGCAGGTTGGGGTTGGCCAGGAGTCCGTAGCGATAGAAGCGCTCGATATCGTTGCCCTTGAACGTGCTGCCGTCGCCCCAGATGTGCACATCATCTTCTTTCATGGCGACGACGAGCATTGTGCCAGTGACCGCGCGGCCGAGCGGCGTGGTATTGAAGTACGGCACGCCCGCTGTCGAGATGTGGAAGGCGCCGCACTGAAGGGCGGCGATCCCTTCCGCCACGAGCTGACTGCGGCAGTCGATCAGTCGCGCCCGCTCGGCGCCGTACTGTAGGGCGCGACGCGGGATTTCGTCGTAGTCGTGCTCGTCGGGCTGGCCCAGATTGGCGGTGTAGGCAAACGGGATCGCGCCTCTCGCCCGCATCCAATGCAGCGCCGCGCTCGTGTCGAGGCCGCCGGAAAACGCAATGCCGACCCTCTGCCCTGCCGGAAGACGCTGGAGGATCGTCGCCACTATTTCTTGAGCTCGTCGTACACGGCCTGAATCGCGGCTTTGACGCGTTCGTTCTTGTAACCGGGATACTTGTCCACTTTGAACGCGGCGAAGGCATCGTCGACGCTCTGCCCGGCTTTCACTGCGGCCTGGGCGTGTGCCGACAGATCGGCGGTGAAACGTTGAAAGTCCTGCAGATCCTTCGGCGTCTGCATCGGACTGTGCCCCGGGATTACGGTGTCGATGTTCTTGATGTTGGCGACGGCCTTCGCGATCGTCTGCGGCAACGCGATGCAGCTGCCGCCGTTGGCGCGATCGCAAAAGGGGGCGTCCTTCCACGCGAACATGTCGCCGGTGTGGAGCACGCGAAGCGCGGGGAAAACGACGAAGGTATCGCCATTCGTATGACCGGCGCCGAAATAGTAGAGGTCGACCTGATCCTTGCCAGTGCCCAGCGACATCTTGTCTTTGTAGGTCCGCTTCGGCAGGAACTGCGCCTTGTCGCCCTTGAAGGCGTCCATCCTCTCCATGTTCGCCTTGGTGTTCTCGTGGGCCACGATGTCGACCGTCGCTCCGAACTTGTCGTCGTTACCAGTGTGATCGCCATGTGTATGCGTGTTGATGATCGTCGTCACCGGCTTGTTGCTGACTTTCTTGACCGCATCGAGCAATGCCTGCCCCCAGTCGGCCAGCTTCGTGTCTACCAGCGTGACACCGCCGTCGGTGATGAAGACAGCGACGTTGCCGCCGCTGAATGTATTCCGATCGGCCGGGCTGGAGCTAGTCAGCACGTACAGGTTGTCCTTCAGCTTCAGAACATCGATCACGCGCGGACCCGTTGGTGGTGCCGAGGTTTGTTGATACGCACCGACAACCATCGAAAGGGCGCCGACGGCGATCAAGACTCCGAGAGAAACAATTCGTTTCATAACCTCACCTCGAGTTCAGGAAGCGTAACATACAGGGCTCGGATGAAAGGGTGCCGTACTACTTTTCGAGGAGTCTGATATGAACCGACGCGATTTCGGACGAATCGGCCTTACAAGCGTCGCAGCACTTGCGTTTCCGGGAGCAGCGCGGGCGCAGAGCGGCGATGCGCGGGGGTACCGATACGTGCATCTCGACGTGTTCACGGATCGGCGTCTGCAAGGCAATCAGCTCTTCGTTTTCACGCAGCCTGCGGGCCTCGATGCCGAGACGATGCAGACGCTCACGCGCGAATCGAACCTGTCCGAGTGCACGTTCGTATTTCCGCCCGACCAGGCGGCCACCGATTACCGCGTTCGCATCTTTACGCGGACGGCGGAGACGCCATTCGCCGGACACCCGACGATCGGTACCGCCTTCGCGCTGGCCCACACGGGAGTGTTGAAGCCCGGCAGCTCACGAACGGTCTTCGGGCTCGGCGTCGGACCAACAAACGTCGACCTCGAATGGAAGAACGGACAGCTTGCGGTGGCGTGGATGACGCAACTGAAGCCAACGTTCGGTAAGGTCATCGACGACCCCGCCGCGGTAGCGGCCGCGATCGGATTGGATAGCGCCGCGGTTCGGCCGGCGGCTACTGCGCCCGGCACTTCGATGCCTGCCGGCCAGGAAGTCAATTGCGGATCGAACTTCTTCATCGTCCCGCTCGCGACACGGAAAGCCGTGGACAGCGCTGTCCTCGATCGCCCGAAGACGGATGCCATGTTCAACGCGGCAGGGATCCAGCGCCGCGGCATCTACGTATTTTCGGTCGAAAAGGGCCAGGACGGTGCGACGGCATACAGTCGGCTGCTCAGCGCCGGCGGAATCGAAGATCCGGCGACAGGATCGGCGGCCGGCCCGGCGGGTTCCTTCCTCGCGAAGTACTCCCTTGCGCCGCTCGGTCGTGACGGCGAAGTGGTCTTCCTGCAAGGTGTCCTCGTGCGGCGTCCCAGTCTGATCCGTGTCCGCATCGGCGGCACCGGCACGGACATCACCAGCGTGAAGGTCGGCGGTTCGGCTGTCGTCGTCGGGGAAGGGACGATGACGGCTTGAAGGTTGGAAGGCTCTAGTTTTTCTGCCGGACCGTAATCGAGTAGCGAAATGCTTCGGGGTCTAGGCCATCGATGCGGTGTCCACCGGTTTCGCCGTGCGGGCGCATGAAGAAGGGAATCGATCCACGCACGGATCCCGGCAGAACAGGATCCTGAGCGAAGTTGTACGCGACCCAGGATCCGTCCCAGAACCCGAAATGCCGATCGCGTGCGTCGAGCGGGACCCAGCCGTAGCCGACCAGGTACACCTCGGCTCGACATTGCTGGTCCCTGCTGGCGTCGGCATTCACCAGTCGCAATCCGTACACCGGCCGGGCCGGCAGGCCCGCGGCACGAGCAACCGCGACGAACAGGGCGTTGGGATCCGACCCGTCGTCAATCACCTTCGACGCCTCGGTCAGGATCCACTGATAGATCGCGCCTGCCCGTTCGAGATCGGTTCCGGTCCCCTTTGCAATCTTGTCGGCAGCGGATTTGATCCTGCCATCGCCGAGTGCGGCCTTCGTCACGCGAAGGTACGCGCTGAACGCTGAGAAGTCCTTGGGCGGCGCGACGGTGGGGGTCGACAGGTCGATCGAGTGGTTCTTGGTTGCAACACGGCTTGTGAGCGTCAAGATCGGTTCGACGCCGTCTGGCCATTCAGCCGTCAGCAAATCCAATCCCTCGCGCTCGACCATCATGACCGAGCCGTCATCCACGTGATAGGTGTCGCCGAGGGTGTTCTGATACGGCGCGACCGCAAGGGGTGTCGGTAGCCAGACACGCGTCACGCCGATGGCATTCTGGACGTGAACGTGAGTCGTGATCTCGAAGGTTCGCCAAGGTTCACTGACCGGGGATTGCGCGCGCGCGCGCCGCCGGGCTGAAGCGCTCAGCGCCGCGAACGCTCCGATCGATCGAAGAAAGGCGCGGCGGTCCATTCCGTGATGCCAACTGCTCTGCCGAAGGCTCTCAGCGGTCATGATTCAGGGAGGGCGAAGGCCACCACCGAGCTCCCGGACGGCGCGCCGTTTTTCCCACCGCCGCACACAATCACCACGTATTGATGGCCGCCGACCGTGTACGTCGACGGCGTGGCGTTACCGGCAGCCGGCAGCGTCGTTTCCCACAGGAGCTTGCCCGTGAGCTTGTCATAAGCGTGGAACTTCCGGTCGAAGTTCGTGGCGCCGATGAAAAGGACGCCGCCCGCTGTCACGAGCGGGCCGCCGTAGTTGTCGCTGCCGGTATTTCTGAGTCCCTTGGCGGCCAGCTCGGGGAACTCGCCGAACGGAATCTTCCAGCGAATCGTCCCCGCGTTGAGATCGATCGCGTTCAGCGTCCCCCATGGCGGCGTGATCGGGGGATAGCCGTCCGAATCGCGCCACAACGTTTCGCCATCGCTCCGGTACTCGAGCCATGACGGATCGCTCGTCAGCTTCGGATCGGCGCCCTTGTCACGGCCGGTCATCAGGAAATCGGCGAGGTCGCCGATGTTACGAGCGCCCATATCGGGATTGCCCGGCATCCGGCCCGTGCCTTCGCGAACGATCGTCATGATCTCGTCGCGCGTATGCCGGTCGCCGATGCCGACCAGGGATGGTGCCTGCGGTGATCCGGTGTGATCTTCCCGATGGCACGTTGCGCACTTGCTGTTGTACAGCGACGTGTCGTTATTCGGGATCAGCCGCACGATCCACGGCATCTCGTTCGAATTGACGTAGAGCAGCGCCGAGTCCGGATCGAAGGCGGCGCCTCCCCATTCGCCGCCACCATCGACGCCAGGGAAGATGATCGTGCCCTCCCGCGAGGGCGGCGTGAAGAAGCCCGTTGCCAGCTTTCGAAACTGCGCCAGCACCGCGGCATGCGCTTCGGGCGTTCGTGTGGTCACCATCGCCTCGGTCAGCCCCTGGCGCGTGAACGGCGGCGGTTTCACGGGATACGGCTGGCGCTCGGCCAGGAGCTCGCCGTCGATCGCGGACGGCGGCACTTTGCGAAATTCAACGGGAAACAGCGGCGCGCCCGTGCGACGGTCGAGGACGTAGACGTACCCGTACTTCGTGATCTGCGCGACCGCGTCCACCTTCCGGCCGTTGCGGGTGACGGTGACCAGATTCGGCGCGGCGGGGAAGTCGTAGTCCCACACGTCGTGCCTGATGCCCTGGAAGTGCCAGACGCGCCGGCCCGTCCGCGCGTCGAGCGCGAGGACGCAATCCGCGAAGAGATTGTCGCCGTGGCGTGTCACGCCGTAGAAGTCGAACGATGCGGATCCGGTGGCGGCGAACACCATCCCCAGCTTCGGGTCCACGACGACGCCGGCCCAGGCGTTGGCACCGCCCGACAGCTGATACGCGTCCTTCGGCCATGTGTCGTACCCGAACTCGCCGGGCTGAGGAATCGTGTGAAAAATCCAGCGGCGCCTGCCGGTGTTCACGTCGAACGCGCGAATGTGTCCGGGCGTTCCTGGCAGCGTCTCGGGCACACTGCTCCCGATGATGAGCAGGTCCTCGAACACCACGCCGGGCGTGCTGGCGCTGACCGTCAGCCGTTCAGCCGGTCGATCGAGTCCTTCACGGAGATCGATGCGGCCATCCGTGCCGAACGATTTGATCGGCGCGCCGGTTTTCCTGTCGAGGGCGTACAAGAAGTTGCGATACGTGACGAAGACACGATCCTGGTGCACTGTGACGCCGCGATGCCGGAATCGCCCCGTCGACCCGCTGCCGCCCGGATCGAACTTCCAGATTTCCTCACC
Organism: Acidobacteriota bacterium; assembly: GCA_046728115.1. Taxonomy (GTDB): domain Bacteria; phylum Acidobacteriota; class Vicinamibacteria; order Vicinamibacterales; family CAVVIG01; genus CAVSWN01. The sequence goes on along the minus strand of JBKPDW010000130.1, from coordinate 11,295 downwards.
CGTCCTGGCGTCGACAGCCACGACTTTCAGCGTGGGTGTCGTGACATAGAGCAGACCATCCACGACGATCGGGTTGCTCTGCATCTCGGAGCCTTTGAATGCGTCGTGCGCATCGTAGGTCCACGCGACCTGGAGTTTCGCCACGTTGTCGCGATTGATCTGCGTGAGAGCCGAATAGCGGATGTTGTCGACGCCGCCGTTCACCGCCCAGTCGACGTCGGTCTGCGAACGGGTCGCGGGACGTTGGGCAAGCGCGACTGCGGTCATCGAGCAGAGCCACGAAAGCAGGAGCGCACGAAACGGCATCACGCCAACCCAGCCGCGATGAGACATGCCCAACCGACCAGAAATGCGACACCGCCAATCGGCGTGATCGCACCGAACATCGCCGTGCCGGTGAGCGCCAGGGCGTAAAGGCTGCCTGAGAACACCAGGATGCCGAGGACGAACGCCCACCCCGCGGCATGGATCAACCACCCGTCCATGCGCGCCAGAATCAGGCCGGTCAACAATACCGCGAGCGCGTGATACATCTGGTACCGCACGCCGGTCTCGAATACTGCGAGCATCTCGGGCGAGATTCGCGTTCGAAGCCCATGCGCTCCGAACGCTCCGAAGGCCACACCGAGCAGCGCGGCGAGAGCGCCAACCAGCAGAAAGGTCTTGTCCACACTGGAATTGTATAACCGGCGCGCGCGTCGTAAAGTACGCGGGGCAAGGCAGGTGGGGAGTGAGGACCAGGGATTGGGGATTAGTTGCTGCGAGAATCGGGAGTCGCGCATGCACCGAATAGGTCTGTTCGCTGCCGCTGCCGCGATGAGTGTTGCGACAGCGTCCGCGCAGACGCCGGCGCGAGATCAGCTTGCGCGAGGGCGCGCGCTCTGGGATCAGCGGCTTTCGAAGAGTGCGATCGCCGCGCTCGAAGCGGCGACTCGCGACAAGGATACCGCCGCCGAGGCACACGAAGCATTGGGCCGTCTGTACATGTTCAAAGGATGGCTCCAGGACAACGTCATGCCCGGCTGGCACGACGAGCCGTCGTTTCGCGATCGCGCATTGACGGAACTGAGGGCCGCCCTTGCAGCCAATCCATCGCTGGCCTCGGCGCAGGAGGCGCTGCGCACCGTCGAGGGCTATGCGGCAGCCGACGCCGTCGATCCAGCGCCGCCTCGCCAGGAGATACGCGCGCTCGACGCCAAACTGCAGTCCTATCAAACACAACCGGGCGCACCCGTGAGCGAAATTCTCGCGGCCGTCGAGGCACGAGCGAGAGCGCAGGCCGATCCGGCCCCCTTTTTCGCGGGGGCGCAGATTCTGATCGATCGCGGCGAGTACGACCAGGCGATCACCCTCGCGCAGCGCGGGGCCACGGTGTCGGATCGCTTCATCGACGAGAACCTGAGTGCGTACATGCTGCCGGGCAAGTCGGAGGGCTCGTACGCGCGAGGGCGCAGTCAGGCCGCCGATCTCATTGGCTGGGCGTTGTTCATGAAGAAAGACTATGCGGGCGCAGCCGCGAGACTCGAGGAAGCCGAGCGGTTGTCGCAAGGTGCGGACTTCGCCAATCAGTTTCATCTTGGCGAACTCGCCCGAGCGCAGAACACGCTCTATCGCGCCCGGGACCATTATCTGAATGCGCTGTCGCTGTCGGGTGGTCCAGCGCCTCTCCGGCAGCGCGCCACACAGGCTCTGGCCGCCATCCAAACGAATCCGCCTGGAGGGTTCGATGGGTGGCTGGCCGCGGAGTTGACACGGCGCGGCGACGAGCGAAAAGCTGCGGCGCTGAAGAGTCTGATCAATCGGCCGCTGCCGACGTTGCCGCTGACGACCGTCGATGGCCGGCCCTACGACACGTCAGGAATGCGCGGAAAAGTTCTGCTCTTGAACTTTTTCGCGGCCTGGTGAGGCGCCTGCCGTGCGGAGTTGCCGCACCTGAAGGCGTCTTACGCGAAATACCAGAGCGATCCGAACGTCGTGTTCCTGCTCGTCAGCATCGACGAGGACATGAAGCGGCTGCAGCGATACTTGAACGAGATGAAGTTCCCGTTTCCCATCGCGCGTTTGAGCACGGCGCAGGCGGAGCAGTTGATGGGAATCGACAACACGCCGACGACGTTCTACGTAGGGTCTGACGGCGTCGTACGGTATCAGCTGGTCGGGGGCGAATCGCATGGCGACTCGCCGGCCCGCGTCAGCTGGTACATCGATCAGCTGAAAGCCGGTAAGTAGCGGTTGTCCGAATCGGTGCGCACCACAGTATGAATCCGCGCATGAAATTGCTGCTGGGTATGCTCGGCGTGGCGCTCGCAGGCCTTGTCGTCGTCCAGCTTGCCGCGATTCCCGCGCGCGTCCTCGCGCAGCGCGGCCGCGAGAACAATCCATTTCCTGGCGGCACCAATCCGGACGGCTCCCTCCGTCCTACGCCGCCGATCAATCGGCTCTTCACGCAGGATGCCTACACCGAGTACGCGATTCTCGATCCCGGCAGCGAAGCGTTTCGCATCAAGTTTCTGCCCGAGGAAACGCGCGTCGGCGCCACCGAACTGGTGAATGCCACGCGCGGCGGCAGCGAAGGGTCGGATATCGAGGTGTACGACCCGCGAACAGGCAAACCGCTCCCGTTCACGTACGAGGCCGAGCCGAACGAGCCGGACACCCACGCGATTCACGCGAAGCTGCCGATCGCGGTGCCCGAAGGCGGCGTCGGCCGCGTGCTGATCTACAAGACGTATAAGGACCCACGGACTTACACGATGCACGGCGACGACATCGTGTGGGTGCGCAGTCTGAGCGGCTATCGGCTCGGCGTCTTTTTGCCGAAAGGTTTCGCGTTCATCTCGTCGAACGTCGCGGCGCAGCTGACGACCACGGCTGATGGACGGTTGAAGTTGGCGTTTGCAAATCCGAGCGGGCAGAGCAATCCGGTGACCATCCACGCCCGGAGGACGTCCGCGGCGCTCGCACCCGACAACGGTGCGGACATGTTCTTCGACGACATCAAGACGCTGTACGACTTCGACGCGCCAGAGAGCGGACGCGTTCGCGTCGAGCAGATCTACAGCGACTATCGCAAGGGCGAGAAAGCCCGACTCGACACGCTAGCCTACCTGGCGCTGCGCGATCTGAAGGTCGTCGATCTCGATACGGCCAAAGCGTTGACGCCGGCGAAGGAAGGAAGCGCCACGGTCGTAAAACTGGACGTGCCGATCGTCGACGAAAGACAGAGCGCTCACCTGAAGCTGACAGGCACCCTCAGCGACGGCAGCTACAAACTGGTCAACGGCGAGCTTGTTTTCGAGCGGACGTTGCAGGGGTTGCGCAACACCGTACTGCTGCCGGCCGGCTGGGATGTGACGAAGATATCGCAGTCCGGCACGATTGGCACGTATCAGGATCGCGTGTTCGTGTCGCTGATCAATCTCAACGCCGAGAACAAGTACAGCGTCACGATTCACGCGCGGAAACGAGCAATTCTGAAATAAATCGCACCACTGAACGCTGACTTCTGAACTGAGCTCCACCTCGAATTCACTCCGTTCGCAACGCTTCCATGACGTCCACGCGCGCGGCACGGGCCGCCGGCAGTAGCGACGCGATGACCGCGGCCGCCAGCAGAATCGAGGCGGCGCCCACGATCGGCAGCCACCCCGGCACGTGGACGTCGGGCATGATGCTGCCGGCCAGCCGCGCAAGCGCGAAGCCACCGACCGCGCCGGCCACGACGCCGATGGCCGCCATGATCGTCCCTTCGGTCAGTACGCTTCGGAGGATGTGGCCCGGCTGCGACCCGATGGCCAGGCGAACGCCGAACTCGCGGATCCGGCCGCTCACCGAGAACGCGAGAACGCCGGCGACGCCGACGACCGCAATCGCCAGCGCCACGGCAGCGAAGCCGCCGAAGACAAGCGTGTTCAGCCGCTCGGGCGCCAGTACCTCGGCTCGCACGTCTTCGAGCGTGCTGGCGCGTTCGACCGGTTGATCCTTTTCCAGTTCACGAATGGTCTTCGTCAGCGGAAGAACGAGCGAATACGGATCGGATCGTGTGTGTACCAGCAGCCGCCCGGCACCGAATTCCTGTTCGGCCGGGTGATAAACCATGAACGCCGGCGACGGCTGCACGTTTTCATCGTCGAGGTCGGCCACGACGCCGACGATGCGGCGAGGTTCCAGGTTGACGCCGATGAACTTCATCACGCTGTCGGTCCACATCAGCTTGCCGTTGACGGCGTTCTGATTCGGGAAGAACCGCTGCGCCAGGCTCTGGCTGACGATGACGACCTTCTCAGCCGTACCATTGTCGGCGTCCGAGAAGTCTCGTCCGGCGAGGATCGGAATCCCCAGCGTTGCGAAAAAGCCGGGCGAAATGGATCGGAATTTCGCGCGCGGGTCCTCCTCGCCGTTCTCGCGGACGCGGCCCTCGATGGAGAACGACAAGCCCGGTCCCGAGCTGCCGGCGTCGCGCCACGGCACGGCGTTGGCCAGCGCTACTTGATCCACGCCGGGCAGCTCTGTGACACGGCGCCGGACCTCGCGATAGAAGCCCTGCACCTGCTGCGTCGTTTTCCCGAACGCGAGCACCGGCACGTCGACCGCGAGCACCTGCCGCGTGTCGAAACCGGGATTGGCGGCCTGCAGTGCGAGCAAAGCCTTGAGCAGCGCGCCGGCGCCGGCAAGAAGCACGAACGACGCGGCGATCTGGACGACGGCGAAGGCGCGCAGCCGCCGGTTCGCATGGCTCGTCATGCGGGCGCTGCCGCTCGAGAGGCTGATCGTGCTCGTTGCGGTGGAGGTTGGCAGCCGCGGGACGAACGCCAGCAGCACCGCGGAGACGAGCGCGAGAACCACGCCCACCCAAAGCAGCGTCGAATCGAGCGTCAGGTCGAGGGCGCGGACCGAAAAGCGCGCCGCGTATCGCGACAGCACGGCAACCATCGGTCCCGCGGCGGCGACGCCCAGTGCCGCGCCGCCCACACACAGCACGAGGCTCTCCGCCAGCAGCGTTCGACGCAGCGCCCCGCTGCCCGCGCCGAGCGCGGCCCTGATGGCGAGCTCGCCTTCGCGACGGACCGATCGCGCAAGGATCAGGTTCGCCACATTCGAGCACCCGACGATGAACATCAGCGCGGAGGCGGCCAGGAGAACCCAGAGCACGGTGCGGGCGCGGGCGGTGATCTGATCGCGCAGGCGAACCGCGTTGATGCGAAAGTCGGACTTCGCCGTGTACGTTTCCGGATGTTCCTTGACAATGCCGGCGTGAACGGTGCGTAGCTCTGCGAGGGCGGATTCGAGCGTGGCGGACGGCGCAAGCCGTCCGAAGAGCTCCGTCATTCTGTGTTCGCGGCCGGTGACCATCGTGGCCGACAGGTGATGGGGGCTCGTCACGACATTCGCGATCAGCTCGGTTTCGGCCGGGTACGGCACCGAGGGTTCGAGCACGCCAATCACCGTGGCGGTCCGGCGGCCGAGTCGAATCGTTTTTCCGAGCACCGTCGGGTCGCTCTTGAGCCCGGTCGACCAGAAGCGATACGTCAACACCGCCACGCCCGCCGCGTTCGGACCATCGTCTCCAGAATTGATCAACCGTCCCATCACCGGATGCAGACCCATGACCTCGAAGTACGAGCCCGACACGACGCCAGCGCGCACCTGCCGCGGCTCGCCGAGCCCGACCATCGTGAACGTGATGGTGGAGAAGTCGCCGAACGCCGAGAGGCTCTTGATGCGTTCCTCGAGATCCTGGATCTCCGGGACGGAAAACGCTGCGTTCTCCGCCCCGATGCCCGGCGCGCTTTGACGGATGTAGGTCAGATGCTCTTCGTCGCGGTTGACCAGCGGCCTCAGCAGGACGCCCCGGACCACGCTGAAGATGGCGGCGTTCGCGCCGATGCCCAGCGCGAGCGTCAGCACGACGGTGACGGCGAGCCCTTTGGCGCGCGAAAGGGACCGGAGCGCGAACTTGAGATCGGTAAGGAACGTCATAAGCGAATCCGGAAAATTCTACCTGCTTCGATCGCTCAAGCAGGGACGCACCAGCCCCCAATTCACCAACGTCGCTTCACTGTGAGTTACTGCGTCCCCGCTGCGGCGCCGGCAGCGCCTTGCGCGGCACTTTCTCGTCGCGCATCGCGGCGTTGTAGGCGAACACGGCAATCACCGTGGCCTGCTGGACCATGTCTTCGCGCTGCACGCGATCGTACGTGTCCATGTTGGAGTGATGCGTGCGCGAGTTGTATTCGAGGCGATCGACGAGGAACTGGAACGCCGGTATGCCCACGTTGTCGAACGAGAGGTGGTCGGTCGATGTCACCGATCGCGCGCTGAGGATGGTGACGCCCAGATCGCGCAGCGGCGGGATCCACTGCTCGAAGACGGGACGCACGCCGAGGTTGCCCTGCAGCCAGACGCCCCGCACTCGGCCCGTGCCGTTGTCGGAATTGAAGTACACCGACAGCTTCGCGTGCTCCGGCTTCAACGTCATCGTTTCGACGTCGGCCAGATGGTCGCGCACGTACGCCCGCGAACCGAGCAGTCCCTGTTCTTCACCACCCCAGAGGCCAACGCGGATTGTCCGCCGCGGTCTCACCCCGGTCGCTTTCAGAATCCGCACCGCTTCCATCATGGCGGCGCTTCCGGTCGCATTGTCGGTGGCGCCGGTCGCGTACGGATGGGAATCGAAATGCGCGCCGAGGAGCACGATTTCAGACGCCAGGTCGGCCCCGGGCAGGTCCGCGATGGTGTTGAAGCCATTCATGGTGGCTCCAGCGTCGCTCGACCCGCTTCGCGCCGACTCTGAGCGTGTCGCGGAATCGTAGAACTTCGTCTCGACGTTCAGCTCGACCTTCACCGGCAGCCCCTTATCGAGGATGCGGATCATGCGGTTGTAATGCTCGACTGCAAGCGTCACGCGCGGAACGCCCCTGCCGGCGTTCTCGTCGCGCGCGCCGCTGCCGGCGGGGAAGATCGTGCCGCCGTCGGGACGCTGCTGTTGCCACGGGAGATCGCTGCCGCCCGCCGCCATGTCGCTGTCGCTGCCGCGTTCCAGAACCGCGACGGCGCCTTCGGCGGCGAGAAAGTCGTTCAGTTTCTGCCGGAATGCCGCCTGAACCCCCCGTCCGCCTCCGCTCCCGGCATCATCTTCTGCGCCTGCAGCGCCGGCCGCGCGCCCGGAGCCTCGCGCGGCGGGCACCGGTGTCTTTTCGGCTTCGGCCGTCCATCTGTCGTCCATCCGCAGGATGATCGGACCTTCGAGCATGCGGACCTGACGTGCTGGCTGCGTGAGCAGGATCTTGCCCGCCAGTTTGCCGCGGTACGTGCCAAAGTCGGCCTCGGTCAGAATCTGCACGCGGACGACATCCGCCGTCACCGTGCCCTTGGTTGCGGGGCTCCACTCGATCGGAAACCCAATCAGCGGCTGCACCGCCGGCTCGACCAGGTGCGCGGAAAAGCGAACGAGCGACCAGCCTTTGCCGAACTTCCAGCGCTCCTGATGGATGTTCGCGAGGCCCCATTCGCCGAATTTTTTCATCGCCCATTCGCTGGCCTGCTGAATGCCAGGCGAGCCGGTGAGCCGAGGTCCATACACGTCCGACAGCCACGAGACGTGGTCCATCACCTGCGATCGGTTGAGGCCCTCGTCGCGAATGCGTCCGATGGTCGCGTAGTCGAGTTTCTCGTTCTGGGCACCGACGAAGGTGATCGCGGACGTGATGGCTATCAGCAGAAAAGCGATGCGCTTCATGCAATCTTCACCTGTCCGCGGCCCTGAATGGCCGCGCTACTTGACTGTTGCGCGCGCTACTTGACTGTTGCGCCGGTCAGGGTGCCGATCGCGGCTAAGGTCGTCTGCGCGGCGTTGAGTCCCAATCGGAAATCCTTGTCCGAATACGTCGCGAAGACGTCGGTCGGCTGATGCCATTGCGGATCCCATCCGCTTCCGATCTGCGTGCCGCGCTCGTTCTCTCGCAGGCTGATCGCCGGGATTAGATCCTGGAATGGACCCGAGTCGGTGTTCGTCATGTGGCTGCCAACGCTGGCGGGGTAATCGGTCGCGTATTTCTCGTTGGCCACTTCGAAGATCCATGCGAGCTTCATGCTGTCGGCCGCCATCTTCGAATTTGCCTGGAACTCGATGTTGACGTCGGCCTCCGGCCGTTGCTCCGTGCTGATGGTGCCGTCGGCCCGCGGCATCCCGTGATCGAACATCATCATGTCATGTTGAATCATGCCGAGCCATTTCGGTTCGGGATACTTCCCCGAGCCCGGCTGATCTTCCTTGCCTTGCAGGGCTTGACGCTGCGCGATGTAGGCACGTGCTGCCTGCGATCCGGTTTCCTCGTTGTTCCAGAGCGCAAAGCGGATCGTCCGCTCGGTCTGCACATCGGGACCGCTGAAGACGCGCGCCAGTTCCATCACCAGTGCCGTCCCCGATCCATCGTCGTTCGCCGCTTCGCCCCATCCATGACCGTCCATGTGGGCGCTGACGATGTACATATCCTCCGGGTGAGTGGTGCCGACCTTGGTGCAGAACACCATCTCGCGCGGGCCGGGCGTGGTGGCCTGCATGTTGAGCTCGCGTAATTTCAGGTCGGGTTCCTTCTCTGGGTCGTTGTTGACGCCGGTTGGCGAACGAATGCCGCGCGGACGCCCGCCGCCTTGCGCAAGGCCAGTGTTCGGGCGGCCGCCACGCCCTCCGGTCTGCGCTGGCGGGTAGTACTCGTATTTCACGCGTTCGGTCGGGCAGCCGTAGCTCGCGAGCTGGGCCTCGATCCAGTCCACGGCAGCGCGGTTGCGATCCGTGCCTTGGCGCCGGTCGCCGAATTGCGTGAGTCCTTTGACCGTCGCTTTGTATTTCTCCAGGTCAAGTCGATCGACGAGTTTTTTCACGGGGTCGTCGGGACCCGGCAGGGCCGAGGCCGGGGCCTGTGTTTGTGCCTGCGCCACAAGAGCCGCTCCTGCCAGCAGACAGCACCCGGCGATCGCAAACATGGTCACGCGCATCAATCCTCCGAACGGCTGAGTGTAGATGATACTCTTCCGCCATGCGACTGACTTCGTGGCTCGTCATCACGCTTCTGGGACACGTCGTGACCCCGTTCGGACAGGAAGTTATCCGTACGACCGACATCACAGTGCGCGGATTGAAGCCCACGGATTTCCCGCGCCTGACGAAGCTGGCGGACGGCGTCTACGCCTATGAACAGATCGATCCCACCAAGCGCGTTGTCACCGCCAACAACCTCATTGTGGTCACGAGCGAAGGCGTGCTCGTCGCCGAAGGGCAAGGCACCGTCGAGAACGTCGCGCGCCTGGTCGCCGACATAGGTGCGTTGACGCCGCAGCCGATCAGATACGTTGTCACGTGTTCGGAGCACGGCGACCACACGGGCGGCGCATCTGCCTTTCCTGCAACCGCCACGTTCCTCGTCCATCCGTTCTCGAAGGCGGCCATCGAGCGGCGCATCAACAGGCCGGCCGAGACCGTGGCCGACAAGCGGGTGATCACGCTTGGCAGTGTCGAAATCGACGTGTTGTTCCTTGGACGTGCACACACCGGCGGCGACCTCGAAGTGTACCTCCCGCGTCCGAGAGTCCTGTTCATGAGCGAAGTATTTTCCAACCGGGTGTTCCCCTCGATGGCCAACGGCTATCCGACCGAATGGCTGGAGACTCTGAGAAAGGCCGAACGGATGAACGCAGCTGTTTACGTGCCGGCACACGGCTTCGTCGACAGCGCGGCGATCCTCGAGGAAGAGGAGGGCAATTATCGAGCCGCGCTCGAGCGCGTCATTGCCGAAGGGCGCCGGCTGCACGACATGAAAGTGCCGGTCGACGAGGCCGCGTCGCGCGCCGATTTTGGGAGCTTTGCCAGCTGGACGCGCCGGGCGGAGAATGCCGCCGGCGCGTTGAAGCGGGTCTACATGGAACTGGATGGCGAGCTGGCCACCCGCTGACACGGCAGCCGCGGAGCGGGCATCGATGGCAGATGGTTCTAGTCTCTTCTACTTCCGGTACATCGCCCCGTAGCTCAGGTACTGCTTTACCGCGTCGCGCGGATGCGAGATGCGAACGGACGTCACCTCGCCCTTTCCGTCCAGCTGTGCGTCGAGCTGCGGGTTGACGCCGGCCCAGTACGTCGGCAGGTTCAGTTGCTTGTACCGCGCAACCACCTGGTCGCGCAGCGCCGGGCTGAAGTGGACGCCGTACTTGTCGACGAGCGCCTTGATCGCGTCGTAATCGCCCTCGGCCTTGATGCGCATCAGCTCGCGCAGCAGCATCCCGGCGCCTTCGCGCATCTTCTGGTAGTCCTTCACACGGACGTAGGTCTTGCCGGCGCGGTTGATCTGCTCGATCCCGCCTGTCTTGTCCATGATGTAGTTCGCGATGAGGGCACGATCGCGAGCATGGTCTTCCTCGATCGTATCGCCACGCGGGATGCGACGCAGCTGCGTCAGGACAACTCGCGCCGCGTTGTCGTACATCGCCCGCGCCACTTGTTCCTGGTCGGTGACGAGGCCGAGCTTCTTCAGCTCGGGATCCCAGACGTTCCAGAGACCCATGAGATCGGCGCGTGCCTCTTCCAGCGTCGAGAAATACTCCTTCAGATAGGGCTCCGCGCCGCCCTTGAGCCGCTCGCTCAACTTGCCGGAGCCGTGACCGATCACTTCGTGCATCGCGGTGAGGACGTCTTCGGCTTCCTCGCCGTACTTCGTGACGCGCTCGACTTCCTCGGGTGACGCGGCAAACTCGGCCAGCGTCTTCGTCGATCCGGCGTTGGACAGCGCGTGACTACTGCCGAGGAAGAGGAAGTTTTTCGTGCCGTACTTCTCGTGGATCTCGTTTTCGTTCGGCAGGTTGTCGCCGATCGTCGTCACGTGGAAATCGCCGGTCTCGATGAGCACTTCGACCGCCTTCACGACTGGCGGCTGGAAGTCCTGCTTGCGGTACTTCGGATCCCAGGGCGCGGCCTTCTCGAAGATCGCGGCGTTCTGCGCCAGCTTGCGCATCAACTCGCTGACCTTGGGGTCCGTGACGCTGACAAAGCTCTGCGAGCTGCCTTTCGCCCCGCGCGCGTCGCGGTACACCTCGATGAAGCCGTTTGCGAAGTCAACGGTCGCGTCGTTGCGCACCCAGTCGCCGCCGAATTGGAGCCAGTCCTTCGGATCACCGGTCTGGTAGAAGCGAATGAGATGCGCGATTACCTGCGCCTGCTCGGGATCGGCGACCGCACGCGCTTTCTCCAGGTACTCGATCGTCTTCCTGTCTCTTATACACATCTCCGAGCCCACGAGACCGCAT
>JBKPDW010000129.1:0-6951 GCA_046728115.1 Acidobacteriota bacterium | reverse complement strand
ACGCTGACGATGGCGGCTGGAACGCACACGTTCAAGTTCGGCGCGTACGCCGAGCACGCGCGGAACGAGGAGGGACCAACCGCGACGTTTGCCGGGCGCTTCGACTTCAGCCGCGACACGAACAACGCCCTCGATGCGGGTTATCCGTACGCCAGCGCGCTGCTGGGGCAGTTCACGAACTATCTCGAATCGACAACCCGGCCCGGTGGAGGCGGCCTGGCGAACGTGGTGGAAGGCTTCGCTCAGGATACATGGCACGCGACGAGGAAGCTGACGCTCGACTACGGTCTGCGGCTGGCGTGGTACACGCACTGGGTCCACGAGAGCGGCGGCGCTTCCGCCTTCTCGCTGGAGCGGTACGACCCGTCGAAGGCGCCGCGCCTGTACTACCCGGCGATTGTCGACGGCGTTCGCGTCGGGCGCGATCTCGTCACGGGCGCAACGGTGCCGGCGGTGCTCATCGGCGCCTTCGTGCCGAACACCGGGAATCTGAACAACGGCATCGTCCTCGCCACCGATTCGAGCTACCCGTCGGGTTTCAAGAGCGGGCCGCCGCTCTTGCCGGAGCCGCGCGTCGGGTTCGCGTACGACGCGACCGGCGATGGTAAGACCGCGCTGCGAGGCAGCTTCGGCATTTTTCACAACACGCGGATGTCGGGCAACGTGAACTGGCAGGCGACGCGCAACCCGCCGCTGCAGCTCAACCCGCAGATCTTCTACGGCACGATGGACACGCTGCTGCAATCCTCGGGCTACAACTTCCCGAGCGACGCCCAGGGCTTCGAGAAAGACACGCATACGCCGACCCTGTACAGCTACTCGGCGGGCGTGCAGCGAGACATCGGCTGGAACACCGTCGTCGACGCCGCATTCGTCGGCTCGCAGAGCAGGAACATGTTGCAGACGCAGAACCTCAATCTCGTCGCGTACGGCGCCCGGTTTGCCGCGGCCAATCAGGACCCGACGCGCCCGGGTTCGCCGCTGCCGGACACCTTCTTCCGGCCGTTGCCGGGCTACGCGAACGTCTGGTACTTCGAAAACATCGGCAAGGGCGATTACAGCGCGCTGCAGCTGCAGGCGAACCGGCGATTCGCGAACGGGTTGCAGTTCGGCGTCGCGTACACCTACTCGCGCTCGCGCGATTACACATCGAACAACGAGACGGGCACCGGGTCGAACATGCAGGTCGCGACCTATCAGGACCCGGCAACGTGGAACTACGGCCGGTCCTCGTACGACCAGCCGCATCTGGCCGTCATCAACTACACCTGGGAGCTTCCGAAAGGCAGCTCGTTGTGGAACACGGCGGTCGGCCGCGCGCTCCTGGACAACTGGCAGATTTCCGGGTTGTCGACCTTTGCGAGTGGAATGCCGGTCAACGTGACGTTTACGACGACCGACGCCGCCGACATCACTGGCGGTGGCGACACCATCCGGGCGACCGGCGCGACCGGCAACGTGCCGGTCGTCAATGGCGATCCGAATCTGCCGGCGGACAAGCGCGGGCTGCTCGCGTGGTTCGACACGGCGGTCTTCTCGAGGCCTGCACGCGGCAATCCTGGCAACTCGCCGAAAGACGTGGTGCGCGGGCCCGGCATCAACAGCTCCGACGTGACGATTTTCAAGAACATCCCATTGGCGAGCAGTCAGCGCCGTCTGCAGCTCCGATGGGAGGTCTACAACGTGTTCAACCACACGCAGTTCGCCACCGTCGATTCGGCGGCGCGCTTCGACCCGCAAGGCAACCAGGTAAACGCGCGGTTCGGCCAGGTCATCACCACACGAGCCCCTCGCGTCATGCAAGTGGCGGTTCGTCTGGTGTTCTAAACGGGGAACCCTCATGAAGACTCTGATCGCGCTCGTCTCAATCGTCGTCGCGACATCCGGTCCACTGGACGCTCAGACCATCCGAGGCGCGCTGACCGGAACCGTCACCGATTCAACCGGGGCGCCGGTACCCGGCGTTACCGTCACCGTCACGAACACTGCAACCGGAATCGCCGATTCGGCGCTCTCGAACGCGCAGGGGACCTACACGTTTCCGCTGGTGCAGCCCGGAACCTACACGGTCGCTGCCGAGCTCCCGGGGTTCAAGCGATATGTTCGCGACGGCATCGTTGTAGAAGTCGCGCAGACCACGCGCGTCGACATCCCTTTGCAGATTGGCACGGTCACCGAGTCGATTCTCGTCACCGGCACGAGTCCGCTCGTGCGGAGCACGACGACGGAATTGGGGCAGGTGATACCGATGAAGCAGATCCAGGCGCTGCCGCTGAACGGCCGCTTTTTCGAGCATCTCATCACGACAACTCCCGGGGCGATGCCGTTCTACAGCCGCGGCGACTCGGCGGAAAACGCGTCGGCCGCCGGCGCGCGCATCGCAACGGCGCACTCGGTGAATGGCATGCCCTGGTCCGGCAACAACTACCTTCTGGACGGCGTCGTCAACAATGAACCGCAGAACGCGTACATCAACATCACGCCGCCGCTCGAAGCGATTCAGGAATTCAAGGTGCAGACGAACAACCCGACCGCCGAATTCGGCGTGTTCGGCGGCGCCGCGGTGAACCTCACGATCCGATCCGGCACCAACGACTGGCACGGTTCGGCGTTCGATTACTTGCGCGACGACACGCTCAACGCCCGCAGCTATTTCGCGCTGGCCAAGGCGCCGTACAACTCGAATCAGTTCGGGGGCACGTTCGGCGGCCCACTGGCACGGAACAAGGCCTTCTTTTTCGGCGACTATCAGGGACTTCGGCTCGATGCCGGCCGGACGCAGACGCTCACCGTACCGACCGCGCTGATGCGTCAGGGCATCTTCACCGAGATCAGCCAGCCGATCTACGATCCGCTGACGGGCCTGCCATTCGCGGGAAACGTCATTCCTCAAAGTCAGATCAATCCGATTGCGCAGAAGGTCGCCAACATCTACCCGGTGCCGAACCAGCCGGGTCTCGCGAACAACTACGTCGAGAACAACGTGCTGGTGCAAAAAGCGAACGCCGGCGACATTCGCGAGGACACGAATCTCGGCAGCCATGGCGCGATCTTCGGACGCTACTCCGCGTCGCACCGGCACTACGACGAGCCGGCGCCAGGCAACATCTTCATGGGCGCGAACAACTCCGATTCCGACAACTACAACGGCGTGATCGGCTACACGCTTCCGTTCAGCGGCAATAAGTTCTACGAGCTGCGGTTCGGCTACAACAAGTACTTCACGCATCAGTACGCCGAGGACGCCGGGATCGACGAGAACAACGCGCTCGGAATCCCGAACGGCAACCTGGCCGCGTTCCCCGAGACGACGGGGATCGCGAGCTTCCGCCCGAGCGGGTTTTCGAACACCGGATCGCCGGGAACGACGAACGCGATCCGTGTAGGCCGGCAGTTCCTGCTCACGAACAACTTCTCGTGGCTGAAGGGCCGCCATGCGATGAAATTCGGCGAGGACCTTCGGCTCTACAAAGGTGCGGTTTCCAATCCGCAGACGCAGCCGCAGGGTCGGTTCACGTTCGACGCCAACTACACGAGCAACCGCAGCGCGGCCAACACCGGCTATTCGTTCGCGTCGTTCATGCTCGGCTATCCGAATCTCGTGCAGCGCGACGTCGTGAACACCTGGCCTGAAGTGACGAATACGTTTCTCGGCCTGTTCGCGCAGGACGACTTTCGCGTGAACCAGAGACTGTCGCTGCAGCTCGGGCTGCGGTGGGATCTGATGACGCCGCCGGTGCAGGCGGACAACCGTCAGTCGAATTTCAGTCTGGCCGACGGTCTGATCCACGTGGCGTCGGATACGGATCGCACCGCCGGGGTGGACACGCATTACGACTATCTGGCCCCGCGCCTCGGCGTCGCGTATACACCGGACCACGGCCGGACGGCCGTTCGCGCGGCATTCGGCGTCAGCTACTTCGCAGACAACTTCGGCGCGAACGGCGGAACGAACGAGCGCAACTATCCCTTTTTCCAACAGGTCGATCTCACCACGCCGACGACCTTTACACCGTTCCGAAGCATCAGCGACGGCCTGCCGGCGTTCACGCCGCTGGCCGCGGCGCCGGGCGCGGCGCTGACACCGCCGTCGGGATTCGCGGTGTTCTACATTCCGCAGCACTTCCACGCCGACACCGCGACGATGTGGAACGTCGGCGTGCAGCGTGAGCTGGGGTGGAACATGATGGCGGAAGCGGCGTACGTCGGCACCCGCGGTACGAACCTGTTCCGCAGCTACAACATCAACGTTCCCGACCCGGGCCCCGGCGCCGTTCAGCAGCGTCGCCCGTACTTCGGCATCGCGCCGACGATCACGACGATCAACCTGCGCGACGGCGACGGCAAGTCGTGGTACGACGCGCTCCAGTTGAAGCTGGACAAGCGCTTCTCGCGCGGGCTGCAGATGCTCGTGTCGTACACGTACTCGCGCACCGACGACAATTTCGCTCCCGCGAACCTTCATCCGAGCCTGCGCGATGTTCGTATGCCGGCGTCGGGCGTCAACGGGAGCAAGATGCTCGACATCCCCAACATCTTCGTCGTGAGCTGGACCTACGAGGTGCCGTCGATGTCGAGCGGCGGTGCCCTCGCCAGGGCGCTCACGGCCGGCTGGGCGCTCAGCGGCATGACGCACTATCACAGTGGCGATCCACTGGACATCCGCGTGGCGAACTCGCAGCTGAATACCGGCAGCGGCAACTGGCCGGACGTGACGTGCGCGTCGATCGGCGCGCCGGAGACCGTGACGCAATGGTTCGACAGCAACTGCTTCGCGAACCCGGCCCAGTACCAGTTCGGCAATTACCGCATCGGCGACGTTCGCGGCCCGACGGTCTTCAACACGGACTTCTCGGCGGCAAAGCGAACCGCGGTCGGCCGCGCGACGGCCGAGATCCGAATCGACGTGTTCAACCTGTTCAATCGAGCCCATTTCGCGAACCCTGCGACCACGTCCGGCACGTCGACGTTCGGGACGATCAGCGCGACGCGACTGACGCCGAGAGAGGCGCAGCTCGGTTTCCGGTTGCTGTTCTGATGTGAGGTGAAGTCCGCGTCCTGTGGCGGTGGTCCGTCCCAAGCTCCTGGTCCAGGTGCGGCATCACGCCAATGGCCAGCAGCAGCGACTCTGGACTCGCGGACGGACCAGGAACGCACAACGAAGGACCAGGCACTGACCGCCATCACTCCGAACTACGCCGATCCGAAAAACGCTGTGTCTCGCTCGTGGAGCGTACGCGACGAAGCAGTACTGCCCACTTGGGACTGCAAAGGCCGCCTCTCCGCCCGCAAAGATTTCCATGAATTTTCACACGACACAGTGCACTATTGCTGTTTGCACTTCGGTGTAGCGGTCTGTCCTTCGTGCTTTCTGACCACGACGACAGGACTCGAAGACAGGTATGAGGGCGAAGGACCGCAGTTCGAAGAAATAAGGGGAAAGCAATGCAACCACTGGACAAACAAAGCGAGGACGCCGCATCTGCCGGCACGATCACCCGTCGTCGCGTACTGACAGGCGCGGCCGCCCTGGCCGCGGTTGCAGCGGCGGTTCGTTGGACCCGCGCGATAGCCGATCCCAATTCGCCGGTCTTGGCGTACGTCGGGGCGTACACGCCGAATGGACAGGGCATTTACCTCTTCAGCCTTGACCTACACGATGGGACGTTGACGCAGATCAAGGTTGCAGCGATGGTTCCAAGCCCGTCGTGGCTCGCGATCCATCCGAACGGGAACTATCTGTACGCGGTGAATGAGATTTCCAATTTCACCATCTCGCCACCGAGTGGCTCCGTCTCCGCGTTTGCGATCAACCGGTCAAATGGTGACCTTACCCTGCTCAACGTGGTGAGCTCGCAAGGCGCCGGGCCTGCGCACCTCAGCGTCGATCCTTTGGGCCACTTTGTGTTCGTAGCCAACTACGGCGGGGGGAGTTTCAGCGTGCTCCCAATCCACACGGATGGGTCGCTCGGGAATGCCTCTTTCGTCCAGGCCGATACGGACTCAGTCGGACCAACACATGCCACGAACGCGCCTCCGGGCAGCTTTGCCATCAGTGGCCATGACGCGCCGCATGCGCACATGATTCAGGCCGATGCCGCGGGCAAGTTTGTCTTTGGCGCCGATCTGGGCCAGGACCGTATCTACAGTTGGCTCCTGGACCGCGCAACAGGGCACCTGGTCCCGAACTCGCCTGCGTTTGTCTCAACCCCTCCAGGCGATGGGCCGCGGCACTTCGCCTTTCATCCTGACGGCGGCTTCTTCTATTCCCTTCAGGAAGAGGCCTCCACGCTGCTGTTCTTTGATTACGATGCCACCACGGGGACGCTGACTCAGCACCAGATGCTCTCGACGCTGCCTGCCGGGTTCGTTGGTACGAACTTCACCTCCGAAGTGAGAGTGTCGAACGACGGGCGGTTCGTCTATGCCGCCAACCGGCTGCACGACAGCATCGCCGTCTTCAAGGTTGGCCTGTCTGGCTCGTTATCTCTTGTCGACGACGTATGGACGAGAGGCGATTATCCGCGAAGCTTTACCATCGATCCGACGGGAAACTTCCTGATCTCATGCAACCAGCGGAGCGATGCTCTCGTGACGTACCGCATCAAGGGAAACGGAAGCAAACTCGATTTCACAGGGCAGTACACACCCGTCGGCAGTCCGGCAAATATCGTGTTTCTTACGTAGCGATTGCGTTTCGATGTAGCACTCTGTCAGGGAACCAAAGGACGGAGGACTGAAAGCGATCCCCGTTATGCACTACCAATGCGAAGGGACACCTATGGTCTATACCGTTTTCGAATCGGTGTAGCAGGCGAGGCGGCGATCGCGTGGTGTTGACTGCAGTGGGCCGGGGACAGAGTGGGGACGGCTCCGAATGGCAGCGTCGGTGCGTGTGGTGGGGTGGCGTTGGCGCGGCGGGGTGGGGTGGGGCGCTGGGGGTGGTGGTGG
>JBKPDW010000128.1:0-11169 GCA_046728115.1 Acidobacteriota bacterium | reverse complement strand
ACCGACAGTCGTGCCGTGGGCCGTCAATCAGGTGTATTGGCGCGATCGCCGGACGTACGACACTCTGATCGAAACCGGCGAGAAGCTGCGAAAAGCGCAAGTGGCGGCGCTCGAGGGCCGGAACGCCGATCTGCGCGGCGCAGGCGACGCGCATCGACGCGCGATGGCGGAAGCCGTCAAGGCCGCTGAACGACTGGCGGCCGGCGCAGGCTCGAAGCCAGGCGCGGATGCATTGATGCGCACGTTCGAAGCCTTGTCGCTGGGATCCGCGCCAGTCGAGCACGGCCGGCTCGCCGCGCCGCTCCAGCCCGCCGGCTTCGAAGCCCTGGGCGGCGTGAAGATCAAGGGCCCGGTCGCACCCCCGCCCCCCTCGAAGCAGGCCCTGGCTGAAAAACGCAAGGCTGCCGAAGCCGCGCGCCGGACGGCGGAAGCGGAAAAGAAACACGAGGCCGAGATCAAGAAGGCCGAATCCGCCCTGGAAAGCGCCAGGCGCCGCTTCGCCGAAGCCCAGGCCCGGTTGCGCGCGACGCGCAATCGCGAACCCTGAACGCACCCGTCGCCCTTCCTGCCGTTCTGTCCTTCTCACGCTGGCGCTTTCGGGCTACCTGCCTTCCATCCTTCCCCCTGCCGCTCCTGCCTTCCGTCCCCTCGTGATAACGTCGGCGCATGTACAGCACCGTTCTTCTGATCCATTCCTGGTTCCGATGGCTGGCGCTCGTCGCGGTCGTCGGCGCAGTGCTCGCCACGGTACGCAATCAGGTATCCGGGCCGGCGCCCGTCGCCGATCGCTGGTCGATGATCGCGATCATGGCGCTCGACATTCAGATGCTGCTCGGCCTGATTCTGTATCTGGCGTTGAGTCCGTTCACCGCGCAGGCGATGCAGAACTTCTCCGCCGCGATGGCGAATCCGCCGCTCCGCTACTGGGCGGTCGAACACCTATCGCTCATGTTTGGAGCAGTGATTCTCGCGCATGTCGGCCGCGCGCTCGCGCGCAAAGCGACGACGCCGGTGTCGAAACGCACACGCCTGCTCGTCTGCTTCGGACTTGCCGCGATCCTGATGTTCCTGGGAACGCCGTGGCCGGGTATGCCAAACGGCCGCCCGCTCTTCCGGATGTGAGGACGCGCGTCAGCGCCGGGTGACGATCGAGGCTACCGTCACGAGCGCGTCGCCTGGTCGAAGCGCGCCCTCGCGCAGTTCGGTCCATTGCGGGTCCGCGAGGCCGACGCGAACGTCGATCGGCGTGAACTGCGAACCGTCGAATTCCCAGACCCGTCGTGCAGTCGGGTCAGTCATCAGATCGGCCGCCGTCAAGTTCGACTCCGGTTTCTGGCCGAGCGCATTCAGCGCCTGCGGCGTCGGACGAAACGCCAGCGCCTGGTTCGGAATCCGCACCACTCCATCACGATGCAGTCCCTCGAGGCTCACGGTCGCGGTCATGCCCGGACGCAGGCGCTCGGTGGCGTTCGACACGTCGGCAATCGCCGCATAGCTGATGACGGTGGGGACCTGGACGCCAGATGCTGAATCTGCCGGAGCGCCAGGCGTTATCGCGGGGACCGTCTGCTCGGCAATGGGCTGCAGCCGGACCTGCGAGACCGTGCCGCTGAATTGCTCGTTCGGATACGATTCGACCTCGAACTGGACGGGCTCGCCCTGGTGCACGCCGGCGATGTCCGACTCGTCGATATCAACTTCCAGCTGGAGGCGGGTCAGGTCCGTGGCGATTGCGAACAGCACCGGCGCCTGATACGTTGCCGCCAGGGTCTGACCGAGATCGACGGTCCTGGACACGACGATGCCGTCAATGGGCGACGTGATCACGGTGCGGTCGAGATTGACCTTCGCCTCGCTGACGGCGGATCGCGCCTGCGTGACCATCGCCTCGGCTTCCGACACCTGCGAGTGGCCGCTGGCAAGCCCGGCATTCGCTTCGCTCATGGCAATGCGGGCGGCGTCGAGATCGGACCGCATCACGAGCTGCGCGGCGCTCAACTCCTCGGCGCGCGTGAGCTTCTCGCGCGAGTCCTCGACAGCTGTTTCGAGTCCGAGCTCGTTCGCGCGTGCCTGCATCACGGCCGCCTCCGCCTGTGCGAGCGCGGCACGCGCTTCGTTGAGGGTCGCGTCGTAACTCGCCGGATCGAGCCTTGCCAGCACCTGACCCGCATGCACCACCGAGTTGAAATCGGCATTCAGCGATTCCACCGTGCCGGAAATCTGCGCACCAACCTGCACGGTGTTGACGGCGCGCAGCGAGCCTGTCGCGACGATGAGGTGGACGATTGAGCCCTGGCTGACGTTCGCCGTAGTCACGTCCACGCCGGCCGTTCGATGGAGTGCCAGCATGCTCCACGTCGCAACGCACGCGATCAGGAGTACGAGCCAGATCGATCGCTTCACGATGAGCCCTTCTCTTCAGACCCAGTGTTACCGCGAGAGATGCGGCGCGCCGATGAAAAGACCGTGACAGTCTCATCTCTCTTTGTCTCCGCGCGTCCCGTGTCAGATCCATCTTTACAGACTCCATAGATGCGGGCGCGTGCTCCAGCGCGGACACTCAGTCCTCGTTCGACGACGATCCGTCTGCTGCTGAGAGCGCGCGGAATTGCTGACGCGCTCGCCACGGCGGAACACGCATGAGAGGAGGAGGCCGAAGTCCTCCAAAGAATGGCGTGTCTTCCGTGCCCTCAATGACCGCCGTGATGGAAAGTCAGTTCGACAACGTGGATGACTGTCTCACGCACGCAACGTGGCACCTCGGTTGCGCTGCATCGACGTGGGCGGGTTGCAACCGCGGCAGTCGCCTCGTCACAACATGTCATGGGCACTTGTGAATGTGACGCGTCCTCGTGGACAACTTGTGAACTTCGCGGGTCAGCGGGCGGCAGACGCTGTCGCGCCGCAGGAGGAAGTCATGCGGGTCTTGATCATGGCGGCCGCAGCCACGGTGCTGACGGCCGCGCCAGTGTTCGCGCAGACCGAACGCGGCTACATCACCGGTCTCGGAGGGTTCGCCGTGACAGAGGACAACACATCGGGGAATGTGCTCGGTGAGGTCGGCGCGCGGATTGCGCCGCACGTGTCCGTCTTCGGCGACGTCGGAAAGTTCCACAATCTTCTGCCGTCCGAGGTCCAGGGGGACGTCGACAACACGATTGCCGCACTGTCGGCCAATCAGGGCCTCAACGTCCTCGGCACCGGGCGCGTGCCGGCCTGGTATTCGCTCGGCGGGGTCAGAATCGAAGGCAGCGCGGGCAAGCACGTCTTGCCGTACGTGCTGGGCGGCGTCGGCTTCGCGCGGCTGACGCCGACAGCGCAGTTCACCTTCTCGAGCGGAACGCTGCCTGATGGAACCACACCCGGCGTCGGCGACGACGTCACGACGGCTCTGGTGAACGCAGGCGACTTCACGGCGCCTGCCGCCACGAATGCGGCGATGTTTACAATCGGCGGCGGCGTCGACATTCCGGTCGCACAGCATTGGGCCGTCGATGCCGGATACCGCTACTCGCGTGTGGCCACGGACACGCCGTTGAACACGCACGGCGCCACGTTCGGGTTCGGATACCGGTTCTAAGCGCGCATTGAATGCAAAGGGCGCAAAGACCGCAAAGAAACCGATCCACATGGGTTCTTCGCGGGCTTTGCGACTTTGCGGTTGCAAAGCCCTTCTGACCAAACCGCAGATCGACGAGCGATGTGTCAGGTCCTATGGGCCCCGGCTTCTCCGCTCAGTCTGCTTGCACTCAAAACGATGATGAGATCGGTTTGCCGTCCACGTCGAATGCTTCGACGGTCCCGAGCTTCTTCAACGTATCCCCCACCCGATTGGGGTCGCCGACGGCCACAATTTGAATCCGCTGCGGATCCAGATACTTCCGCGCTGCGGCTTGAATCTGCTGGTGCGTGACGGCCGAGACACGATCGGGATACCTGTCCCAGTAATCCGGTGCCAGCTTATACCGCCATCCTGTGACGTGATAATTCAGCAGCTGCGCCGGCGATTCGAGAGACAGCGCGAACGATGCGATCATGGATCGTTTCGCGTCAGCGAGCTCCTGGTCCGACACCGGCTGGTCGCGAAGCTGCGCGATTTCCGCGAGCAGGTCGCGCAACGCCGGCTCGGTCACCTCCGAGCGAACGCTCGTCGACGCCGACCAGTTTCCGCGAAACATGGGCGCATTCAGCGAGCTGTTCGCGCCGTACGTATACCCCTTCTCCTCCCGCAGGTGAATGAACAAACGGCCGGTTGGCCCACCGCCGATGATCTTGTTCATCACCGACAGGACGTCGTAATCGGGATGCGTACGTGCGATGGCCTGCGTGCCGACGATGAGATTCGTCTGGACTGAGCTGGGCCGGCCGATGAATGCGATCTTCGGCGCTGTGAGCTCGGCCGGATCCGAGACGGCAGGGGGCGGCGCGCCCGATTTCGTCCAGGCTCCGAACCGGGCCTCGACGAGCTTGCGCGCGTCGGCCGGCGAAATGTCACCGGCAATCGCCATGCCCGCGTGGTCGGGCACGTACCTCGAACGGTGAAAAGCCGCAAGGCCCTCGTGCGTTGTTGCGTCGAGTGCGGCGACTGTTGGGGAGATGCGCGACGCCGGATGCGCGCCGTACACCACACGATTGAACAGCTCCGCCGCCAGAAACCCGGGGTTCGCCCGCTGCTGTGTCAGCTGCGCGCGCGTTCTTTGCTTGTAGCGTCCAAGTTCGTCCTCGGGAAAGGACGGGTGTAGCAGCACGTCGGCGGCGATATCGACCAGCCGGTCGAATTGATCGGTGAGCGACGACCCCGTGGCGGTCGCATCCGGCCCTGCGCCAGCCAACACGTTCAGCGTCGCCGCCATCACTTCAAGCTGCTGTGAGATCTGCTCGGACGTCCGCGAGACCGTCCCCTCGCGGGCGAGCGCCGCGACGAACGTTGCCAGGCCGGGCACCTCGGCGGGATCGTAGTAGCCCCCCGCGCCTGGGATGAAGATCTGGAACGAGATCTGCGGCAAGCGATGATCCTCGAGGACCATGAGGTGCAGGCCGTTTGGAAGATCGACTTCCGTCGGCTTCGGCAGCTTGACTCGCAGGATTTCGCTCGACACCGGCACTTTGCCCTTTCTGACAACGCCTTGCGTGGGCGAGGGCTGATTCGGCGGCTCTTGCGCCGCGATGGACATGCCGCAAGCGAGGAGCGCGACGGCGACGAACGTGCGCGAGGGATACATTACAGCCCTCCTCTTCCAGGTCCCGCCTTCGGACGTGTGACGATCACGCTCCGGTTGTCGACCGTCAGGTACTGTTTCGCGACGCGCTGGACGTCGACCGCGCTCAACTTGGCGATCCGATCCCACCGCTTGTTGATCATTCCCGGATCGTCATAGATCAGCGCGTACTCCGCCAGGTTGATGGCGCGCGAAAGCGACTGGCCCAGCTGACCTACGAATTGCCGCTGGGCGGCGTTCCGGGCCTTCTCGAGCTCCCAATCGGCAATCGGCTGGGCTTTCATCAGCTCGATCTCCGCGTAGATGGCGGCTTCGAGTTCTTCAAGCGATTTTCCGGGCGACGGTGTAGCGATTATGCGGATGAGTCGGGGGCCGCGGCTGTCGGGTGTGAAGGCTCCCACGTTCACAGCGAGTTGCTTCTGCCGGACGATTTTCTCGTAGAACCGCGAACTGCGGCCGCCTGCCATCACTCGGGTCAACACGTCGATCGAATCGTCGTCGGGTGAAAGCGTCGGCGGGATGCGATAGCTGATGTCGAGGCGCGGCAGTCGAGCGAGCGCGTCCTCGAGGCTCACCCGACGCTCGCCGTTCTGTGGCGGCTGGCTGACATCCACGGCAGGCGGCGCTGGCTGGGCCGGAATCGATTCGAAGTACTTGCGCACGAGCTCCCCCACCTTGGCGGCCGTGACGTCACCAGCGATAGCGAGGATGGCGTTGTTCGGCGCGTAGTACGTGTGGAAAAAGGCCGCCACATCCTCCGTTGCAGCCGCATTCAGATCGTCCATCGATCCGATTACGGAATGCTTGTACGCGGTGTTGTCGAACGCCAGCTCGTCGATCGCCTCGTTGGTGCGGCCGTAGGGCTGGTTGTCGAGTCCCTGGCGGCGCTCTTCCTGCACGGCGTTGCGCTGGTTGTCGAGGTTCTCCTTCATGATCGCAAGCGATCGCATCCGATCGGCTTCGAGGAAAATCGCCGCCTCGAGCTGATTGGCGGGCATCGTCTCGAAGTACAGCGTGCGCTCCTTGTCGGTCGTGCCGTTCATCGTGCCGCCATTGCTGAACACCGTGTAGAAGTGCTCGCCCGGCCCAACGTTCTCGGAGCCTTTGAACATCATGTGCTCGAACAGGTGCGCGAAGCCTGTACGGCCAGGGCGCTCGTTGCGCGAGCCGACGTTGTAAACCACCGCCACCGAAAAGACGGGAGCGACATGATCCTCGGCCACGATGAGCCGCAAGCCGTTCTGCAGCTTCGTGTCGGTGAACTTGACCGATGGCGGGGTGAGTGCGGAGAGGGAGCCGCTGAGGAGGACGGCCGCCGCGAGACCGGCGATCAGCCGACGCTGAAGATTGCCCATCGAACGCCTCCTGGACTGGCTGCGATTATAGCCAACTACCGCTTCAAGGGCCCTCCAGTTCATAATCCAACCCGCACCGAAGTCGAATATGACCACCATCTCGCGACGCAGATGGATCAAGGAGGTTGGCGCCGCGCTCCTCCTTCTCACCACCGCTATCCGCGCCACGCAGCTTGCTCAGGTCGAACGACGCCAGACGCCTGCTGCGTCGCTCGATGAGAAGCTATCCGCCGCCGTGGCGCGCGGCGACGTCCCCGGGCTGGTCGTCATCGCTACCAACCGCGACCGCATTCTGTATCAGGGAGTATTTGGCAGGGCGGAGGTTGGACGCGAGCGTCCGATGACGGCAGACGCGCTGTTCCGGATCGCCTCGATGACCAAGGCTGTGACTTCCGTCGCCGCGCTGCAGTTCTACGAAAAGGGCCGTTTCGCCCTCGATGAACCGGCCGAGAAGTACCTCCCGGATCTGGCCAACCTCATGGTGTTCGAATCGTTCGACAGCACAACTGGCGGATACAGCTTGCGGCCGGCAGCGAACAAGATCACGATCCGGCATCTCTTCACCCACACGTCCGGCCTCGGATATCCGTTTACCAGTCCGATCGTGCGCGACTTCAAGCCGCGCGACGGCAAGGAGTACAAGGCGGGGCCGCTCCTTTTCGAGCCTGGGACGCAATGGATTTACGGGACGAGCGTCGACTGGCTGGGGCGGCTGGTGGAGAAGCTGTCCGGCAAGAATCTGGAGGACTACTTCCGCGAGCACATCTTCACGCCGCTACGGATGGCCGATACGTTCTACAACGTGCCTGCGGTCAAACAGCAGCGTCTCGTGACGGTCCACCGCCGCGAGGGTGGCCGTGCCGATGCTCCACTCACCGAGCAACCCAATCAACCGCAGCCGCCCGCCACGACGTTCAACGGCGGTGGCGGGCTTTCGTCGACAGCGAGCGACTACATCCGTTTCGAGCGGATGATCCTGAATGGCGGCACCCTCGATGGCGCGCGGATTCTCAACGCCGACACGGTAGCGCTGATGAGCAGGAACCAGATCGGCGACGTTGGCGTCCGCGCCGTCAAGACCGCACAACCGGACCGAAGCATGGACTTCACGTTCGTCGACGACGGGAAGGACAAGTGGGGACTTGGATTCCTCATCACGAGCAGTCACGTGCCCGGCAAGCGGTCTGCTGGCAGCCTGAGCTGGGGCGGTATCTACAACACGTACTTCTGGATCGATCCGGCGCGCGGCGTAGCGGGCGTCGCCATGATGCAGTTCCTGCCCTTTTCCGACACGAAGGCGCTGGCAATCTACGACACCTTCGAGCGCGGCGTGTTTCAGCTAGCCGACACGGCTCCTGAATCGAGACGTTAGATTCGCAGGCCATGTGGAACAGCGGCTCTGTCGGGGTCAGTAGCATGACGCGCCGCATCGATCGGCGGACGTTTCTTCTGTCATCTCTCGCGTTCGTCCGCTCAGCGCGGACACAGGCTCTGCCTCTGGACACCTTTCTTCAGTGGAAAGAAGCGTCGCTGACGGTGCGCGCTGCGGCACTGCCCCTGCTGCTCGATCGCATTCGGACGCTGGATCCGGACATCCATGCGTGGGTTCAGGTCCTTCCCAGGAGCCCATTGGGAATGGCGCTCTGTCCGGCATCCCATTTGGTGTGAAAGACGTCATCGAAACGAAAGGTCTGGCCACCGAGTATGGGTCGCCAGTCTACAAGGGTCGAATCGGCACCCGCGACGCGGCCATCGTCCACGACTTGAGGCTGCGCGGCGGCGTGCTCCTCGGCAAGACGCACACTGCTGCGTTCGCGTACCGTAGACCGCCTCCCACCCGCAATCCGCGTAACCCGGACCATACGCCTGGAGGAAGTTCGAGGTCACTCGACGAGAACGCCGTGGAGCTCGCCGTGCGCGCTCATGTACGACATGCGCACACACCCTACGATCGCCTGTCGGCGCAAGGTGCCGAGCGGTTTGACGCGAGGCGTGAGGTAGCACCACTGGTAGACGAATTCCTGAATCGGTGGGCACGCAGATGATGGTCGCGGCGACGTTCGCGAGCCCGAGATGACATCAACACGGCGGACCCGGTCCCCGAAGAATCAACGCACCGACGATTCAAATCGAAACGCTTTGCTGAACCCGGACAGCAGGTTCATGATATGGCCGGTTCGGCGCGCTGCTTCCGATCGCTCGATTGAGTTGCACTGCGGAACCGATGGACAGCAAGAACCCTGACTGAGATGAACTGGCGAAGGTACAGCGGCCCGTTCCTGGCCGCAGTTGTCGTTCTGGCACCGCCGGGTGCGGGAGCGCAACGGGGAACCGTGCCTTCCGCACCGGCCGACGCTGCTTCGTCGCTGGTCGATGTCACGCGCGCCACGATCGTTACGCCATCCACGCTGACCGTTCCCGAGCGGACCGCAGTGCGGGTACTGGTTGAAGAGATAGAAAGGCGCACGACGGTCCGATTGCCGGTGGCGTCAGAATGGCCGACCGATCCGGTACCCGTCATCGGGATGGGACCACTCGCAACAGCTTCAGGCTGGGCGGCGGCCGGACTGCGCAACGCCGCACCCGCCAGTGCGCCCGGCGCCGAGGGATATCGAATCATCGTCAGCGCTGCAGAGCGTGATGCGCCAACCGTGCTCGTCCTAGGAGCCGACTCGCGAGGAGTCCTGTTCGGCGCGGGCAGGCTGCTGCGCGAATTGCAGATGAGCCGCGGCTCGGTACAAGTGCCGGCCACCTTCTCGATTGTTTCGACACCACAAGTTGCGCTCCGAGGGCATCAGCTTGGCTACCGGCCCAAGACGAACTCCTACGACGCGTGGGACGTGGCGATGTGGGAGCAGTACATCCGCGACCTCGCGATCTTCGGCACCAACGCGATCGAGCTGATCCCTCCGCGGTCGGACGATGCGGCGGACAGCCCGCACTTCCCGCTTCCTCAGATCCAGATGATGGTTGAAATGTCGCGCATCGCAAACGAATACGGTCAGGACGTCTGGGTCTGGTACCCCGCGCTCGACAACGACTACAGGGATCCGAAGCAGGTCGACTTCGCCCTCAAAGAGTGGACGGATGTTCTGTCAAAACTGCCTCGCGTGGACGCCGTTTTCGTGCCGGGCGGGGATCCCGGTCACACTGAACCGCGGCATCTGATGGCGCTGCTGGAGAAGCAGACCGCGAACCTGCGCAGATACCATCCGAAGCTTCAGATGTGGATGTCGCCGCAGGGTTTTACCAAGGAGTGGATAGATCAGTTCTACCAGATTCTGCAGAAGGAACCCGCGTGGCTCACCGGCGTCGTCTTCGGACCTCAGGTCCGCGATAGCTTGCCCGTGTTGCGCGCAAGAGTGCCAAATCGATATCGCATCCGGCACTATCCGGACATCACGCACAGCCTTCGCTCTCAGTACCCGGTACAGGACTGGGACGTCGCGCACGCGCTCACGTCACAACGCGAGCAGATCAATCCCCGGCCGATCGATGAAGCGGTGATCTTCCGCGCCGCACAGCCATACGCAAGCGACTTCATCACCTACTCGGAGGGATGCAACGACGATGTGAACAAGGTGGTGTGGAGTGCGCTCGGATGGGACCCGAAGAGCGATGTGCTGCAGATTCTGCGCGAGTACAGCCGCTACTTCGTGGGGCCCGCCTACACCGACTCGTTTGCACAAGGCCTGCTCGCGCTCGAGCGCAACTGGAGGGGCCCTCTCGCGGCCAGTGCATCCGTCTATGCGACGCTAGAGCAGTTCCAAGCAATGGAGCGCGCCGCATCGCCGGCAGACTTGCGCAACTGGCGCTTTCAACAGGCGCTGTACCGCGCCTACTATGACGCGCACGTGCGCAGCAGGCTGCTGCACGAGACGGCGATTGAAGAGCGGGCGCTCGAACGGCTGCGCGTGGCGAGGAACGGCGAATCGCGCGAGGCGCTCGCGGCAGCCGCGCGGATTCTGGACGAGGCACAGGTTCGCCCTTCCCTCGAGTGGCGTCAGCAAGTCTACGTTCTTGCGGAAGCGCTGTTTCAAAGCATTCGGCAGCAGCTGAGCGTCGAGCGCTATCGTGCGATCGCGATCGGCCGCGGCGCCACACTCGACAGCTTCGAGACGCCACTGAACAACAGAGGATGGCTCATCGCACGTTTCGCCGAAGCGGCAGCGCTCGCAAGCGAAGCGGAAAGGCTCGCTGCCATCGAACGCATCGTCCACTGGACTGATCCTGGCGTGGGCGGCTTTTACGATGATCTCGGCAACCCGTCGCAGCAGCCGCATCTCGTGAAGGGTCTGCCGTACGAGGAGGATCCGCAACGTTTCAAGTCCACGCTGACGGGTTTTGGCTACGCTCCCGACTGGCGGCTGTCATGGATGACGCACGCCGAATCGTTTTGGGATACGCCCTTGGAGATGCGCTACTCCGGACTGGATCGAACGGCGCGCTATCGTGTGCGTGTCGTCTATGCCGGCGATGTGTTCAGCATGAACGGTCTCATACGGCTCGTCGCGAACGAGACGTACGAGATCCATCCACTCCTGAAGAAAGAGTTGCCAATCAAGCCGATGGAGTTCGACGTGCCCATGGAGGCG
>JBKPDW010000127.1:0-22062 GCA_046728115.1 Acidobacteriota bacterium | reverse complement strand
GGAGGGTGCAGCGGGGACGGAGGGTGCAGCGGGGACGGAGGGTGCAGCGGGGACGGAGGGTGCAGCGGGGACGGAGGTTGCGGCGGGGACGGAGGTTGGCGCGTACTCGATGGTGACCCTGTGCACGCCGCGATTCAGGCCAATCTCGGACGTCACGCGTCTGGGTCCCGGCAGACTGCCGCAGTCGATGACGAGGCGATTGTCAATGAACAGTCG
This sequence comes from Acidobacteriota bacterium, assembly GCA_046728115.1. Classification (GTDB taxonomy): domain Bacteria; phylum Acidobacteriota; class Vicinamibacteria; order Vicinamibacterales; family CAVVIG01; genus CAVSWN01. Next base: position 21,846 of record JBKPDW010000127.1, on the reverse strand, counting down.
CGCTGTCCCTTCAGCCAGGAGCGAAAAACGCGGCGTTGCACTGCGAGCGAGCACCAGGAAGGCTTCCCACCGTACGCTGAATGGTTCGCTGGTTAGCGGCCATGTCCGTCGTATTACGGCCGTGGTGACGCCTTCGTCGATGGTTGTGATGCTGGGCGTACCAGTCCACGCCGGACTGTTGTAGTACCGCGCAGCGAAGCCTGACGGGAACCGCGCCGAGATTGTGGCGTACCACGTCAGCGCCAGCGCCACCACGCCTCCGGCGCCGACAAGTGCCGTCCGACTGTATCGAAACCGCTTCACGGTTTGCCGCGAGGATTATCCCATTCGATATGACATTCACGCCTGATGCTTGACGCGGGCGGCTGGCGATGACTACGCTGAACGCCTTTGATGAGTCCTGCATGAGCGGCGGCGAAATCGACCGCCGCATGGCGGAGCGTGACGCGGCTGATCGCGCGTACAACGACGCGCTGACGCGAGTGGATCAGGCGCTGCCCCGCCTGTCCGAGCCTCCGCCCACGATCGAACCCGTGCGCGACCACGTCGTCATCCTGCCATCGGTGCCTCCGCACCTGCGGGGCTGGCGCGGTCGGCTGGCACGATTTGTCTGGCGGCTCGTCGCCCCTGTGTTCGCCCGGCAGCAGGAGTTCAACGCGACCACCGCCACACATCTCGAGGAGATGGCGGACTCGCTGCGGCGCATCGCGTCCGTTCTTCCCGAGGCCCACATTGCTCATCGGGACGACTTCCAGGCTTTTGCCTCTTTCAACTCCATCCTCGTGCAGTATCTGCAGCAGATTACGCCGTTCATCGACACGAAGGTCCGCGCGGTCGACGCGTCGCTCGAGGAGGTGCGCATGGCCGCCACCACGGCTCACCGGGCGGCGATCGCTGCGCGCCGGGAAGTCGAACGCCTGGCTGAACATCCGCAGGACCACACAGCTGCCGAGGGCGCGAACGATCGTGGTTTCACGCCGACGATCCCGGTGTCTCAGGGGCCATCGCTGGGCACGGGGTATGTCGGATTCGAGGATTTGTTCCGAGGCACCTCCGAGGAAATCAGCGCGCGACAGAGCGACTACGTGGATCGATTCGCGGGCGCCGTCGATGTCCTCGACATCGGTTGTGGTCGCGGCGAGTTTCTTCAACTGTTGAGCGATCGCGGGGTCAGGGCGTCCGGCGTCGACAAGAATGTCGAGATGGTCGAGGTCTGTGTGGCGCGCGGCCTTCGCGCGCAGCACGCCGACGCGCTGGACTATCTCTCGAACGTGCCGGACGAGAGCCTGGGCGGCTTGACGGCCTTGCAGGTGGTCGAACACCTCGATCCCGAGTACCTCGTTCGTCTTCTGCAAACGGCGTTCGTGAAACTTCGCCCCGGTGCGACGATCGTCCTCGAAACCATCAACGCCGCGTGCTGGGTTGCATTCTTCGAGAGCTACATCCGCGACATCACGCACGTGCGCCCACTCCATCCGGACACGCTCAAGTTTCTCGTTGTGGCCACCGGGTTCGAGCAGGTGGACGTTCACTTTCGCTCGCCGATTCCCGAGAGCGGTCGTCTACAACATATCGGCGTCGAAGGGCTGCCTGTGCCCCTGGCCGACATCGCACGAACCATCAACGCCAATGTCGATCGGCTCAACGAGCGCCTCTTCACCTGCCTCGACTACGCCGTTATCGGCATCAAGGGTGGCGGGTGAATCTCCACGACAGCGCCAGTCCGACTTCCGGATGCTGCGCGGAACTGCCGACGCTCGTCCACGTGTGATCCACCCGCGCTTCGAGAATGGCTCGCGGCGCCGGTCCCATCTCGATCGTCCTCACGATTGGAACGTTGGCGGAGAGCTTGGCATCGAGCAGGGTGTGACCGTTTACCTTGACAATCGCTCGCACCGGCCGCTGGTTGATGTCGGGATGCTCGGCTCGGATCGTGAGGACCATCGCTGAGCCATCCACCCTGATCACGGCCACGCCGTGCCGTTCCGTCCACAACGACTCGCCGCCGTCCGACGATCGCACGGGCGGCTGGTACATGCCGTAGACGTACGGCCAGCCGCCGTCGGCGGCACGCGTCACGGGTCGAAGGCTGCCACGGGCGGCGACGACGACGATCGCCAGGTAGGCGATGACGATGAGTGACATCGCGGTCCATGCCCCTCTTCGCAGGTCACCCGTGGGAGTCAGCGCTCCGCGATCGACGAGCCGGGTGTACCAGAATGCGAACGTCCAGAACGTGATTGCGACCGGAAGGCTCTGAGCCGGCATGCCGAACATCGAGGCGAGGCCAATCGCGACCAGCGCGCCCTTGAGCGCCGCCGAGGGAACGAGCTGATCCCCTTCTCCACCCGTGCGGACCAGTTTGACGAAGAAAAGAAACGTCCACAGCAGCAAGCCGAGAGAACCAACGGCGCCGAGCTCAACGATGTTGTGACGCCACCAGTTCTGGGCGTTATCGGGCGGTACGGTATGCAGATGAGTCCGCACGTAGTCGGCGCCGACGAGATGAAACATGCCGATGCCGATGCCAACGAACGGATGGTCGGCTATCAGGGTCGCAGCGGCGCCGCCGTAACTGCTGCGATCCCACAATTCGTGCACCAGCCATCCAGCGCCGGCATCGCCGGCAAACGTGGGCATGTATCGCAGACGCTGCAACGGACTCCGGATAGGCAGGACGACCAGCGCGACAAGGATGAGCGCCGCGGCACTCGCAGCGACCAGGATCTGATTGCGGTGCAATCGCAGTCCTCTCGTCCGAATCACGGACATGCCAACCGTCAGCAGCGCGACGCCTGCAGCGAGCAGGGCCGTCCGGGAACCGGTCATCCAGAGGCCACACCAGCAGATCACTGCGCCGGCGATTCCCAGCGCACGCGCGCGTTTGATCCGAGTAAACGCGAGAAGCCCGGCGCTCCACATGCCGGCAACCATTCCCGACGTATTGGCATCCAGCAGCGAGCCGGCGGCGCGTCCCATCGACGGCCAGACGCTGCCGCTCAGGAAGCCGAGGTCGATTGCGCCCTGATAAACCGCCAGCGCCGCACCTGTTGTCGCCCCGACGGCCAACGGCAACGCGAGCCATTCCTCGAAGTCGTTCGGGTCGTGCGCGGCCGCCGAACGAAACAACCAGTCGAACAACAGCAGCCCGAGCAAGTGCAGGACGGCCACATCGCTCATCCACGACACCATCATCGTGGGGCTGCCGCCGAGGCCCGTGCTGGACACGCGATAGCGCTCCAGAAGTTCGAACGATTCGAAGTCGAATTCACGAAACGCCGTCAACGGCCACACCAGCGCGACGCTGAGCGCCCACAGGATGAGGGCGAATCGCCACGGCGTGGGATAACTCCACGTCAGCCGCTCGCGGTCGGCCAGCATCAGCCCGGCAAGCCCAGCGCTCCAGATCGTGAAGAACGACGGCTGAAATGGACGACGAGTCGCTGCGACGAAGAGAATCGGGACCCAGTACGAGACGAGGAGAATCGCCGCAACCGTTTGTCGTGGCGCAAGGCGACCGCCCACAAGGCCGAGGAGCGCGGCCAGCGCCGTCAGCGCCGGCAGATACGGGTACAGGAAACGCCCTTGCCACGACTCGAACGCAAGCGCGGCCAGCAGCGAGAGCGCGACGATGAACTTGGTTAGGCGCGTCAAAGCGATCTCATCTCAGCCGGTAGATCTGGATGTCGCCGTCTTGCGCGACCCTCTGGAGCGACGCAACGTCATCGAGCGACACGAGACGATCGACACCGAAAACGTCCCTGAAGGCGTCAGCGTGCACGACGACGTGCGTGACGCCGCGCTCGTGCAGCGTCGTCAGCGAAATCGTGTCCGGGAAGCCGCGAAGGGCTGCGTACACGTCGGCATACCAGGCCGGTTTGAAACCGCTATAGCCGTTGAGAATCGGCCGCCAATGGCGGGTCGAGTTGAGCATGTAGCCGGCGTTGCCAAAGAATCCGACGGGTGGCGGAAACGGTAGATCCACGGCGACCGCACCTGGCGAGTGCGCGAGGACGTCGTAGATCGCGGGAATACCGTTGAAAACACGGTATCCCAATGGCGCGCGTATGGCCTCGAGATTGACGACCACGCACAACGCAACGGCACCGATCGGCCACGTCCGCGAGCCCTGGAAACGTCGGGCGAGACCGGCGACGCCAAACCCGGCGATCACAGCGAGCATGAGCAGCACGATCTGACCGAGGTGAGCTTCCACGCGGACGACTCGAAAAAGAGGAATCGCAGCGTAAATCAAGGGAAAGATCCGCGTGGCAGGCGCGAACGACACCAGGGCACATCCGATCGCGGCACCGGCACACATGCGGACGCGAGCGTCACGACGCGTCTCCGGCCAGGCGCCCGCCAAACCTACGAGCATCAAGGCAACGAACCCAGGGAACGTGGCCGACGAGCTGATATCGGTGAATCGCCGGCTCCAGAGTTGGTAGTGCACTCGCGACCCGGTACTGAAGTAGTTCAGCCAGGAGGCAGCGTACAACTGATTGTCGGAGACAGCGCGCTCGAAGCCAGCCTGCTGGTGGAGCGCCCAATAGCCGAACAGGTACGGGGCCAACAGAATTGTCGCGATCCCGCCTGCGAGCGCCAGACAAGCGATGGTTCTCGCTGGCCGCCTGTGCAACCACTCTCGGACACGCGCCAGCACCGCGAAGATCAGCATCCACGTCGAGAAGACGAGGAGGTACACAGACGTCAGTCCTTCGAGCGCAAAGCCGACACCCAGCCAGACTGCGTCGCGGAGGCGTTGGGTAACTATCACCCGGTCGAGCGCGAACAACATCAGCGCGATGAATTCGACATGCTGTGCCTGCAGATGGACGAGCCGCACGAGCGTGTGCGCATTGAAGGCCGCCAAAGAGCCGCTCGTGTACCCGGCGGCCCAGCTCCCGGTCCAGCGCTGCACCAACAGGCAGAACGCCCAACCGGTCAACGCGAGTCCAGCCAAGAGCACGAGGTTGAACGCCAGGACCGGCGAGCCGCCAGCCGCGATGATCGGCGTGGCCAGCGCGCCTTGCACGATCATACCCTCCGAGTACGCGAGGGTCAGGCGTTCGGGATAGAAGATGTTCGCGTCGAAGAGATGCCGGGGATCGCGCGGCAGTTGGTGTCCAACCCAGGCGACCGCCCACATGTTCAGCAGCGCGTCGCCGTTGTCGATGCGCGAGAGATGCGCGGGATTGCTGGCGAGCGGCCACGTATGAACACACGCAAGCAGCGCGAAAACGACGAGCGCGACGGCCCGTTGTGCGCGCGGCGCAAGCGTCATCTCAGTGGTCGGATCGGCTCATGTCGATCCGGGATCTGTACCACGCGGGCGATCGCGATAGGGTGTGGAATGCGAATGATGACCAGCCAGCACACCACGAACCAGATGAGAGTGCTGCCAGGTCCCGCGAAGCCGCGAAGGACCGGCAGTCGATCCGGCAGCCACGGCAGAAACGGCAGGGCGAGAACCGACAACACGCACAGCGGCAACACGATGTCGGGTTCGCGCCCCGCTCTGGACGCGGCAAACCCGGTCGCGCCGAGCGCGACGATCAAGGCGACGAGCTGCCACCACGGCGGCAGCATCGCGACGCGCACGACATGCGACGATGTGCCAACGATGTCCAACACGCCCCCAGCGCAATACAGACCGAGCGCGGTGAGAACGAGCGCGCCCATCCAGCCTCCCGTGCGGGATGGATTGGTGTCAGACCTCATTAACTTCGATGCGCGCAGGATGACGAGACGTTACCACACGTTACCGGGGGCTCATTGAGGGAGATCGATCAGTCTCCAATCACCCGATGCCAGTTCCCGTGCGGCAAACTGAAGCACGACGATTTTCTTGCCGCGAAGCCGATCCGATCCCGACGCGATCTCCTGACGCAGTCGTTCGCGCGTCGCATACGCTCCATCGTCGTTCTGCACGATGCGATCGATCGGCCGATTCAACGTACGTCCAAGGTGTTCGATGAGGCCGCCTGCATCGCCCCAGCCCATCGAGGCCAGCGAATAGATGTTGGAGAAGCTGTCGCCGAGCACGAGCACGTCCGCATCCCGCGACGATCGCCAAGGCGTGCCGTCTAGGCTTACGACGCGATGGATCACGACCGATTCGGCGCGGCTCAACGCATGACTCGGGGGAAGATCGAGCATCGTCGCGGTGTCGCCGACGTTGCTCACCGTGCGCGACTCGATGTCATAGGATCCGTCAGGCGCAATGTCCAACGCCACTTGGCCCTTGATGAACTCGCCGAGCAGTTCCGCTGCTCGCTCCATCGTCTCCGGCCGCCAGTGTGTGTCTGTCGCCAGGTACGCCTCGGATCGTTCGCCATCCTGTGCGAGACGCTCGCCGACGTCGAAGACGATCACGCGTTCGCGGCGCAGCTCATCGAGCAGGAGGCGATACGAGGGGTTGTTCACAGGAACGGTCCACTCGCGTCCCGGGCTTGCCAGTTTCTCCGGGTGCATCGCGGGCTTGACCGGGACTGGCATTACGACGAGCGCGATGCCGCGCGCTTCGAGCTGGCGCTCGAACTTCACGAGAGCCGTTCGCGGATCCGGCTGCGGCTGCTGGATCCACTCGCCCGGCGCCAGGCGTCGCCGATGCAATTCGACGGGAGCCAGAAAGGGCGCACCGATTACATAGTCCACATCGGGCCGATAGAACAGCCAGCCGCCGTGTCCCTGATAAACGCGTTCGTTCCCGACGCGTAGCGGACCGCTCAGCACGGCCTGCGCCGCCGGCCGTACACGACCAGCTACGGCGCTCTCATCCACGATGCCGTCCTCAAACGCGCGGAATCCGGCGAGGACCACGCGATTCGCGGCCAGAGTCCTGCTGGTAACTGAGTTAGCGGCTTCGGATTGGCTCAATTCCATGAAACGTCCCCACGCCTCGCCGGGTAGCGCCGCAATCCGCACCCAAGGTTGAGGAATGCTCCCCTGCGTCCGCCTGGCGGCAATCCAGTCGACGAGGATCGGTGTTCCGATGAGAAACGCGAACGCCGCGATGAGAGTCCATGCGATGGTGGGGCTGACGATCGTACGACTGATTTCGATCCGCGCCAGATCTTCGCGAGTGAGTTTCGAACCGGTGGGAAGGCTCTCTGTGGTCATCAAAAAATGAAATAGATGAACGGGTTGTAGGCCTGAGTTACGAGGACGGTCGACGCCAGCACGAAGAGAACGACGATCGCCGCGACTTTTGGCGACGTCAGCGTTCGCGTCCACTCCCAGGTCTGGGGGCAACTCCACGTCACCATGGCAGCGATGGCAGCCGTCAGCATGTAGTACGGCTGATAGACCAGTCCCGCGACCAGCGCGGCCCCGTCCTGCTGGCTCGTGAGACCTGCCATGCAACCGAGATATCGTACGGCTGCGTTCAGATCGGACGCGCGAAAGAACACCCATCCGACGAGCACGATGGCAAACGTCAGCCCGACGCGAACGGGCGCCGGCAGCCATGCATAGACTGACCGCCCGCCGCGCAGCCGTTCGAACGCGAGCATCGCGCCGTGCAGTCCACCCCACACCACGAAGTTCCACGCGGCGCCGTGCCAGAGCCCGCCAAGCAGCATCACGATGAACAGATTGATGTACGTCCGCGTGGGGCCCTTGCGGTTACCACCGAGCGGAACATACAGGTAGTCGCGCAGCCACGTGGAAAGCGAGATGTGCCATCGCCGCCAGAAGTCGGTGATTGACTGCGAGAGGTAGGGCGAGTCGAAGTTCTTCGGAAAGACGAAACCGAGCATCAGCCACAAGCCGATGGCCATGTCCGAATACCCGCTGAAGTCGAAATAGATCTGGAATGCGTACGCCACGACGCCGTACCACGCGTCGAGAACGCCGAGCGATCCGGCACCGAACGCAACGTCGGCAACCTTTCCGCACGGATTGGCCAGAAGCACTTTCTTGGCGAGGCCGAGCGTGAAAAACGCGATGCCCCGGGCAAACTTCGTGGACGTATGCGTGCGGCCGCGGAGCTGATCGGCGATCTCCTGAAAGCGGACGATAGGGCCCGCAACCAGGTGCGGGAACATGGTTTCAAACGTCGCGAAATCGACGAAGCTCTTGATGGCCGTCGCGTCGCCGCGATATACGTCGATGGCATAGCTCATCGACTGGAACGTGTAGAAACTGATGCCGAGGGGAAGCGCCACACGAATCGCCGAGTCGATCCGCAGCCCTTCCTGTCCCAACCATCCGAGGACGCCGTTGTAACTGTCCACGGTGAAGTTGAAGTACTTGAAGAATCCAAGGAGCGCCACGTTGGCGCACATCGAAACCACGAGCGCGGTCCGCTGACGCTTCGTCCGGGGCACGTGCGGATCGAGCCGCTCGATGGGCTCCATCCAGTGCCGTGGACTGCCCAGAACCATCACGAGCCCCGCGATGTAGTCGATGAGCGTCGACAGCAGCAGGAGGAAGGAGAAGAGCGGATTGGCCCAGCCGTAGAACACGTAGCTGACGGCCGTCAGCACGAAGTGTTTCGCTCGTCGTGGCGCCGCGTAATACAGCAGCAGCGCGGCAGGAAGAAAGTAAAAGAGAAAGAGCGGTGAGCTGAAGACCATCGAGTGGGTGTGGAGCGGTGCTCAGCGGCGCGGGGTCACATCATAGTACAGCGGCAGATCCGGCCCCCCGCTCGCGGCGATGAGCCGCTCACCTTCGAGTTCGGGATGCGCATCGTATCGCTCGATCGTCAGCTTCGAGACCGATCCGGCGCTCCGCTGCCGGGCCTCGTCGAGGACGCGCGCATCGCGAATGGCCCACTGCGCAACGAGCACGCGTGGCGCCTTGTAGTCCCCCTCCACAACCTTCACGACGTCGTAGATGTTGACCCCCAGCGCGTTCCGATAAGGCGCGATGGATCTCGGGGTAGGAATCGAGGCGGCACTCGCCAAACGCGCCTCGATGACGACCGTCTGTTTTGCCGTGGCCTTGGGCGCACTGCCGGATGCAGGAGCGAGGACGACCGCGTGCGGACTCTGCGCGCGGTCGATCCACACGTCCGGATACGAATCGCCAGCGTTGTTCGCGGTGACGCGAGCCCACGCTTCGACGCGCGAATAGTCGGCACTGAAGCGTCCCAGGTAGATCTCAGACTGTTTTCCACCGCTCCGCACCTGGTTCGGGCCGCCCTGGTTATATGGGCCCGAAATCGCGACGAAGCGAGGATGATTGGCCCATCGCGGGTGATAGACCTCGGCGCCGTTGAACCCCGGAGCCTTGTTGAGAGCCACTGTCCAGCGTTTGTCTGTGGCGCGATCGACGATTGTCACGTTGCGGTGCGAACCGTCGAAATACCAGAAGAGTCCGGCGCCGGCATCACGGAAAGCCGTCCAGCAACCCTCGCCGAATGTTCGCAGGCGGCCGTTCGGCAGGTCGGCGACGCCGGCCGCAGGCCACGGGAACAGACCGCCGGCGGTTTTTCCGTCCGTCGAGACCTGGAACGTGTCACCGCTCACGGGTGTCTTGTTCCAGACCAGCTCGCGCGCGTCAGGGCGATCCACGGGGAACCGCGAAACGGTTCGAAAATCGCCAGGAGTTTTCTGCGTGTTGTCGGTTCCGAGGTACACCCAATCGCGTCCGGTTTTGGGCTCCTCCCAGACCGCCAACGCAAATCCGCTGGTGAGCTGACGTTTTCCCGTGCCGTCCCAGTTGACGACGAACACGCTCAGGTCAGCGGCACTCGTGCCGTGGCTCGAATAGAGAATGCGCTTGCCGCCGCTGATCAACATCGGCTTCAAATAACTGCCACGTTCGCCGACAATGACGTGCTCGCCTTTCCCATCGTCGGTGTCGAGTCCCATGAGCACGAGCGCGGTACCAGCGGCGTACGGATCGGTGCCGTCGCCTTCGACCCAGACGATGCGTGTGTGAGCGCCGGTGAGCTCGCGAACGGCGGCCGCGGTTCCGGCAGCGGGGGCCAGCGCGTTCAGCGGCAAGCCTCCAGTCGTCCACACCAGTAGCGCTATGAGTGTTGCGGTAATCGCCGGGCGAATGACATTCAAGTGCGGTGACGGCATGTGCGATCAGAATTGCTGAGTTGTTCAGCCGTTTGTGAGACCCATGACCAGTCTATCAAACAGTCTTGCAGCCCGATGCGTGAACAGCGCCCTTGCGTTGACGCTTGGAGAGGCCGCCGGTACAATCGAGCACATCCCGCATCACAACTCCTTTGACATGCCGTCATCCGCCCCGCAACGGATCCTGACCTGCGGATGAATGTGCTCGTCACAGGAGCGACCGGTTTCACCGGAGGCCACCTCGCGGAGAAGCTGCGACAGCTCGGCCATCGCGTGCGTGCGCTGGTCCGGCCGCGAAGCCTCGCGCACGCCGCGCCGCTCGAGGCCGCGGGCATCGAGATCGCTCCGGGCGATCTCATCGATCCTGAATCGCTCCGGCGTGCGGCCGAAGGGATCGAGCTCGTTTATCACATCGCCGCAACATATCGGGAGGCCAGTCAGCCGTCTGCTGCGTACGTGGCGATCAATGTTGACGGGACGCGCCATCTGTTCGAGGCCGCGCGTCACGCCGGCGTCCGGCGAGTCGTGCACTGCAGCACGGCTGGCGTCCACGGTCACGTGCAGCATCCACCGGCGACCGAAGACGCGCCGCTTGCGCCCGGCGATCACTATCAGCGCACGAAGCTCGAAGGTGAACAGGTTGCCAGGACATTCGGTGAACGGGGCGCGCTTGAAGTGGTGATCGCGCGTCCTGTCGGGATCTACGGCCCTGGCGATACGCGATTTCTGAAGATTTTTCGGGGGATCGCGCGTGGCCGGTTCCCGATGCTCGGGTCGGGTGACGTCTTCTATCACCTCACTTATATTGACGATGTGGTGGATGGCCTCCGACTGTGCGGGGAAACGGCGTCGGCGGCTGGCCAAACGTACCTGCTGGCCGGTGCGAGGTACACCACGCTCGCCGAGCTCGTGAACGCCATCGCTCACGTGCTGAATGTGAGACCGCCGCGGATCCACCTACCGGTCTGGCCCGTCTGGCTGGCTGGAGCGGTGTGCGAAGCGGTGTGCGTGCCTCTCCGAATCGAACCGCCGCTGTACCGGCGGCGTGTCGATTTTTTTCGCAAGAGCCGCGCATTCGATATCTCGCGCGCTCGTCGTGAACTCGGGTTTGCGCCGCGCGTCGATCTCGACACCGGCCTTCGGCAGACCGCCGCCTGTTACCGCGACCAGGGTCTCTTGTGAAACGCCTCAACCTCGTTCACATCTGCGATCACCTCGGCTGGGCCGGCTCCCGGCTTCACGGCGTAAAACGACTCTTTGCGTGGATGATGCCGCGCTTCGATCGCGAGCGCTTCGACGTCTCGTTGATCAGCCTTCGACAGCCTGACACGTCCGCCGATACGCTCGAGGCCCAGGGCTTGAACGTGACGTATCTGAGCCGGTCGAAGTTCGATCCGATGACGCTTCCTGCATTGCTGAAGGAGCTGGACCGGCGCCGTGCCGATCTGCTGCATCTGCATGGCTATGGCGCAACAACATTCGGTCGGCTGGCCGCGGCCACGCGGAAGCTGCCCGTCGTCCTGCACGAGCACGCGAACCTGACGGATACGCCGTGGTTCCAGAAGGTGGCAGATCGCGCGCTCGCCGGCTACACCGACATCGCAATCGCCGTGTCGCGATCGACAGCCGAATTCCTCACACGAGCGCGATTGATACCTGAGGATCGTACGCACGTCGTGTACCTCGGCGTGCCGCTCGAGGAATTCAGCCGGCACAGAAACGCAGACGAGATCCGGGCGGCTCGCGAGCAGTTGGGCATTCCGCCCGGTGCACTCGCCGTGGGGACCGTCACGCGCCTGATGCCGAGCAAGGGCAACGAGTATCTCGTGGCCGCTGCCGCCCCAGTCGTCTCACGGCTCCGCGAGGCGCGGTTTTACATCGCAGGCGAGGGAGAATTGCAGACCGCGCTCGAAGCGCAGGCGCGTGCGCTTGGGCTGGGCGATCGGTTCGTGTTCCTGGGCTTTCAAAGGGACGTCGCGGCGGTGTTGTCGGCGCTGGACCTGGTCGTGTTTCCCTCTTTGTGGGAAGGCACGCCGCTGACGGCCTTCGAGGCGCTCGCCATGGGGAAGGCAATCGTGGCGACCGATGCCGATGGTCTGGCCGACATCCTCACCGATGGTGTGGATGCGAAGGTCGTGCCTCGTCGCGACGCTGATTCGCTGGCCAATGCGATCGTCTCCCTGCTTCGCGATGACAGCACACGCGCGGCTATCGCCGCACGCGCGCGCGTAACAGGCGCCCGGTATGATATCGACGTGTTCGTCCGCAAGATGGAGCGTCTGTATCGGCTCCTGGACGAGACGTCGCGTGCCACGCGACGGGCTGCCATCCCACGCGCCGATCTCGCGTTTCTGGGTGAGCCCGCGACGTGACCTCCGTGAGTACCGTTTCTGCGTCGACTACGACGGGCCGCCGCGTCGGCCCGCTCGCCACGTTGCTCGTTTGCGTCGCGTTGCTCGGTTTTTCGTTGTCGGTCGACTTCCCTCGGTCGGCTCACGGTTTCAAAGGCGACGAGGCGACGTATTACACCCTCTCGTACAGCCTCGCGCGCGATTTCGATTTCGCCTTCACGCGTGCCGACCTGGTGCGCGTCTGGGACGAATTCCGGAGCGGTCCGGAGGGCATCTTCCTGAAGCGGGGCCGCCATCTCGCGCTGCGAAGGGTGTCCGGATTTCCCTGGCTTCGCGTCGGCTGGACCAGTGATGTCGACCGCTTGTATTTCGGCAAGTCCTTCATCTATCCACTGGCGGCCGCGCCGTTCGTCAAGCTGGCCGGGACGAATGGCTTTCTGGTTCTGCATGCACTGCTGCTGACAGCGTGCTTTGCCGCGGCCGTTGCCTGGCTGCAGAAACATGGGTCCTCGCCGTCGGCCGCCGTGGCGTACGCAGCAGCTTTTCTGGGCGCCTCGATCGTTCCCGTGTACTTCGTCTGGCTCACGCCGGAACTCTTCAACTTCGCGATCGTGCTGCTGGCCTATTTCGCGTGGACCTACAAAGAGGGTCCCGTGTCGGATGACAGACCGGATGGCCTCGCCCGTCTGGTCTCGGGGTCCGGTTCGGACTACCTTGCGGCCGCGCTGCTCGGCCTGGCCACATTTTCCAAACCCGTTCACATCGTGCTGATCGGCCCCCTCGTCCTGCTTGCCCTCTGGCGCCGACAGTGGGGACGTGCGATCGTCACCCTCGCCGTTTTCGTTACCGTGGTCGCGGCATTGTTCGCGGTCAATTACGCGACCACCGGAAACGCGAATTACCAGGGAGGCGATCGGAAAACCTTCTACGGAGTCACCGGCTTCCCGTTTGCAAACCCTCGCGAGACCTTCGTGACGACCGGCCAGTCGCGCGCGACCGACGCCCTTCCGCTCGAGATACTCGTCAGCAAAGACACGCTGCCTGTGTTCGGTCATAACCTCGTGTACTTCACCCTCGGCCGGTACAGCGGGTTCGTGCCCTACTTCTTTCCTGGCGTCGTGTCGCTGCTGATGTTCTTCGGCGCAGCCCGGCGGCGCGCACTGTGGCAATGGCTCACCGCCGTTACCGCAATCGTAGCTGCCGCCGGGTTGCTGTTGTACATGCCGTACACGTATTCCGGTGGCGGTGGGCCCGTGGGCAATCGATACTATTTGAGTTTCTATCCGTTGTTTCTCTTTGCGACGCCGGCGCTGTCGGGCCTCGTCGCGCCGTTGATTGCCACGGGCATCGGCGCCTTGTTCACGGCCGCGCTCGTCTTCAATCCCTTCGACATGTCGTTCGATCCGGGCGCGCACGCCAAATCGGGACCGGTGCGGATTCTGCCGATCGAACTGACACAACTCAACGATCTGCCCGTCAACGCGAAGCCCGATCGATCGCGGAAGGCGATAGCCGGCGATCCGCCGTTGATGGCCTACTTCCCCGACGACAACGCGTACGATCTCGAGGGCGACACGTTCTGGGTACGAGGCCGCTCGCGGGCCGACCTCATCCTTCGCGCGCCAGCCATCGACGATGCGCTGGGCACCGGCCGGCCGCTGCGGCTGCAACAACTGACGATCGAGATTGCGAACGGGCCGAAGCCGAACCACGTGACGGTCCGAACGGATGCCGATCGTCAGCTGCTGACGCTGGCACCTGGTCAGGTCCGGACCATTCAGATAAGGCCCGGCAACGGCGTACCATACAGGCCGATGACATTTCCGACGAACTACGTCTATTGGGTCAGCATCGCGAGCGAGAACGCATTCGTGCCGTTCCTCGAGCAGCCGGGATCGAGCGACAGCCGGCTGCTGGGTGTGCAAGTGCGCCTGGTGCCGACCTACCAGCGCTGACAACGACGCAGGATGGCTTCATCGACTGCCGCCGCCTCCAACGCGTCAGCGATGCCGGTGTCGGTTCAGCCGCGTGAGGAAATCCCGGCCGCCTGGATCACGATCGCATCCGTCGTGCTGGGTGGTGCGCTTCTGCTGGCGACACGCGCGATTCTTCCGCTGCGATGGGCCGTTGTCCTCGGCGGCGCCGTGGTGTGGTTTGCCGTGCCTGGCATCGCGATCGCACGAGCGCTGTACGGGAACCGACCAGGCGCTCGCATCGCATCGGTGCTGGTGGGTGGCGTCTGGGGGCACGCATTCAGCAGCGTGGCGCTGCTGGCGCTGTGGGTCGCCGGCATGCGAAGCGGCTGGATCCTCCTGCTTGCTCCGCTTCTCGCCTTCTCGATCATTCTGCTGGTCCGCCCCCTCGCGGGATCCTTCGACATCCCGTGCTTCGATCGGCGGGACGTTCTCGCCGTTCTGCTCCTGCTCTTGATCGTTCCGCTCATCGTCGGACGCCCCTTTTCCCGCGTCGGCGTCGACTTGCCCGAGGGTCGCGCCTATCGGGCGTATTTCACGGCCGATTTCGTCTGGCGCATGGCGGTCGCCGCGGAACTCGGCAAGGGCGACGTGCCTCCGAGGAATCAGTTTTACCTGGACGATCCGCTCCGCTACTACTGGTTGCCTCACCTGCTTCCGGCCATCCAGTACAGAACTCACACGCCGCCAGCCCGGCTTGAACAGGTACTGCTCGTCAGCTCGATCGTGCTGGATCTCGTCTTCGTCGCGTTCCTCTATGCGCTGGCGCGCCAACTCGTATCGAGCCCCGTCGCCGCACTACTGGGCTGCGTGTCAGCCGTTTTGTTCACGAGCTTCGAGGGCAGCGAGCGATTGTGGTTTCTCTGGCGGCATGGGCTGCCGCTCGACGCGGTCCGCTCCATCAACATCGATGCGGTTGAACGCTGGTACTACGGCAGCCTGCCAATCGACGGCCTGCAGCGTGTGCTCTGGTACCAACCGCATCACGCGATGGGCTACGCGGCAGGGCTGTCGGCGCTGCTGTGCGCGACGCAGACACGAGATGTCGGACGAGTCGGCATCATGCTGTGGATAGGTAGCCTGCTCGCGTGCTCGCTCCTTCTCAGCACTTTCGCCGCGTTGATGCTGGTGACGATGGCGGTGATGTATCTGGGCCTGCGCCTGATCGCCGAGCGCCGGTTTCACGCAATCGTTCCGTGTGCGATCGCGGCCGCCATGCCTCTCGCGATCGGCTTCGGGATTGCGACGTGGCTTCAATACGTCGACCGGGGCGAGTCGTTGATCACCGTCGGCCTGAATCCGGCGGCCACACACGGCGTCGTCGCGTCGATGTTGCTCAGTCTTCCTATGCTGGTCGCCGGAGTCGCTGGATTGTGGATGGCCGTGCGGCGACACGAACAGTACGCCGACATCTTCGGTGTGATCATTGCCGTATCCGTCCTCTTCTACTTCTTCGTCGATCTCAAAGATCATCAGCACGTTTACGTCGGTTGGCGTTCCGGTCACTTCAGTTTCATAGCCTGCGCGGGCCTTGCCGGATACGCGATGCAGGAGCTGTTTCGCAAGGGCCCTGGTCTCAAGGTTGTCTGTGTCATCGTGGCCATCATCTTCGCAGTTGGAGCCGCGCCGACGCTGGCCATCGACATTTACAACACCCAGGACGTGTCGAATCGAGGGCTCGGGCCGGGCTTTCCCTGGACACTCATCGTGACGCCGGACGAACTTCAGGCGCTCGAGTGGATCCGCACCAACACCGCGTCCGACGCGATCGTTCAGATCGAACCCTCGGTGCGAGATTCGGGCGCGTCGTACGCGTGGGCCTACGTCCCGGCGTTTGCGGAGCGGCGCATGGCGGGTGGCCTGCCGATTTCCATGGTGCCGCTCGAGAAATATCAGACGGTGAGCCGCAGAGTGAAGGACATCTACACGGCGGCAGACTCGCATACCGTGTACGAACGCGCGAAGGCGCTGCGCATCGACTACTTGATCGTCGGACCTCCTGAGCGGAAGGCCTACCCGGCGCTCGAAACGATCCTCAACGATCAGCCCGCGATCTTTCAGCCAGTCGTGCGGAACGGCACGATGTCGATCTATCACCTGGCCAGGTGATGGGTCGCCCCTCCTTCCTGGAGCTGGCAACGGCCACGACGCTCTATCTGGCCGTGACCGTGCTGTTCGCGTATCCGTTGTCGGTCCACCCGGGGACAACCGTCTTTGGCGACAACCCCGATACGCACCTCTACATCTGGACGCTGTCGTGGGATACCCATAAATTTCTTCATCAGCCTCTGACCATCTTCGATGCGAACTTTTACTATCCCAATCCGCTGACGCTCGCCTACTCCGAGAATTCAATCGGCAGCGCCCTTTTTGCCGCACCGGTCCTGTGGCTGACCGGCAATCCGGTGCTTGCCATGAACCTCACGCAGCTGCTCGCTGGCGTGTTGTGCGGTCTCGGCGTGTACGTGCTGGCGAGGGTTGTGGGAGTAAGCGCGGGCGGTGCGCTGATCTCGGGAGTTGTGTTTGCCTTTGCGCCGCCTCGATTCGTGCGAACCGGACAGCTGTATCTGGGAACCATGCAATGGATGCCGCTTGCGCTGGCCTCACTGCACGCGTACTTCTCCGGTGGTCGCAAGTGGGCACTGCGCATGGCGGTAGCATTGTTTACCCTTCAGGCCTTCACGAGCGGGCACGGCGCGGTTTTCCTGGTGCTGGCGGCCGCGTGTCTGCTGACATATCGATTCGTGCTCGGCGAGCCGCTCAGTCTTCGTCGGCGGCTCCGCGACTTCGGTTTCGCGAGCGCTTTGTGGCTCGCGCCGGCCATGCTTCTGTACTGGCCGTACCATCGCGTGCAGGTCGAGATGGGGCTGCGCCGGACACTCGACGACTGGGCGCCAACGTGGGTCAGCTTCATCGCAGCGCCGACGCACGTTCAGCAATGGCTGCTGTCCTGGCTGCCGGGCCTGCACGTCCGCGAGAACGCAAGTGCCTATCTGTTTCCGGGGGTCGTCCCGCTGCTCCTCGCAGGCATCGCGATCGCCTCACGGTGGCGTGAGCGCCGCTCGGCGAGCCCGAACGCTTTGCCGGCGCGAAGTCGGGGGCGAACGGCCGCCGCGCTGCTTCTCGATGGCATTGCGTTGGTCGCATTGCTGACTGCTATCGCGGTGCTTGCATCCGGGCCGATCAGGTGGCGTCTTGGTACCGTCCTTGTCACCGTCCGCGACGCGTGGCGGCCGCTGTTCCTCTGCGCAGCGGCTGCTGGACTACGGATCTCTGTCCGACGGCCATCGTTACAGCACGTGCGTCAGCGGCTGGGGGATGCAGTCCACGCCTGGCGTCGAAGTGCTTCGGAATGGCGGCGCGATCCGGTGATCTTCTACGTGCTCCTGACGCTGGTATTTGTGTGGCTGTCGATCGGGCCTCCGATTGGGCTCTGGCCGGCCATGTACTGGATGCCGGGGTTGAGTTTCATCCGTGTGCCCTCACGGTTCATGATCCCGGCGATGCTCGCGATTTCCGTCCTCGCCGGAATCGGCTTCGATCGGCTCGCCGCTCGATTCTCGGTGCGATCTCGAACGTGGATCGTGATGGCGCTTTTCGCGCTCATGATTGTCGAGTTCGCTGGAATGCCTTTACCCGTCGTACCGTTCAGCGTCGACATTCCGGCGGCTGACCGCTGGCTGGCGACTCAGCCGACACCCTTCGTGGTTGCCGAGTTTCCGGTAACACTGTCGATTCGGCAGCAGACGACATACATGCTCCATTCGATGGCACACTGGCAGAAGACCATCCATGGATACAGCGGATTCGAGGCACCCCTTCATACGACGCTCTATCAGGTGCTGCGGGCTTTCCCGGACGAGATCAGTCTGCGCCGGCTTCGCGAACTCGACGTGACGTACCTCGTGGTTCACGACGGGTTCTACCCAGCCGGCGAGCGAGAGCGGCTAGACAAACGGCTGCAGCGGTTTGCTGATCAGCTCGCGCTGCAGCACGCCGACTCATCGGGGCGGGTGTACACATTGCGCCGTCACGGAGAATGAGTCGTTCTCTGCCTATCTGATCCCCAGCTGCGCGGCAAGTTGCTGGTTGGCCTTCCACTGGCGGTAATGCGGGGTCGACACGCGATACGAGAGGTACGCGCTGAGTCCGATCCGCTCGATCCATCCAATCACCGCGATCGCCTTGCGATGGTCGGGATACTGCTGCTTCAAGGCATCTTCGAACAGGCGGGCCCCGAAATTGTGCGCCGCCGATACGGCGAACACCGCCATCGCGTCACGTAGAATCTGATTCCTTCCCGCCTCGTAACTTACCGGCTTATCGTTCGGAAATCCCGAGATCGTGAAGCGGGCGTTCTGTTCGAAGAATCCGTTCCGGAAAAACGTCTGAGATGTCTTCCAGTCACGCATCGTGGCGTCGTAGTAGAGCGCGGGCGCCGGGTACGTCGTCGGATCGAGAAGGGTCGCCTTGAGAGCGTGGCCGAAAATAGACGGCGTGTCGTTCTGCGCACACACCTGCGGAACGATTGTGATCGAGAAGATGAAACACGCGACGAAAGCTCGCAACTGACGAGTCAGCATGCGCGACCTCCGCATGGGGTCCCAGCAAGAGGCGGACCGCAGCTGTGCGGGTGCGCACACTAAAGGGAACGCGAATTGCTACTCAGATTTGGTTTCGTCGTCGGGGGGCGAAAGGTTTGTTTTTCGTTCTGTGGCGTCGGTGATTGCCTGCGATCTGCTCTCAGAACCAGTCGGATTGGACGCTGTGTCGCTCCGTGTGAGGTTCAGGGCTGATGATCCCATGACCTCTGCGGCGGGAGGACGTTCGCGGCGCCACCTTCGGCTGGCGATGCGATGGCTCCGTTGGCCGGGCCCTTCGATCGGCTGCGACGCGTCGGCAGTTTGCGGCATCGATCTCGAAGGCTGCGATCGGTAGACGACCGCGCTCTCGAGCGCTCGCGCGCGGCGCTCGTCGAAATCGAGCCGGCTCGAAAGCGAATCGACGCGCATCTTGAGATTTCTCAGCTCGATCGTCGTGCGCGTGAGCTCCAGCACCAGGTTGTGCAGGAGCTCGAAGTACTGATCACGTTCTGCCGTGTGGATCTCGGCCAGGACGTTGATGCGGCCGAACGACTCCATGACGGGTTGGGGATTGAAGAACAGGCGCAGCAAGGGCCGCAACAGCGCTCGAAGGCGCGCAACGATCGATCGACGGGCGCTGAACAACGGATCAGGCCCGAACGGCTCGAACAGCTGTGACGGTCGGGTCGCTCGAAACTGTTTCAACAGATCCGATCGCACGGCACGGGGATCCAGGAAGGACTCCAGCTTGACTGCAGCCAGGTCCCGGATCTGCTGCTCCGTGTAGTCCACGCCACGCTTGTCGCGGATCCGGGCGCGGATCTGTTCCATCACGTCTTCGACGCGGATTGCGTCGCTGCGGATGTCGAACTCGGCCATGGATGTCGTTTGGCAGTCGTGGTAGGATACCAAAGCCTTTCTCGCCTGAGTATCCTGGAGTTTTCGAGCAGGTTGTTGAATTGGTGCGTGAGCACTGCCCGAATGCGCCGAGGAAACCGCGGCGCAAGGATCGACACACATAGCATGACGAGGAGATCGATGAAGAAGACGATGACCGTAACTGCCACGATTGCTGGACTGCTCATTGGGGCAACGACCTCATTTGCCCAGACCCCTAGCCCTCGGTCCCCGGGCGAAGTATTCGTCAACCTCAGTGCGGGCGGCCAGTTTCAGGATCGGTCATTCGGAAGTAGCGGCACGTTCAGCAGCTTCAACGAAACCGGAAGCTACGAAACGCGCCAGAACATCGGCAGTGCATTCGTGTTCGACGCCTCGGGCGGCTATCAGTTCGCCCCGCACATGGCGGTGGGTGGGGGAATCTGGCTGGGCCGCGCCAAGAGCGCCGCATCCGGCGCCGCCATCATGCCGGATCCGGTCTTTTTCGGTCGATTCACCACTATAACGCCCACCCCGCCCGGCGATATGAACCAGAACATGTTCGGGGTGAACTTCCAGTTCATCTACACGGTGCCGCTGAACAACCGGATCGATTTCGCGCTGTCTGGCGGGCCGACGATCCTGCACGTGAGTCAGGACGTTGCCTCAATCAGCGTCTCGCCGACGGCTTCGACGGCGGCGATGTCAGTGGACAGCCAGTCGGCGACGACCGCCAAGGCTGGCAATGTGGGCCTCGACATCAGTTACAAGCTGGCCGAGGAGTACGGGGTTGGCTTCTTCATTCGCTACGCCGGCGGCGAGGTTGACCTGCCGGCGGTGTCGAATCTGAAGGTCGGCGGGTTGCAGTTCGGCGGCGGCGTCCGTTTTCGGTTCTGATCGGCAGACGTCAGCGGATTCTTCCAACGCGGCATGTCGTTGTCGTCGTGACGTGGCGCGTCAGTTCGTTCGGTCATTCAGCGTCCACGTCAGAATTCTGCCCTCCCCCATATAGACGTCTTTTCTGACAACGTATTTGATCGACCGCTCGCGTTGCACGTCTATCAGTTCTACGAAGAAAGTGTGGTAAGGGACCGGATGTCCAGCCACAGCCCAAACGAGGTCCATTGGGCCTCTGCCGCGTCGCTCGGAATACGTTAACAATGCAACCGAGCGTGAGTTCGGCGACCAAAGGAATCCGGCAACTCCTTGCCATCCTGGGGGATCCCATCGAAACAAAATGTGGCCAGAGCGCACTTCCGAAACGGTGAATTCGGCATGAGCAAGAAATGACTGCCCTGAGCATTCGGCAACAAAGATGTGATCCGCGGATGGTACGGAGACTCCCTTAAAGCAGTCGAATCTCGTGGCCGTATATGGATCGCTGTGGGGACCCGCGCTAATCTGTTGCACCAACCCTTGAGCGGGTACGACGCGATACCGCCAATATGGATCGCTAGTCGATTTCGGACTACTCACCTCGATGAGAATGTTCCCAGGCGCCACGTCGCCGGTAACAACCGATTGGCTTCCAGAGGGTCGATTCTGGCAGCCGCATGTCGTCGCACACGTCCAAGCACTAAGAAGAACCACTCCAACACGCGGCTTGCATTCGGCGATTGCTGAAATCATTGGTGAAGATCTAGCCGCAGAAATTCATCAAGTAGTCGCCCGGATTGCCGACGTGGCCGTTCATGAAATCAAACAGGAACCGCCGTGTGACCATGCTTGCCCCTACCAATGCATCGTTGCTGGGAAAAAGGTCGCCCATGAGATGGCCACCTGGTGACGTTCCCTGCGGCCAATTAGAAAAACCTCCCCACGGCATGAATCGGTGTCCAGCGGCCCACTGATCCTGAAGTATGTGCAGAATGTGCGCAACATCAGCAGTTCGGATCAAATCGCCTAAAAGAGCCCGCGTGCCCTCGTACGCCGCATCGCACCGTTCGAATTGGTTTCCGCGCTTGCGACCAGCCATCGAATGACGATGAGTGAATTCTGGTGACGGACTGCTTGCATCCGGCTCATCGTC
>JBKPDW010000126.1:0-15583 GCA_046728115.1 Acidobacteriota bacterium | reverse complement strand
TGCAGGGTTCTGGAACCAATGTCACGGCGTCCGTCCGGCTGACCATCACCGACGATTCGGGAAACACCGACAGCATTGATCAGGGCGTGCCGTTCACCAAATTGAACGGCGTGTGCCCGTAGCTACTGCGTCTGTCTGACGAGAAAGGGGCCGATCGCGAGCGCATCGGCCCCGGTTTCCACGAACACCTCGATCGCTTCGTGCGGCGTGCACACGAGCGGTGCTCCGTGAACGTTGAAGCTCGTATTCAGTACAGCGCCCACCCCGATGTGGCTTCGCACCGCCTCGAGCAGCGAACGAAATCGGCCCGGCGCGTCGTCGGGCACCATCTGCGGACGACACGAACCGTCGATATTGATCACAGCGCTGAGGGCGTCGCGGTACTCCGGCCGCACCATGTAAGCCATCGTCATGTGACGGTTGGGACTGCCCGTGAAATCGGCCAGCACCATTCGCGCGTCGCGCTCGAGGATGCTGGGGCAGAACGGCTGATACCAGACGCGGCGCTTGAGCGCGACATTCAGACGATCGCGAAGCCGTGGACGATCGGGGCGCGCGAGCACGCTGCGATGACCAAGCGCACGGGGACCGTATTCCATCCGGCCCTGAAACCACAGCACGATCAGCTCGTCGGTCAACAGTCGTCCTACCGTTGCGGCGACATCCGGACAGCGCTGATACCGCAGTCCGCTCGCCTGTAGCGCGGTTTCAGCCTCGTCGTCGGAGTACTCGGGGCCGAGCGCCAGGTCGCCCAGTTCAATGTGCGGCGCGCTGCCTGCGCGCGCGGCGTGCGACAGCAGGGCCGCGCCGAGCGCCAGCCCGCCGTCGCCCATGTGCGGAAACACGAATACGTCATCGACACCGTCGAGCAGCCGAACGAGCCGGTTCATCTTGACGTTGGAGGCGACGCCGCCGGCCATTGCAATTCGCGCTTCGCCGCTTTGCCTGACCGATTCGGCCGCGATTGATACGCACGCCCGCTCGAGCGTCCGCTGCGCCATGTACGCGAACTGCTCGTTCGGAAAGCGCCACAGCAGATCGCCGAGCGGCGCGCGCAGGCGGTGACCCGCCACCGGCGTAACGAACTCGAGGCTTCGTGCGGTCAGGAGCGATTGCATCGGGTTCGCCATGTCGTCGATCGGTGACGCGTAATCGGCAATGGCCATCACTTTGCCTTCGTCCTCGAGTTCCCGCATGTTGAGCAGGTGCGTCACGTGTTCGAAGAACACGCCCGGTGAATGACGCGCCGGCGTGGAGGCGATGAGGTCGATTCGACCGTTGCGATAGCGGCTGACGGTCGCGGACTTGCCGTCGCCCAGGCCATCGATCGTCATGACGACGGCCGCGTCGAACGGACTTGCATACGCCGCGGCTGCCGCATGGCAGGCGTGATGGTCGTGCACGTCCAGCGCGGCGTGCCCCAGGCCCGCCGCCGCCAGCGCCCGACCGAGCGCCCAGCGATTGACGGCGCGGCTCGCTGCGTTAGGCGCCACTTCCGTCAACAGATACTTTCCGCGCCTGCGCAGCCCCGACAGGAGTCCCGGGGGCGCTTTTCGCCGCCGCACCTGGTAGTAAGCCTCCTTGGTCGACGGGAAGACGCGCCCGATCGCCTTCGCGACGTCGCTGGTCGAAGCAGCCACGATGTCGACCGCGGAGCGATGCAGTCCTGCAATGGCCAGGCATATCTCGATGGAACGCTGCGGGAAGACGATGTCGAGCTTGCGGCGAGTGAATCGCTCTTCGTTGACCGCGGCGGCGATGCGGCCGTCCACGAGAAGCGCCGCACCGGCGTCGTGGCCGTCCCAGAGGCCGAGGATGTTCACACGCGGTCGGCGTGCGCGGTGGGCAAAGGCTGCTCCGCGCGCGACGGCGCCAGTGCGGGGGGGCGCCGCGTGAACACGAGATGCCGAATGGCGTTCGCGACGTATCGAACGGCCACGCGAGAGAGCCGAATCCGCGAGACGCCGCACAGCCGTCGATATTCGTGACTCCCGACTTCGTCGACATGCTGTCCCATCGCCAGCGACTTCATGATCATTTCCTGCTCGATCGTCGTGCTGTTGGACGTCAAGCCCAGTTGACGCAGGAGATCGGTACGGATGGCGCGAAATCCGTTCTGACTGTCGCTCAAGCAAGCGCCGAACCGCCAGTTGATGCACGCCGTGATCAAGGAGCTGCCCGTTAGCCGCAAGAACTCGTCGAAGCCGCCGTGCAGCTCGCTGGATCCGCCTTTGAGGCGCGATGCCGAGACGTGGTCGGCCCGGTCGTCGAGAATCGGCTGTACCAGTCGCGGAATGTCGCGGGCCTCATGCGATCCGTCGGCATCGATGAACACGGTGAGAGGCGTCGCGATGTGCGGGATGGCGCAGCGGATGGCGTCGCCTTTGCCGCGGCCGTGATCGAGGAGCACGCGGGCGCCCGATTGGATTGCGCGTTCGGCTGTGCGATCGCGCCCCGGTCGATCCACCACGACGATGATTTCGTGCGCATAGGGTCGGCACGAAGATACGACCTGGCCAATTGTGGCCTCTTCGTCCTTGGCCGCGATGACGACGGTGACGTCGGAGGGGAGCTCCATCTGGAACCTACCTGGTCACTCTTCACCCACGCGCGTCAGGGGCAGTCGTCGGTTGGTCGAATCGGTGGAAACTGATCGGTCGCCGACGCTCGCAAACGGGCGAACGATATTCCCGAGAATAGAGTGATAGGCCTCGCACGCGGTCCAGCACTGCGGGCAGTCGCCGCGCCAAATCTCATGCTGGACATCGACCGTTGCGGCGTTGTTCCAGATCGGCGCCAGCCGCATGTCCGTATCCCGCAAGCGGCCGAGGGGGCGCGTGTAGGTGATGCATGGAAACACCGTCCCCCATGGATCGATGAAGCAGCTCGAACGCAGGGAGTGACACGGCATAGGGGTCCGGCCCGACTCGAGAAAGCGTTCCAACTCGCGAAGAAATTTTTCTTCGACCCAGTCGGCCGGGCCGCCACGATGCGTTCGCTCCGCGCGGTACCAGCGCAGCTCGCGGATCGCCGCGTCGGGCGATGCCGTCACCGTGTCGCCGCCATTGCCGTAGTAGTGATCGGACACCTGGGCGAAATTCAGATGGAAGTCCTCCAGCGTCAGCCCCGGACATTCCGCTCGAACGGCTTCAAACGTACGTTGCACCTGACCGACGTTGTAGCGCGAGAGCGTCATACCCGCGACGGTCCGAATCCGTCCGATCCGCCTGAGCGCGTTGAGCGTTTCGATCTGCCGTTTGAATCCTCCCTTGATCCCGCGGACAGCATCGTTGAGCGTTTCATCGCCGTCGATGCTGACGGTGACGATGAGGTGCGGAACGTGCGACCGGGCGAGCCGCTCGGCTGCGGCCACGATCTGCCTGGTTTGGAACCCGTTCGTCGGGAAATGCAGGATGAACAGGTCGCGCCACGAATCCACAATGGCGTCGAAGATCTCGTTGATGTCCTCTCGCAGAAAAATCTCCCCGCCGGTGACGTCGAGCCAGGACACTGACGGGTTCTGGGCGATGAACCGCAGGATCTCCTCGGTCGTCAGTTCATCGGTCGGCCGGCGTTGCCAGATGTTGCAGGTCTTGCACTTGTATTGGCACCAGTAGGTGAGGGCGAGGTTCAGTTTCAGTGGATGCGACAAACGACCGGCGTTGGCGCGTAACAGGCGGCCCGCCAGAACTGCACCGCGTCCAACCTGCTCGAACATATCGGTCCCTCAATCCTACACGCTAAACAGAGCCCGAGAGGCCTTTTTGCCGCCTGCTCGAGAAAGTCGACCGTGGCGCGCGGATCTTCGGGTCGCGGCGGTAGTCGAGACGTCTGATCAGCCAGATGGTCCTGTTCGGAACGCATCAGCAGACGGGGCGGCGCGGCAAGGGGTTGAGAGAAGACGACCTCTTCAACGTCCTGCCAACGATGACGCGGCGTTTGCGGCCGTGTATTGCACCTTGCCGCCCACGATCGTGTAGAGCACCCTGGCGGTCGGGATGTCGTCTTCAGGGATGGTCATCAAATCCTTGGAAACCACGGTGATGTCCGCCAGCTTGCCGACGGCCAGCGATCCTTTGATCGTTTCATCGAAACCTGCGTAGGCCGCATTGATGGTGTACGACCGCAAGGCTTCCATGCGGCTCATACGCTGCTCAGGGAAGAACACGGATCCATCCTTGAGCTTTCTGGCGACCGACGCGTAGAACGACGGAATCGGATCGATGTCCTCGACCGGAGCATCGGTGCCGTTGGCGATAGTGGCTCCCGACTTCATCAGCTTCTGCCACACGTACGCGCCTTCTTCGGCGCGGACGGCTCCAAGTCGCGCGAACACGTACGGCGCATCGGAAGTGCAATGGATGCCCTCCATCGAGGCAATGACACCAAGCTGCCCGAACCGAGGAATGTCCGCGCTGTTCAGGTGCTGAGCGTGCTCGATGCGCCACCGGAGCAGCTTGCCGTTCTTCTCGGGATGCCGCTTGAACGCATCCTCGAAAATGTTCAGGGTTTCCCGATTGCCCCGATCGCCGATGGCGTGAACCGCCAGTTGATAGTCGTATTGGATCGAGAGCTCGGCAGACTGCCGGATATCGTCGAGCGAATCCGTGTTGAGACCGCTCGTCGACGGCAGGTCTGCGTACGGCGCCAACATCCAGGCGCCTCGCGAGCCAAGCGCGCCGTCGATCGCACGCTTGATGCCACGCACCGTAAATCGCTTGTCGCCGTAGTTCACGACGCGATATTTCGGCATGTCGGCCGTAAGCTTGTCGGGCGATTCGCGCAGCATCATCCAGACGCGCAGCGGCAGCTTGTTCTCGTCCACGACTTTCTTCATGACGTCGATCGTGCCTGGCGGCGAACCGGCGTCCGTCACGGTGGTCAGACCCTTGGAGAGGCTCTCGCGCGCCGCCAGATCGATGACCGTCCGCAGGTCGGCTTCCACCTGATCCGGCGTACGGGTCGCCCGGTCGCGTGCCAGCGCGTCGCCGATGAGCGACTGCGCGCGCTCGTTGAACAGTCCGGTCGGATTGCCATCCTTGTCTCGCAGAATCTTGCCGCCCGCGGGATCGGCCGTCGTTTTCGAGACCTCGGCTATCTTCATCGCGAGCGCATTCGCGAATCCGGCATGCCCGCTTGCATGCGTCAGCCAGACCGGATTGTTTGGTGACGCGCGACTGAGCGCCTCGTGCAGCGGGAAGCCCTCCACGTTGGGCGATGGAACCTCGGACCACTTCTCCTGATGCCAGCCGCGCCCCAGAATCCATTCGCCAGGCCTGGCCGTCTTCGCGGCGTCGGCGACCATGCGCACGATGTCGTTCCAATCCTTCGCCGTGGACAGTTTCAGATTGCGGGCCGCATCGCCGACACCGGTGAAGTGCGCGTGCGCGTCGATGAATCCTGGCACCGCCAGCGCGCCCTTCAGCTCGATCGTGCGTGTGTTGCTTCCGATGTATCGCTGGATGTCCTGATTGGATCCGACAGCCGCGATGGTGTCGCCTATGACGGCAAGCGCTTCGGCCTGGGGCCGCGCGTCGTCAACCGTGACAATCTTTCCGCCGCGCAATACGAGATCCGCTGGTTTCGGAAGTGCCGGTTGAGGCGCCGCGATCTCGCTCCTGGACGTGTGCGCGGCGCGCGCGGACGTATCAGCGAACGATCCGCCGGCTGCCAGCAAGGCTGTGCCGATGACCAATGGCATTCGTCTGTCCATTCCTGCTTCTCCGGATGTGAAGTAGCGTAACAGACGCGACAGTTTCACGGTGTTCTTTCCGGCGACCGGCATTTCAAGCCGATGTGTCTCCTCCATTCGAACACGATATCGATCGTTCTTCGATCGTCTGCTCGCCGCATAGCAGCATAGAAGCCGATACCGTTGAGCCCTACGGTCGAGACGCAATGGCACCAATCCTGCTCCTATGACCAGGTGACGGTCGGGGTTCTCTAGATCCGGCCGTTACACCGAAATGGAGGAGACAGTCATGCGCGTCCAGACAAGCATGCTCAGCCGATCGGGGGCGTTGAGCGCCTTCGCGGCGGGAGCGTTGTTCGTAGCGTCCGCGGGGGTCGCCTTGGCCCAACAACCTGTCCAGTGGATGAACGTCGTGAACGCGATGGCCCGCGGCAACAGTGTTCAGAAAGCTGGTGGATGTGACGGTTGTGACGATGCCGGCGCGGTGTCGCGGCAAATCATTCGCGGCGGCGACGGCTACGTCGAGTTCGTCGTTGACGACCCGTACTCGTTCTGGATGGCCGGGCTCGGTCACGCCGAGGGCAATCCGCGGTTCAACAGCATCGACTACGGACTTCGATTCAACGGAAATGGAACCGCGGATGTGATGGAAAACGGGCGATATATGTCCGGCTCCGATATCGACTATGCGGCCGGCGATACGTTCCGGATTGCCATTGTCCGCGGGCGTGTCGAGTACTTGAGGAATGGCCGCGTCACATTCGAGAGTCGCCGAGCGCCACAATACCCGCTGGTGTTGGTGACGGCGCTCGGCTCGTCAGGATCGACGATCCGTAACGCAAGAATCGAGACCGGCGGCCGCGCCGTCGCCGACGGCGACTATCGGTACCGGAACCGAAACACTTATCCGGACCGCTATCCGAACGCTGACCGCAACAGCATATCCGATCAGCTGCTCAGACTCGATCGCAACCGCGACGGCGTAGTCTCACGCAGTGAATGGCTGGGATCGCGGCGCAGTTTCGATCAACTCGACTCCAACGGCGACGGCGTCCTCAGCGCCCGCGAGCTCGCAGCCACCGAGTTCGGCGTTCGTGCGACGTCGGGTCAGCTCGTAACCGTGAATCCCGCTGAACAGTGGAACGACACGGGCATCTGGGTCGAAGCCGGCGACGTGATGAACTTCGACGCGGAGGGCAGAGTGCAATTGAGCAACAACGGCGCCGACTTCGCAACGCCGTCCGGCGCCGAGTCGGGTCGCCGCGCCGATAATGCGCCGTTCCGATCTGCGCCGGCCGGCAGTCTGATCGGTCGAATCGGCAACTCGGCGCCCTTCATGATCGGCAGCCGTCGTACGGTGCGCGCTCCGGAAAGCGGTCAGCTCTATCTGGGCGTAAACGACGACTACATGCAGGACAACCGCGGTTCGTACCGGGTCACGGTTGACATATCGCCTCGATAGGCTCCGATCTCCGTCCCTGGCCTGACCTCCGTCCCAACCGGTCGGGATGGAGGTTGGCGGGGGACGGAGGTTGTTCAGTGCGGCCGAACGATGGTTTTAATCGACTGAGTTCCAATGACTCCCAGTCCCAAGGGGCTGGCGTACTCATTGATGCCGTCGTTGATGCTGCCAGAAACGATGGCACTCTTCGAATTGCCGTGTGATTTGACATCGGTCTCGGACACCAGAAAATCGGAGCGATCGACGTGGTCGAACGAGAAGATCCCATTGATGGGATGTTGGACCGACCAGACCAGGTGTAAGTTCAGCGTGAGAGATGTCCGACCGATAAGGTCGAATGCATCGAGTTCGGCGGCTGCCGACGCAGTCTCGTTGTCAAAGTCGATGACGAGAGCCGAGATGACGCCATCGCCTCTGGCGTCGATAACCTGCTTGACGCCGGTTGGATCGGATTGATCGCAGGTGTCGAACTTTTGCACCCGTATTTGTTGAACTTCAAAAACCCGGATCGTGCCTGGCCGCAAGGTCGTGTCTGCGACCACGGCAAAGCCCTCCAGATGCGTGCAAGGCAGGTCCTGTATAAACGTCGCCTGGGCGTACTGCTGCTCTTGTCGCGCCTTCGTGGTACCCGCGTTGCCGGCAGAGGAGACCTGACTCTCCGGGTGCTCGTTTTGCGCCGCCGCAACGCTCGGGAGCAACATGGTGGCGAGGAGGATGGCGACTCCGACGATTCTCTTCATTGCACGCTCCTTCTGAAACCTGAAGTTGGAAGCATCCTCCTCTGGTCCCAGAGTTGAAAGGCTATCAATAGACACTTTAGAGCCGGGAGTATGAAGGCGATCAACCTACCCAGCCCCGCACTGGCTCCATCATAAGTCGGGGTGAGGGCGCAGTTGCACAGAGAGTATAGATAGTACCGTCAAACTGCTCGATTCAGAGGAATTTTTTTAGATCTCGCACTTGCTCCAGCGCGCGACGAAGCGAACGCTTGACGGCCAGCATGTCCGACCACACATCCCCGATCGCAGCGATGCGCTCGGCCATCGTCCGAAGCGTGAACGTTTGCGGGCTCGCCTCGCCGCGCTCGAGCTCGTCCCAGCGACAAGGCGCGGAAACGGGAGCACCAGGCTTGGCGCGGACCGCATACGGTGCGGCAAAAGTCGCGCTGTACCCATTCCGTCCCGTGTCGACCAGGATGCGGCCGCCGCGATCCGCCTTGCTGAACTCCTGGGTCAGCATATCGGGATGACGTCTCACGAGGATCGAGCCGACGCTGTGCGCAAAGCGGCCGACCTCTCCCATCCGGGAGTTCCCGTCGAGCGGCACAACGATGTGAAATCCTTTGGAACCGGAGGTCTTCAGCCAGCTTGGTAGATCGAGATCGAGCAGAAAATTACGGAGCGCCATGGCGGCAGCGCGCAGGACGTCAGGCTCGTCCTCCCTTGACGGATCGAGATCGAACACACAGATGTCCGGTTGATACAGTGCCGGCGCCCGCGACGTCCAGACATGTGGCGTGATGCAATTCTGGTTCGCCATCCAGAGCAGGCTTCGGGTGTCGGACAAAACGGCGTAGTGGACCGTGCCATCCTTCTTGGGCGCCTCGATCCGGCCGAGCCACGCAGGAAATCCCTTCGACACGTCCTTGTGGAAGAAACCCTTCTTGCCGATGCCCGAGGGATATCGCTCCATCGTGAGCGGCCGGTCGCGGACGTGCGGCAACATGAGCAGCGCGACGCGCTCGTAATAGCTCGCGAGCTCGCCTTTGGTGATACCGTCCGCCGGGAAGAGGACCTTCTCTGGATGGGTAATCACGGTGTTTCGCGGACGACCTCGCGCGCCGTTTTGTCGGTGCGGACGCCAAGCAGCCGCGGGTGGCGCAGCTTGCCATGGACCGTCCACTCGATGTAGGCGGCCTGCTCCACGATCTCCGGGCGCACCCAATGAACGCGAAGACGCGGCAACCCGGTTCCCTTGGTGAACGGCGGCTGAGCGATTTCGAGTTTGTCCAGTTGCGCTCGAAGATCCAGCAGCAGCCTGGTGTCGAACCCCGTCCCGATCTTTCCGGCGAAGACCAGATCGTCGCCGTCGAAGTAGCCGGCGAGCAGCGCTCCCAGTCCGACGCGCGCGCCCTGCGGATCGGTGAAGCCCCCGACGACGAGCTCCTGCGATGCCTCGCATTTCATCTTGAGCCAGTGCGGCGACCGGCGATGCTCGTACGGCGAATCGCGCCGCTTGGCCACAACGCCTTCCCATCCCTCCCTGCGCGCACGTTCCCACGGCTCCGGTCCGTCGAGCGTCACCACGCGATGAAGCGGAGGCCGAAGAGGCAACGCCTGGAGGAGCTCACGGCGGCGTTCGAGCGGCAGAGCCGTGACGCTTCGTCCGTCGTGCCACATGATGTCGAACACGTGATAGGCGACGCCGCCGTGAGACCACGTGACTTCGCCGTCGAGGATGGCTTCGTGCACCGGCAGGGTCGCAATCGCGTCCGCGAGCGGCGGGATTGCTTGAGGCAGCCGGTTTCGTGAGAACAGGCGAACGTCGGATCCGCGCTTGAAGGCAATCACGCGGATGCCGTCGAACTTTCGCTCGAAAATCCAGTCGGGACCCGTGAACCGCTGCTGTGTGAGCGTGGCGGCCATCGGTTCCAACCAGTCGGGAATCGGCTTTACGCTGGTTTCGTTGCCGCCACCCATCGCAAACCCTCGGCCGCGATGGCGGCCGGTACCTCATGCACGCCGTCGAATTCTCGGAATGTGACGGTGTAACCGTGGCGTTGAAGCGTCGGCACGATCACGCGGCTGGTTTCATCGATTGGGAGGATGCGATCGTTCGTGCCATGCGAAACGAAGAACTCCGGCTTGCCGTGTGGTTCGCGCGGAACGATGAACCCAGGCGAGAACGCGACCACACGCCGGAACAGATCGCCATTGATCAAGCCAAGCGCGATCGCGTATGTGGCGCCGTCGGAAAAGCCACCTATCGCCATTCGCGCTGGATCCACCGATACGGTATTGAATACGCGCTCGAGCGCGCGGTCGAGGAACGTGACATCCGGGCCGAAGCCCTGACGAATGGCGTCCCACGTGCCGTTGCGCGAGTCGGGGGCGAGCACCGCGATGCCCGCGTCGCCGGCGGCGGCGCCCACCCGCCGCAAGATGCCCTGACCATTTCCGGTGGCGCCGTGCAGCAGCACAATCAGGGGCAATGGCGTTGGAGGGACGTTTGCGGGCAGCTGAAGGATCGCATCGCGGTCGCGGTCCAGACCCAGTGCGTGCGTACCGTCGCCCGTTGTCGTGACACCGATGCGCGGCCGTGCCGTGAGCCGCCCATCGCCGGTCGCGAACGACTCGCTCAGGCTCGCGCACGTGGCAGAGGTAAGCGACACCCACGCACCGCCGGCCATTGCGCCAAATCGACGCCGCGTGATGCGCATAGCGATCCCCCAAATTTGACTGCAAAGTGCGCAACGATCGCAAAGAAAACCGGAAAGACCGACTGGCGCATGTTGAATCAGATCGAGTAATCGACATGCACGGTCGCTGGGAACACAGAGGTGCCGTCGAGCATTACGCCAGGCAGGCCGCTCAGTGCGTCGGGCGGTTCTTGCGTGTGCCTTCGTTGCCGTGCTTTGGCCGAACAGTTGTGATTCAATGACCGCCTCGTATGACCAGAGCCACACTGATTCGGGCCGGTGGAATGGCGGCTTTCATCGGCGGAGCGCTGCGCGCTGTGACCTCCTTTCCCCTAGCCGTCTCCGACTCGCACTTGCAGGCCATCTACATCGTCGTGGACGTATTCCTTCTCGCAGGAGTGCTGGGTTTCTATGAACTCTGTTACGAGGACCTCGGCAAGACGGGCGGCTTTGTGTTCGCGCTGGCACTCATCGGGATGCTGCTGATTCGATCGAGTCGCGCGATACCAGGCCTTGATCTCTATCCGTCCGGCGCATTGATCTTTGCGGTGGCTATATCGACGCTCTGCCTCATTGGGTGGCGGGCACGCAAGCTGGCAGCCTGGATTCCTGCAGCGCTGAGCGGATCGGTCATCGTCGGGATGTCGTCACAAGTCTGGCCCGGCAGGTCGTGGTTGTTCGTGGCGTCCGGGGTGATGTTCGGAACGGCCTTTGCGGCGATGGGTCTCGCAACACTCGAAGGTTCGCGGCTGTAACCGACTCTGAACGGGTCGGCGCTACAAACGCCACTCATCTCCAAACATGCCCGCCGCGCGAGCTGAGACCAAAGCTGGCAAGCAGTGTCAACGCGCCGCACGCAATCATCACCAACGCCGGCGCGGTGATTATACCGGTCGAACGAATGAGGCTGGTCGCAACGAGCGGCGCGGTGCCGCTGAAGACAGTGAAGGCGACGTTGAACCCGAGCGCGACGCCGCTGAACCGGACCCGTGTTGGAAAGAGATCGGTCAGGAGGACGGCAAAGGTGCCGTTGACGAGGCTTGCGCACAGCCCCGCGAGTATCAGCAATACGGTCGCGTTCGCGCTATGGTTTGCCAACGCGTTGTAAAACGGAAACGCGAGCGCAGCCAGGACGACCGCTCCAGCACGAAGCAGCAGTCGTGGAGTGACGCGAACGGCAAGCCATCCTACGAAGAAGATGCCGGCGGCGTGAACGACCACTCCAATCGTCTGCGCGACGACAGCCTGACGAGGTTCGTAGTGCAGTACGCCCGATGTGTAAGCCGCCATGTGTGCAAAGAAGAGCCCGTTGAATCCGGCGGTCGCCGCAAGGATCGACACGCCGATTGCGACCTTCGACAGGTGGCTCTTCATCACCTCGGCAAAGGGCTGTCGAGCGGCCAGTTCCTTCATCCGCGCGAATTCAGGCGATTCTTCGAGCGATCGACGGAGCACGAAACTGACCAGACCGCCCAGGCCTCCGAGAATGAAGGCGATGCGCCAGCCGACCGTCGCGATCATCTCTGGCGGCAGCCACGTGCGGACCGCGAGACTGACGCCAGTCGCGGCCGCAACGCCCAGCGTCACACACGAGAACACGACGCCGCACACGAACGGCGCGTGCTCCGCCGCGGTTTCCACAACGTAGGTCAACGCGCCCGGCAACTCCCCGCCAAGGCAGAAACCCTGCAGGAGCCGCAGCGTCACCATCAGCGCGCTGGCAGCGGCGCCGGCAGTTGCGAACGATGGCACGAGTCCCATCCCCAACGTTGCGCCCGACATCACGAACAGCGACACGAGGAATACACGCCGACGGCCGTACCTATCGCCGAAGTGACTCAGGACAATGCCGCCGATTGGCCGCGCGAAATACCCGACGGCGAACGTCGCAAACGACACCATCAGCGAAATCAGCTCGGTTGGATTGGGAAATATCGCGTCGCCGATGTCCTTGGCGAAGATGCCGAAAATGACGAAGTCGTAGAACTCGAGTGTTCCACCGAGGCTGGCGAGCAGTACGATGCGCCAGCCGGCCGCGCTGATGCCGTGCGCGCGCGAGCCACCGCTGACATCGGCATCGACCAGGCGCGCGCCGGGTGCTGGCATCGACGCATTATATGAGGCGCGCGAAGGCCACTACTCGGCGCGCAGCGCGACGACGGGATCGACCTTGACCGCCCGCCGCGCCGGCAGCCACACCCCGGCTAGCGCCACCGCCGTCAAGGCAGCCGGCACGGTGACGAACACCAGCGGATCGTGGGGGGTGACGCCGTACAGCAGCGTCGCGATCACGCGCGCGAGGCCGAAGGCCACGGCCAGCCCGATGATGACGCCCGCCAGCGCGAGCCGCATGCCCTGGACGAGAATCATCTGTCTCACGGTGGAGTCGTCCGCGCCGAGCGCGAGTCGGATGCCGATTTCCTGTGTGCGCTGTTCGACCGAGTACGCCATCAGGCCGTAGATGCCGATCGCCGCAAGCAGAAGAGCGGAGATGCCGAACACCATCATCAGCAGCATGTTGAATCGCTGACGGGAAATCGATCGCGACACGACGTCGTCCATCGAACGCACGTCCGATACGGGGAGACCGCTTGCCTGGCGCAGCTGCTCCTCGATGGCGCCGCGGACCGAGTAGGGGGCCATTCGAGTCCGCACGACCCAGGCCATCGGCGTGATGCTGAGATTCAACTGGTTCGCCGCATCCGGCAGCTGCGCCTGGGGAGTGTACATGGCCGGCTGCGGCTCGCTGTTGAGTGCGCCGTCGCGCACGTCGCTCGCGACGCCGATGATTTGACGCGGCTGCTCGCCCTTGAATTCGCGTATGCCGAAGGTACCCACGTAGCCGATCGTGAGCCGCTCGTTCAGGGGATCGCCGTCCTTGAAATACCGCCGCGCAAAGGCTTCGTTGATGATCACGACCGGCGGCGCCAGCCTGTCGTCGTGTTCGGCGAACGAACGCCCGCGCTTCATCGCGATCTTGAAGACCTCGAAGTAGCCCGGTGATACCGTCAGCCAGCTGCCGCCGCCGTGGAATGGTCCGTCGCTGAGCGGCCGGCCCTGAATGGCGAAGCCCAGGCCGTATCCGCCTTCCAGTGGAACGCAGCACGCCGCGCTGGCGGCCTCCACGCCCGGAACGGCGCGCAGGCGCTGGACGCCGTCCTCGACGAGGCGCTCCACGGCGTCCGACTGGTTGTATTTCGGGTTCTTCAGCGACATCCTCATCGTCAGGACGTGCGCGGCGTCGAATCCAGGGTCGACGCTGCTCAGGGCGAGCGATGTGCGAATCAGCAGCCCCGATCCGACGAGCAGAATCAACGCGAGCGCGACCTCGACGACCACGAGGACTGCACGCGCCTTGTTCTGGCGGAAGCCCGTCCCCGATCGGCCGGCGCTCTCCTTCAAGGTCGAGCTGAGATCGGTGCGCGACGCCTGCAGTGCCGGGATGAGTCCGAACAGAACACCGGTTGCGATGGAGACGCCCAGCGCAAACAGCACGACGCGCCAATCCACGGCCACCAGCGCGCCGTTTTCGCCGACACGGGGTAGGTTCGCCGTGTTGATCGAGAGCAGCGCGCGGATACCCGCAACGCCCAGAAACAAGCCGAGAGTTCCGCCGGCGATAGACAGCACGACGCTCTCGGTGAGGAGCTGCCGAACGATGCGGCTGCGCCCGGCGCCGAGCGCCACGCGTACACCGATTTCACGCCGGCGGCCGGTGGCGCGCACCAGGAGCAGATTGGCGACGTTCGCGCAGGCGATGAGCAGCACGAAGCTGACAGCACCCGCCAGAACGAGCAGAGTCGATCGCACGTTTCTCACGAGCACATCGCGCATGCGATCGACGCTGAAGCCCGCATTTGGACCGAGCGCGTTCGGGAAGCGCGCGCGGAATTCCTGCGCGGAGAGCTGCAGCCGTGCCTTGGCCTGATCCACGGTCACGCCCGGGTTCAGTCGTCCGACCACACTGAAGTAATGTCCCTGATCGGTCGAGTTGGGATCGATTTGAAAGGGAATCCAGATCTCCGGATTCCGACCGCCGAAGCCCTCGACGTCGAAGCCGGATGCCAGAACGCCGACGATCGTGTGCGGCTCGCCCCCGATCGTAATCGAACGCCCGACCACGGTCGGATCGCTGCCGAAGCGCCGGGTCCACAATCCGTGGCCGAGCACCGCCACTTTTCCGGCGTTCGGCCGATCCTCTTCGGGCGTGAACGTCCGACCGTGGAGAACGCGCGCGCCGAAGAGACGGAAGAACGCCTCGCTCACCTGGCCGGCGCGCAGCTGCTCGGGCTCGCCGCTGGTCGTGTGGTTGACGATCGTTGTGCGGAATGCGGAGGCGTCCTGCACGACGTCGGTCTGGTGGCTCCAATGCACGAATTTGGCGGGCGACGCGCCCGAGCCCGGCCCGCGCGGCGACGTGTTCACGAAGTACACGACGCGGTCCGGGTCGGGAGCAGCGACGGGTTTCAGCAGGACGGCGTTGACAACCGAAAAGATTGCCGTGTTGGCGCCGATGCCAAGCGTCAGGGCAGCGACTGCCGCGAGCGTGAACGCCGGAGCCTTGACGAGCGTTCGAACCGTATAGCGCAGGTCGCTGATCAGACCGTCCATGGGCCCTCCGGCGCGGGACGTTACCCTTTTCAGGCAGCGCATCGAGCGTGCGGAGCACGAGCCTCAGGCGAGCGAATCCGCACATCCGAAATTAGACGTAAAAAGGGCCCGGCGCGGTCGCCCTGCCGAGTCAGGTCCGGCGCGCCGTGATGTAAACGTCCGGTTCGGCAACCGTCAGCTGAGTAACACTGCCCGACGTGCGTGCGAAGGCGATTTTCACAGATGGCACACCGCTCGGGAAGAACACCAGCGCCCCGGTGTGCAGCAGAAGCCGTCGGGTCGCTCCCGGCCGATTGATGCCGAGCTGATCGTTAGCGACATCGACCTCGAAGACGTCGCGGGCACCGCTCCCGAAGGCGTACCTTCCGACGATGGCGTCGCGATCCGTTGCCTCCAGCGG
>JBKPDW010000125.1:0-9793 GCA_046728115.1 Acidobacteriota bacterium | reverse complement strand
CCCCGTGACCTGGCGGCGTTGCGCGAGGGTGTCGTCATCAACTGCACCGGTCTCGGTGCGCGCGATCTGTTCGGCGATCAGGAGCTCGTCCCATTGAAGGGGCAGCTCACGGTGCTCGTGCCTCAGCCCGAAGTCAACTATCACACGAACGGACCGAACGTGAACGTGCGGCCCGGCTCCCTCGGCATCCACATGATGGCGCGGAGCGATGGGATCGTGCTGGGCGGCACATCGCAGCGCGGGATCTGGACCCTGGAACCCGACGAGGACGAACGCAAGCGAGTTGTCGGGAGCCACATCGCGGTGTTTTCGGCGATGACGGCGCCGAAAGGGGGACGGGCATAGATCGTTGATCGTGAGGGTTACGAGCAGTATCGGCGGACGACGTCCCGCAGAAGATCGAGGTCGATTGGTTTCGGGACGGTCGCGACCGCGCCGAGCGCGGCGGCGCGTTTTTCGAGGTCTGTCGCGCCAGACATCACCGCGACTGGTACGCTAGCCACCGTCGGGTCCCCGAGTTGCGCGCGGCGGAATTCCTTGCCGCTCAGGCGCGGCATTTTCAGATCCAGCAGCACGAGACACGGCTGATCCGGCGCGCGCCGCCGCACCGTTCGCAGCAGATGCAAGGCCTCCAGGCCGTCTTCCGCAGCGACGACATTGAAGCCCTCCGTGGCCAGCCAGGCTGCGATCATGTTGCGGGTCTCCCGGTCGTCTTCGACGATCAGGACATTGCCCGAGCGAGTCGTCATCCGCTGGGGTGGTACTCAAGTCCCGTACCGCCTCGGCTGTTCAGAGTCGAGGTGCGCAAACTGGCGGGAGAGCCGCCATCCGTGTCATGTTTTCATGTCATGACTGCCGAAGCTGCACGGCTTTCCTACGCCGAATTTGAACGGGTAGACATCCGGGTTGGGCGAATCATCGAGGTCCTGGACTTTCCCGAGGCGCGCAAACCGGCGTACAAGCTGCGAATCGACTTCGGCCCTGAAATCGGCATCAAGAAATCATCGGCGCAAGTGACGAAGTATTATTCGAAGACGGACCTGCTGAACCGCCAAGTCATTGCCGTTGTGAATTTTCCGCCGAAACAGATCGGCCCGTTCATTTCGGAGGTGTTGACGCTTGGCGTACCGGACCCCGAAGGCCATGTCGTGCTGCTGGCGCCCGGACACGAAGTCCCGCTGGGCGTTCGCATGTTCTAGGACCTTTCCCGTCGCCAGCGTGGCCGCACCGCCGGGATCAGGCGGATTGCAATCGTCGTCTGTTCAGATCGGCAATCGCACGTAGGCTTGACACCCCTGTCGATCGGTCCTGTTCTCGAGCGTGAGCGATCCGCCATGCGCCTCGGCGATCTGGCGGCTGAGCACGAGACCGATGCCTGATCCGCCCGGCTTCGTCGTGAAGAACGGCACGAACAGATTCGAGTCGTTGGTCAGCCCGCTCCCTTCGTCGTTCACCCACAACTCGAAATTGCGGCCGACGCGCTTCCAGCCGACGCTGACCCCGCCACCGGTTTCGAGCGCCGCGTCGGCCGCGTTCCGCACCAGATTGATCAGCAGTTGCTCGAGCTGGTCCGGATCGGCGCGCACGACGACGTCCGGGCCGCGATCGACGCAGACGGTCAGGCGCGTGTCGAGGCCGGCGACGCGGTGGACGAGCGCCGATATGTCGACGGTATCGAGTTTCGGCGCGGGCAGCTTGGCGAGACGCGCGTAGGCGGTCGTGAAGCGGCTGAGCGAATCGGATCGCGTCGCGATCACCGCCAGGCCACGGCGCATGTCGTCGTCCCAGTCGTCGGGCTTGGGCTCGCGCGCCAGCATCGATGCCAGGCTGCCGGCAATCGATTTGATCGGCGCCAGCGAGTTGTTGATCTCGTGGCCGATGACCCGGATGAGACGCTGCCACGCCTGCCGTTCCTCGTCGCGCAGTGGACGGCTGACGTCGGCGAGCACCAGCAACTGATGCGGCCGGCCGCCCTGCCGGAACGTGGTGCGGCGCACCTCGTAGCGCCCGGATCCACCGGCGAATGAGGCGTCCGCAATCCGCGGCGACAGACCGTCGAGGCAGACCTGCAGCCCGAGATCGGCGGCCGTGCGTCCGAGCAGGTGTTCCGCAGGGCGCGCCATCAGGCGCTCGCCCGCCCGGTTGACCAGCCGCAGCGTCTGCGCCTCGTCGAATGTGAATACGGCAACGTCGATCTCGAGCATCACCGTTCGCAGCAAGGCGCCGGCTTCGAGCGCGCCAAGGCGCTGATCGTGGAGCGTCGTCGCGAGCACGTTCACCTCGAGCATGACGGCGCCCAGCGGATCGGCGGCGGCCGCCGCGCCGACTCCCGGCGTCCGGGCACGAATCGAGAAGTCGCTCTCGCGCAGCGCGGCAAGAAGGTTCGAGAGCGTTTGCAATGGCAGCACGACGCGGCGCCGAACGCCGAACGAACACCCGATCCAGATTCCGACGATCAGAACGGAGAGCGTCCACTGGACCTTCGGTGTGTAGTCGCCAGTCCAGAGCAGCAGCAGCGCGACAAGAGCGGCGGGAAAGCCCGCCGACAGCGACAGAAGGAGGATTCGCTGATCGAAACGCAGCCGCGAGTCGGGTCGTCCCGTAACCGGGCGAAACGCCGGGACGACACTCGCGTCGGTCGATTCAGGGGCGGTCACGAGATGATCTTACGGCGGGCAGGGTCAGTCCGGCAGAAACCGGACACTCCGGGCCGTGGATGGTCGAGGACCGCAAAGTCCTCAAAGACCGCCACAACAGGGTCTCCTTTGCGATCCTGGCGGTCTGTGCGGTCTTCAAGGTGAGCGGCTTACAGCCCGTAACGCTGCAACCGCCGATACAAGGCGCTGCGGCTGAGCCCCAGTGTCTTTGCCGCTTGACTGACATTGCCGCCGAAACGCGCCATCGCCTTCTTGATCAGGAATCCTTCGACCTCTTCCAGGCTCATATCCTCGACCCGCGACGACGAGTCGCGATCCAGACGAAGTCCGAGGTCGCCCAGACGGACGACGCTACCGCGCGTCATCAGCACCCCGCGCTCGACGGCGTGATCGAGTTCGCGGATGTTGCCCGGCCACGGATGGTCGACCAGCGATTGCAACGCCGGTTGCTCGAACCCGCCGATGCCCTTGCGATAGCGCTGCGTGTGCTGCCGGAGGAAGTGCATGGCCAACGCGGGGATGTCTTCCCGCCGCTCGCGCAGCGGCGGGAGCTGGATCTCAATCGTGTTGAGCCTGAACAGCAGATCCTGCCGGAATCGTCCCGAGCCCACTTCCTCGCTGAGGTTCGCATTGGTCGCCGAGATGATCCGAACGTTGACGTGGCGTGTGCGCGAAGATCCGACGCGTTCGAAGTCGCCGGTCTCGAGGACGCGCAGCAGCTTCGGCTGCAGATTGAGCGGCACGTTGGCGATCTCGTCGAGAAACAGCGTTCCACCGTCGGCCAGTTCGAACCGTCCGACGCGATCGGCTTTGGCATCGGTGAACGCGCCCTTCACGTGACCGAACAACTCGCTTTCGAACACACCTTCCGACAGCCCGCCCGCATTGACCATCACGAGTCCCTTGCCGGTGCGGCTCGAGACGGCATGAATCGCCTGCGCCACGGTGCCTTTGCCCGTGCCGTTTTCACCGGTAATGAGGACGTTGGCTTCCGATGGTCCGACGCGTGAAATCAGCTCCAGCACCGGGCGCATCGTCGGTGCCTCGGCGATGAGCAGCGGCCGGCCGTCGGGCTTGAGCGAACGGTTTTCGGCCTCGAGACGCTGCTGACGCCGAAGCGCGCGCGCCAGTTCCACCTGGGTGCGGAGAATGACCAGGAGCCGCGCGTTTTCCCACGGTTTCTGGACGAAGTCGCGGGCGCCGCGGCGCATGGCCTCGACGGCGACGTCTACCGAGCCCCACGCCGTCATCACGACAACCGGAAGCGTCGGATCGTGCGCGCGGATCTGCGTCAGCAGATCGAGCCCTTCGCGGCCCGACGTCGTGTCGCGCGCGTAGTTCAGATCCATGAGGATTGCGTCGAAATCAGCGCTGTCGATGGCGTCGAGGATCGCGCCCGGCGATCCGGCCGACTCGACGCGGTACCCTTCGCCCTTGAGGAGCAGGCGAAGCGCTTCGAGCACATCCGGCTGGTCGTCGGCGATGAGGACGCTTGCGAGTCGCCGGTCGCCACCCGTCTGGCGATCGTGGCTCTCGAGGCCTTCCGGCGGAAGACCGGCGACCGGGGGTTGACTGGCAACCGGCGGCCCTACGACGAGCTCAGAGTCGTCCTGAGCCCTGCCGAAGGGCGACTGGCGACTGAATGGTGTGTTTGCGTTAATCATCGACGACCCACCCGTCTCTCAATTGGATGATTCGAGTGCCATAGGAGGCGTTCACTTCGGAATGCGTCACCTGCACGATGGTGGCGCCAGC
The DNA here is from genome assembly GCA_046728115.1 of Acidobacteriota bacterium. Lineage (GTDB taxonomy): Bacteria > Acidobacteriota > Vicinamibacteria > Vicinamibacterales > CAVVIG01 > CAVSWN01. The sequence goes on along the minus strand of JBKPDW010000125.1, from coordinate 5,381 downwards.
GTCGTTGAGTGAGCGAAACAGCTCCATGATTTCCTTGCCCTGGGCAGTATGGAGATTGCCGGTCGGCTCGTCCGCCAGAATCACCTGCGGATTGGCGATCACGGCGCGCGCGACGCCGACCAACTGCTGCTGTCCGCCCGAGAGTTGATTGGGATAGAGATCCTTCTTGCCGACGATCTGGAAGCGATCGAGGATGTCGGCCACCATACTCTGCCGATCCTTCCGACTCACGTTTCGATACGAGAGCGGAATTTCGAGATTCTCGTACACGGTCAGGTTGTCGAGCAGGTGATAGCTTTGAAAGACGAACCCGATGTGTTTCTTGTGAAGCTCGGAGCGCTGTTTGGGGTTCAAACGGTGGACCGGCTGGTCCATGAAGTAGTACTCCCCCGACCAGGCGCTGTCGTGCATCCCGAGGATGTGGAGCAGTGTCGACTTCCCGGCGCCTGAGGGCCCCATGATCGACACGAACTCGCCTTCCTTGATATCGACATTCACGCGACGGAGAACGTAAGTGCGTCCCACGCCGAGGGGATAGGATTTTTCGAGCGTGCGAAGCGAGATCAGCATGATTAGTCGGTCCTGAGCGCAACGGTTGGATCCACGCGGGTGGCCCGTCTCGCCGGAACGTACGCCGCCAGTAACAGGACGGCGGCGAGCGAAGCCGAGACGCCAGCGAACGTCGCGGGATCGTTCGGACTCACGCCGAAGAGAAGAGTCGACAGCAGGCGGGACGCGGCAACGGCGCCGGCCAGGCCGATGACGAGACCGATGACGCCAAGTCGCAGCGCCTGCGAAACGACCATCTCTCGCACATCGGCGGCCCTGGCGCCGAGTGCCATCCGAATGCCGAATTCACGCCGCCGCAGCGCCACCGAATAGGCCATCACCGAGAACAGACCGAAGCCGGCCAGCAGCAGCGAGACCGTCGCAAATATCCCGATCAACGAGGCCGTGAAGCGCGGCGTCGCGACGGCGCCGGCCACGTACTCGGTGATCGTCTTGGTCTTGCCGACGGCCTGCTCGGGATCGAGGCGGGTCAGCGCAGCGCGCAGCGAGCCAGAGACGATCGCGGGATCGCCGTTCGTGCGTACGACGACGGCGAGGAACGGCCAGGGCGTCTGCAGGAACGGCGTGTACATCTCCGAGTGCGGCAGTTCCTGGAGTTCGCTGTTCTTGACGTCGCCGACAACGCCCACGATTTCCCGCGGTCCCGTGTTGTTGTAGCCAATCGTCACGCGCTTGCCGATCGGATCCTCGTTGGGCCAGAAGTGCCGCGCGAATGTTTCGCTGATGACGATGACGTTCGGACTCTGCTGATCGTCGCGGTCGGAGAACTGCCGTCCTCTGACGAGGCGGATGCCCATCGCGCTGAAGTAGCTCGGGCTGACGGCAAAGTACGTCGCTGACGTCCGCGTGCCGGGCGGTTGCGGTCGTCCTTCGACCGTGAACCCGATGCCCAGGTCGTTGCCGCTGAGCGGCAACGTCGTCGAGATCGCGCCCGCAGATGCGCCTGGCAGTGCCTTCAGCTCGTCGACGAGCCGGCGGTAAAATGCCCGCATCGCCGCCGGATCCGGGTACCGCGGGGTCGGCAACGAGAGTTCCGTTGTCACCGCGTGATCGACGATGAAACCCGGATCGACGCGCTGCAGCGCCGCAAGGCTCCGCATCAGCAGCCCCGCACTGACGAGCAGCACGAGCGAAAGCGCTAGCTCGGCGACGACGAGGATTTGGCGGGTGCGGGTCGAGCGCCCGCCGCTCGATGCTCTCCCCGCGTCCCTCAGCGTATCGCCGGCGTTGGCGCGCGACGAGAGGAGCGCGGGCGCCAAGCCAAAAAGAACGCCGGTGACCATCGAGATCAAAGCGGTGAAGGCCAGCACGCCGCGGTCGATCGTCACGTCGCGCAGCCGCGGGATCTCGACCGGACTCGCGGCAACCAGCAGTGGCACGGCCCATGTGGCCACCGCAGCGCCGAGGGCGCCGCCGGCAAGAGCGAGGATGACGCTCTCCGCCAGCAACTGCCCAATCAGTCGCCCGCGCGGCGCACCCATCGCAGCCCGGATTGCCATTTCCCGCTGGCGCGCCGTGCTCCTCGCCAGCAACAGGTTCGCCACGTTCGCGCAGGCGACGAGCAGCAGCGCGCCGACGGCTCCGAGCAGCACGATCAAGCCCAGACGGAAATCGCGGACGATCACGTCCTGCAGCGGAACCGCACGCGCCACTCGATTCGTGTTCGTCTTGGGATAGGTCGCGGCAAGTCTCGATGAGATCGTTTGCAGCTCCGCGTTCGCCTGCTCCAGCGACACGCCCGGAGCGAGATGGCCGAGCACGTGGATGAAATGCGCCCCTCGCTGCTCCATCCACTGCGATATCAGCGAGACCGCGCCAATCGGCAACCAGGCTTCCACGGGCTCCGCCTGGAATGGAAACTGAAACGCCCGCGGCATGACGCCCACGATGGTGAACGGCTTGCCGTCAAGCCGGATCGATTCGCCGACAATCGAGGGACGGCGTCCGAATCGATGCTCCCACGTCGCCTCGCTGATCACGACAACCGGTTCTGCATCCTTCCGATCGTCCGTGCTCGTCAACGTGCGCCCGGCAAGCGGTCGCGGACCGAGCAGCGCGAAGAGGTCGGAGGTCGCAGTGGCCACCTGCAGGCTCGTGGCCTCGCCCTGACCGGTCATCGTTGCGCCGGTGCCCACGTAGGCGGCCATGCCATCCATGGTCTTGCTTTGCGCCCGCCAGTCGAGGTAATCGGGAAACGCGCAATCCGGTTGTTCTTCGCCCCGCAGCACATCGAGCACCGCCACGAGCCGCGCGCTGTCCGTGAAGGGCAGCGGCTTCAACAGCACGCCGTTGACGACGCTGAAGATGGCCGCGTTCGCCCCGATCCCCACGGCCAGAACGCCGATCACGAGCGCGCTGAACCCTTTGGACGTGGTGAGGGTGCGGAAGGCCTGCCGGAGATCGGTGACCATCAGATGGAAACGTCCGAAGTCAAAGTCAGAAATAACAAGTAAACCGGACGAAAAGCGGCGAAACGAACACCCTCATCCTTCTGACTTTCAAACTTCAGACTTCAGACTTCAGACTTCAGACTTGAAAGACTCTCACTCCGTAACTGCCATCTCCATCCGCTCCTCGACGACGCGGCCATCGAAGAGGTGGATGCTGCGTTCGGCGTGACGCGCATAACGCGGGTCGTGGGTCACCATGCAGATCGTCGCGCCGGTCTTATGCAGCTCGTGCAGGAGATCCATCACGGCTTCGCCGCTGCGTGAATCCAGGTTGCCCGTCGGCTCGTCCGCGAGAAGAATGAGCGGCTCGCCAGCGACGGCACGCGCCACCGCGACGCGCTGCTGCTGGCCGCCGGAAAGCTGGCTCGGCAGGTGCTTCGCGCGATGCGCCATCCCGACCCGTTCGAGCGAGGCTTCCACGCGTTGCCTGCGCTCGGCCGACTTCATGCCGCGGTACGTGAGCGGCAGCTCGACGTTCTCGAAGACCGTCAGATCGCCAATCAGGTTGAAGCTCTGAAAGATGAACCCGATCTCGCGATTACGAACCCGGGCACGCTCCGACGCGGCGAGTTCGGCAACCGGCCGGTTGTTGAGGAGATACTGACCCTCGGTCGGCGAATCGAGCAGACCCAGGATGGACAGCAGCGTTGACTTGCCGCAGCCCGACGGCCCGGCGATCGAGACGTACTCGCCTTTGCCGATCACCATATGAACGCCCGACAAGGCGTGCGTCTCGACTTCGTCGGTGAAGAACACTTTCGTGACGCCATCGAGCTTGATCAGTGGCTGTCCGTTTTCCACCATAGCTTCTCCTGGGCGAAATGTCCGCGGCCCTGAAAGGGACCGCGCTACTTCAAGCGAATGCGATCGTACGCGTCGTACGCCGACATATCGGAAAGGATCACCTGATCGCCGACCTTGAGACCTGACAGCACTTCGACTGTATTCACCGAGCTCTTACCCAGCTTGACCTGGACCCGTTCGGCGGTGATGCCATCACCCTGGATCTTGAACAGTCCGACGACGCTCTGTTCCTGACCAAACGCCGGACGGCCAGTGTACAGCACGTCGTTCAGTCGCTCGAGCTCGATGGTGCCGTCGACGCTCAGATCGGGAACCGCGCCTTTTGGCAGTTCGCCGGTCAGCGTCACGTCGACGGTTCGCGTGCCGTTCTGGACCGACGGATCGATCCGCGCCACGAGGCCGCCCACGATCCCGTTGCGCGTGTCTACCTCGGCCTTCTGGCCGATCTGGATGTCCTTCGCCTGCGTTTCCGCGATCTTGATTTCCGCCTTCAGCCGGCTTGGATTGGCCACGCGGGCCAGGTTGGTGCCGGGCGCGACCTGCTGGCCGACTTCCACCGGCACGAGTTGCAGCGTCCCTTCGAGCCCGGCGCGAACCTTCAACTCGTCGCGCTGCTGACGGGTGAGAGCGAGAAGGGCCCGCGCTTGATCCACCGCCGATTGCTGCACCGCCAATTGCGCCCGGGTTGAGTCGGCCTTGCTCGCCAGCTGATCCTGCGCGATCTGGTTCCGCACGCCCAGCGACTCGGCATCCACTTTGGACTGCCGCAGCACGAGTTCCGAGACGAGCTGATCCTTGGCGAGTGCCTCGTTCATCTGCGCCTGCATCCGCGCTTTGTTGTAGTCCGCCTCGACGTTCGCGGCGGTCGCGCGCGTCTGAAGCAGGTCGTTTTGCAACTGCACCTTCAAATTCGACAAGGCCGCTTCCGCGGCCTGAAGCTTGAACTCGGCGTCCTGTAGCTGCTGCTCGAGCTGCGGATTGGAGAGCTCCAGAATCACGCTATCGGCCTTCACCTGTGTGCCTGGCCGGAGGATGATGCGCTCCACGCGTCCTTGCGTCGTGGCCGGGATCCATCGGATGTCTTCAGGCGTCAGTGTGCCCAGCCCCCGAACCTGCCGGACCATCGGGCCTCGCTTGACCGTGTCGGGCCAGACAACCGCCCGTTCCACCGTTGGCGCCGCTGGTTTCAAACGGCTCAGCGCGACGCTGACGGCTCCGACCGCGAGCAACCCGACAACGATGTAGATCGCGTTGCGGATCCGCTTCTTTCTGGCATTGGACGGACGGGCAATATCCATGGTTGTTTCGTCTTTAGACGGAATGAGTAACGAAAACGATCAAGCCCTCAGCGACCGCAAATCGGGGGCCACGCGAGTAACGAACGACAAGTTATTCTAAGTCAAGTACTTATCAGACTGCAACGGCATGTAACAGCCTCGAAAAAGTGTCCGGTTGTGGGACGGCTCAGTCTCAGTTCAGGGACTCGCTGTTACGACGGGATCGAGGAACGGGCCGAGGATTGGGACGGGGTTTGGGGACCGGCGCGGGGTCGGGGAT
>JBKPDW010000124.1:0-3243 GCA_046728115.1 Acidobacteriota bacterium | reverse complement strand
CTGCTGGTGATGATGAATCGGGGCCTGGGATTCCGGACGGCGCTGGCGACGGCCACACGAGGCAACGGCGGACAGAACGAGATCGGCCCGGAGATTTTCGAGGCGCTCGGCGTCCTCCGCACGGGGGAGCTGGCCGCTCTCCATCGGTTCGACGGCGCGGAACAGTACTTCACGCGCGCGGTAGACTTCGGGTACTCGTTCAGCATCGAGGAGACGTTCGCGAAGTGGGGCCGGGACGAGATCACGGCCGATTACGTCCGCTTGATTCGAACGATCCGCCCCGACGTGATCGTCACGCTGCCGCCGACCGGAAACGCCGGCGGCCAGCATCACATGGCGTCTGCGGTGATTACGCGCGACGCGTACAAAGCAGCCGGTGATCCGACGAAATACCCGTCTCAAATCGCGGAAGGGCTGCATGCCTGGCAACCGAAGAAGCTGTATCAGATCGCCGGCTTCGGGTTTCCAGGCGAACCGCAGCCGACGGGACATGTGGCCCGCATCAACTCCGCCGTCTACGATGCGCTCCTCGGCAAGACCTACGCCGACATCGGCGCCGAAGCGCGAAGCATGCACAAGTGCCAGGGCATGGGACAGCTGCTCCTCTTCCCTCCACCGTTCACGACGGCAACCTATCAGCTTGTCGAAAGCACGCTTCCCGCGCAGATGCAGAAAGACGAGACGACGCTCTTTGACGGTGTAGACACCAGCCTCAACAGTCTTGCGAGCTTCGTCGGTGCGCGCCCGCCCAAGGAGCTGACCGAAGGTCTCAACGTGATCGCGAACGCCGTGCGCACCGCGCAAAAGAGCTTCGACAGTTCGAATGACGACGCGGCGGTGAAGCCGCTGCTCGACGGTTTGTTCGCCGTTCGCGTGCTGCGCCGCGAAGTCCGCGGTATGGCGATCGACGCCGCAGCCAAGTACGAGATCGATTTCCGCCTGCGTCAGAAGGAGGGCGAGTTCCAGCAAGCGGCGATCCTCGCCAAAGGCCTCAGAATCGAAGCCACAGCGAACGATGGCGTCGTCGTGCCGGGCCAGCAGGTCAAGGTGAACGTGGTCGTGGCCAATCGCGGGACGGGAGAGGTTGCGATCAAACAGGTCAAGTTCGAGGGGTTTCAGGGCGACGCTTCGACAAGCTCAAATCAAGCGTCGGCGTGCGTGATGACCGCGTATGCGGGCAGTCCGTTTCCGTTTCCAATCGCCGGCCGTGGCGGCATGAACGCCTCGCCCGAACAACCGCTGTCGAACCTGCGAAAGGGTCAGATTGCGCACTGTGAGCCGACGCTCACGATTTTGGCGACGGCCCGCACGAGCGAACCGTACTGGCACCGCAAAGGCGAGGACGGGCGGTACACGTTCGACGCCGACGCGCCATTCGGTCTGCCGATGCGGCCCACGCCGTTTTACGTGCAGGTCACGCTCGTGTTTGGCGGCGGGCAGGAGGTGATCGACGGCCTGCCGGTGCAATACCGCTACGAAGGCGACGTCTTCGGCGGCGAGAAATGGTCGGATCTCCAGGTAGTGCCGGCGCTATCGGTGCGCATGACGCCGGAGGTCGCCATCATTCCGGCGGCGTCGATCCGAAGCGTGCCCCGTCCGGAACCGCGCCCGACAGCGGCAACGGCGCGTGGGGGGCGGGGCTCAGCGCGAGGTGCGCAACCGGCCGCACGTGGAAGGGGGACGGCGGCCGGGCGCGCCCGGGCGTCCGATGCGCCTCCCGCCACACCACCCCCGCCTCCCGGCCCGTCGCCCGATCGAGAAGTTCGCGTGACCGTCTCGAACGACACGGCCGGCGCTGCGGAAGCTGCGGTGCATCTGGATCTGCCGCCGGGATGGACTGCGACGCCCGCCGATCAAACCGTCAGATTCGATCGGGAAGACGAAGCGAGAACCGTGCGGTTCATGGTGAAGCCAGCGCCTGGCACCGGCCCCGGCGAATTTCACGTGCATGCGTCCGCCACGCTCAACGGCCGCGCGTTCGACCGAGGCTTCCAGGTGATCGAGTATCCGCACATCAGGCGCTATCACATCTATCAGGCCGCCGACACGGCGTTGAAGGTAATGGATGTGCGGATGCCCGAGAACCTGAGGGTAGGGTATGTGATGGGCGTCGGCGATCAGGTGCCGCCGGCGATCCAGCAGCTGGGCGCCAAGCTGGAATTCATTGCCGCCGACGATTTGGCCTGGGGCGATCTCTCACGCTTCGACGTCATCGTCACCGGTGTGCGCGCCTACGAGCGTCGCGACGATCTCCGCGCGAACAACAGCCGTCTGCTCGACTACGTATCCAACGGCGGGACGCTCCTCGTGCAGTACAACAAGTTCGAGTTCAACGACGCACAGTATGGACCGTACCCTGCGCAAGTCAGCTCGAACCGCGTGACCGACGAAAACGCGCCGGTCACCGTGCTCGACCCGCACAACCCGGTGTTCACGACGCCGAACGAAATCGACGACGCTGCCTGGAAGAACTGGGTGCAGGAGCGCGGGCTGTACTTCATCGGCGAGAAGGACTCGCGGTATCACGACCTGATTCTGCTCGAGGAGAACTTCACCTACAACAAAGGCTTGAAAAACGGCGCGCTCGTGGAAGCGACGTACGGCAAAGGAAAGTGGCTGTATGTCGGTCTCGGGTTGTGGCGTCAACTGCCCGCCGGCACGGAGGGTGCCTACCAGCTGCTCGCCAACCTGCTCGCCCTGGGCAAGAAGAAGTAGGCGGTTCAGAGTTCAGATTTCAGGGTTCAGATTGATTTCAGATTGATTTTGGGATTCGATTGATGGGCAATGGAAACCCCCCTCACCCCGCTGGAGTTCGTCCGCCGCACGCGCGCGCTCTATCCGGATCGCGAAGCCGTCGTCGATGGGGAACTGCGTCTCACCTACGAGCAGTTTTTCGACCGGTGCGACCGGTGGTCGTCGGCGCTCCAGCGACTCGGCGTCAACGCCGGGGATCGCGTGGCGTACATCGCGCCGAACACGAGCGCCCAGCTCGAGTCGTTCTATGCGATCCCGCAGCTCGGTGCCGTGCTGGTCCCGATCAATTACCGGCTGAGCGCTGACGAGTTTGCCTACATCATCAATCACTCGGGCGCGAGCGTCGTCTGCGCGCACAACGAGTACATCGACGCGGTCGACCGCATCCGGGATCAACTGACGGACGTGCGCGACTTCGTCGCGCTCGAGGGTGGCCGTGACACCGAAGCGCCTGTGCCGGCAGGCGCGCGGAAAGCGAAGTGGTTGGAC
>JBKPDW010000123.1:0-4392 GCA_046728115.1 Acidobacteriota bacterium | reverse complement strand
GCCACCGCCGAGAGGCCCGCATAGGAGTTCAGGATGGCGATGACGGTCGGCATGTCCGCGCCGCCAATCGGGATGATCAGGAGCACGCCGAAGAGCAGGGCGAGCGCAACGATGACAGCAAACGCCATGGGCGCCCACGGCGCAGTCGGATTGCTGGTGGTGACAGCCGCAAGGCCGAGGGCCCCAGCGAAGAGCAGAAAGTTGATGACGTTCTGCCCGGGATACGTCACGGGTCGTTGCGGCACCCATTTGATTTCCTGCAGTTTGCCGGCCGCCATGAGGCTGCCGGTGAACGTGAGGTACCCGAGGATCACCTCGGCGATGAGCGCCACCATGCGGAACGGCGTCAGGAATCCGGCTCCCTCTGCCAGCCGCATGTAGAACTCGGCAGTGCCCACGAGACCCGCCGCGGCGCCGCCAAACGCGTGCGACAGCGCGGTCCGCTGGGGCACGGCGGTCAGCGGAACCTTCGACAGCGGCACGCCAACGATGAATCCTGCTGCGATGGCGAGGACGATCCACAGATGATGCGAGACCGACGGCTCGGCCCACGTCACCAGGATGGCGATGGCCGTGCCGGCCGCGCCCGCGTAGACGCCTTTTCGCGCCGTGGCGGGCGCATTCATCCAGTGCAACGCAAAAATGAAGAGCGCCGACGCGACGAGGTACCCGAACTGACTGACACCGTACGTCATGACGCGCGCCCGCTGCTCGCTGTGAGCTCGGTCGAAGGGGCGGCGACGCGCTCAGTCGAAGGCGACTTGAGCTCGGCCGAAGGCCCAGCCGGCCTGGTGTCGGTCTTGAACATCTTCAGCATGCGGTCGGTGATCAGGAAACCGCTGACGATGTTCGTGGTGGAGGCGAAGAGGGCGATCGCGCCGAGCACGCGGATGTGCGTCGGGTAGTCGCCGCCCGTGATCAAGATCGCGCCTACGACCGCGATGGCGGAGATGGCGTTGGTCAGCGACATCAGCGGCGTGTGCAGCAGCCGCGAAACCCGGCGGATGACGCCAAGCCCGATGAACGTTGCTAGAACGAACACGTACAAAGTCGGCCAGTAATCCACAGGTGTGGCTCCTCTAACGTCACTTGGCTAACGCCTCTAGGGTGCGCGTGTGCTTCACCTCGCCATCGTGCGTGATGATCGCGCCCCGCTGGATCTCGTCGTTGAGGTCGATGTGAAAAGTCTTGTCCTTGGTAAACGCCAGGATGAAAGCGGTCAGATTGCGCGAGAAGAGCAGGCTCGCATGGTACGGCATCGTTGCGGGAACATTGAGCGGCGCCACGATTGTCACGCTGCCAACTCGCACGGTCTCGCCGGGCTTCGACAATTCGCAGTTCCCACCGCCATCGGCGGCGAGATCGACGATGACGGAGCCCGCTTTCATGCGCTTCACGGTGTCGGCGGTGATCAGTCGCGGCGCGAACACGCCGCCGATGAGCGCCGTGGTGACGACGACGTCGGATTGCGCGCACTCCTGCACGAGCAATTCACTCTGGCGGCGGCGATCTTCCTCGGATAGCTCCTTCGCGTAGCCGCCGCCGGCTGCCGCACTCTCCTCGAGCTCGATGCCTACGTACTTGGCGCCTACGCTCTCGATCTGCTCCTTTACCTCGGGACGGACGTCGGTGGCGACGACATTCGCGCCAAGCCGCTTTGCTGTCGCGATGGCCTGCAGGCCGGCGACACCCGCGCCGATGACGAAGACCTTGGCGGGTCGCACCATGCCAGCCGCGGTCATCAGCATCGGGAAATATCGATTCAGTTCCACGGCGCCGAGCAACACGCCTTTGTAGCCGGCGATGTTCGCCATCGACGACAGCGTGTCCATGGACTGGGCGCGCGTCGTCCGGGGGATGGCGTCGGTGGAAAAGGCGGTGATCTTGTGCGCGGCCAGCGCCCGCACGGCGTCGAGGTTGCGCAGCGGCATCAGCGAGCCGAGGTAGATGGACCCCGGCCGCATCGCATCGACTTCGCCACGCGGCAGCGGTGCGTTGACTTTCAGGATCAGATCGCCCGACGCGACGAGCGCAGCCGGATCTGGCTGCAGGCTCGCGCCAACGTCGTTGTATTCGGCGTTCGAAAAACCCGCGGCGTCGCCCGCGCCCGCTTCCATGACGACGTCATATCCAGCCTGATGCAGTTTCTTCGCGGATTCGGGCACGAGCGCGACCCGAAGCTCGCGCGGAGCGCTTTCCTTGGGGCATACGATGCGCATGCGGTCTCTTTCCGTCTGGAAGGGGCGTTGTGGAAATGTCGTGTGGCCGGACGATCCAAGCGGTCGATTCTAACAAGGTCCGGCCGAGTCAGTACATCCGCGCTATCGGCACTTGAAGATCCGCGGGTTCGAATTCTGCTTGAGCGTGAACACTCCTATTGTGTCGTTGCTGTCGCGCATCTGAACCGTGAGTGTCAGGGTCGACTCCTTCAGAGATCCGCTGTAACGCGCTGGCTGCGACTGAGCGGGCTCGTCGGCACGGGTGGGACCGCCCCGTTCCGGAGTGATCGTTCCCGGCACATCGAATCGCCCTGCGCTGTCCAGCGTCAGCTGACTGTCGATCGTTCCGTGCGCGCAATCGAACTCCACCGTGGCGCCGGCGGCGGTCACCTGGAGAGCGATGTGTTCGCCGCCCCACGCGCCTGCCGGGACGGCGGCGCCATCGGCCGCGGTGGGCGAACAGAACGCGACCAGCGCGGCGCAGGTCGCAAGAACTAACGTCGCGCCGACGGGTGAATCCATACTGGCACCGTCGATCCTCATACCTCGATTATCCCACGGTGAAAACGGGGTCAGGTCGCACACATTTGCGCACGTGAACACACATTGGCAATGGCCCGCTCCCCCTTGGGTCGCATCCCATCGACGCGGCCATCGACAGACGCGCCCGAGCGCCGCGTTTTTCCACGCTCGGTCCCCGCGGGCAGCAGGAGGTTCTCGAGTGCGAGGCTGTTCAAAGCTGGCTGGCGGCGAACACGGCGGCGCCCAGCAGGCCAGCGTCGGCGTTCAGGATGACTTTGACCGGTATCGTCGCAAGCATCGCCTCGAGCGGCGGCTTGGCTCGGAACGCGTTCATGAACGTTCCGCGATCGAGAGCCGGCAGCATTTTCGGGGCGATGCCGCCGCCGATGAAGACACCACCCGTGGCGACCGTCCGCAGCGCGAGGTTGCCGGCTTCCGCCCCATAGGCTTCCACGAACACGTCGAGCGTCTCGACACAGCCCGAACAGCGCTTCTCGAAGGCCGCGCCGACGATCTGTCTGGGTGCGTCAGCATGCTCGAGATCGATCCCGGCAGCGCAGCCCCCCTGGTGCGCCACGCGGTGAATGTTGACGAGACCCCGGCCCGACACCACATGCTCTACGTCGGCGCGTCCATAACGAGCCGTCAGAGCCCGGACGAGCGCAATCTCGCGTTCGGTGCGCGCCGAAAAATCGGCATGACCGCCTTCTGACGGCGATGGCACGAATCGTCCATTGACGTGGTGCAGCAGCGATTCGCCGAGCCCGGTGCCGGCGGCAATCAGTGCGATGTTGCCGCCGCGGAGCGCTTCGCCCGCCTGCAGTGTATGGAGTTCGGATTCGATCAGCACCTGGACGCTGTACGCCATCGACTGCAGGTCGTTGAGCAGGCTGACGCGGCGAAGGCCGAAGACCGTCGCCACCCGGCTCGCGTGGACGCGCCAAGGAACGTTGGTCAGATTGGCCACATCGCCGATCACAGGTCCGGCCACGCCGAAACACGCGGTTCGGATCGTGTCCGGCTGAATGTGATGGCGGTCGAAAAACGCGGCGATCATGGACGGGAGGTCTGGGTAGTCGAGCGTCACGTACGACTGGATGGCGATCGGCCGCGGTCTGGCAGGTACGGGATCGAAGACGCCGACGAGCGTCTTCGTGCCTCCGATGTCTCCCGCTAGTACCATCGTTCAACTCTTGACATCTACGGCATTCTCCTTCATCTTGAGAGCGATTTCGTCCGCCACAGCGCTTTTGTCGGCGCGGAGGTTGATTGGTTTCACCCTCGCCTGACGGTCGCAGCCAGCGTCCACTCTCAGGGCAACTCATCGTCTTCACCGGCAAACTCAGTTCGCTCGGGCGCAAGGATGCGCGCGCGCTTGTGGCGCGTCTCGGCGGGACAACCGGCGAAGACGTCAGCGCGCGGACGACGATGGTGGTGGTAGGTGCCGAAGGATTCGGCCCGGCGCCCCAGGAAAAGAGCAACAAGCTGAAACGAGCCGAAGACCTCAATATCAAGATTATTTCCGAAGAAGAGTTCTGCCGCCTCGCCGATGTGCCGACCCCGCAGACGCTGAAGCGTCAGTACCACGCGATGCGCGATCTGGTCGCGCGATACCGCCAACTGCGCGAGGACCAGGTGCGGTATCTGGTGA
>JBKPDW010000122.1:0-7807 GCA_046728115.1 Acidobacteriota bacterium | reverse complement strand
CGATCCCCGTGGTGAGCCGCCGATTCGATGTCGTATCCGTGCGCGTCCAGCACCTTCAGCACATCACAGAACGGGTAGTCAAACCACGAATCTCCCATGGCCAGCAGGAACCCGGCGGTTTTCGTAGTGCGTTGGCTGACTGGCCCGGACGTCATTGAAATCTGCGGTCGTCACCGTCAGGCGCTGGGGATGCGCGTCAAGCGCCGCAGCCCGCGTTTCGCGAGCCTCTTTTCGTCGAGCCAATATGTCGTTTGCCATTTGTTCCGCGATTTCGATCGCGGATGCGAATTGGTCATTGCCACTCGACATGCTCCACCTCCAAAATGCGGATCATTCAGGAAGTCCGTGCGGACCCTGGGGTCCGGCCCGGGGCGATCCGCAGGGCCCCGAATTCAACAGCGTAAAAGGCATACGGGTGTGCCAGAATCTGGCCGTCGGATCCCAATTTCTTCGAAAGGGGGACGATGACTCTGCGCGGCGTATGCTTCGCCCCGGCCGTACTCCTTGTCCTCGCGGCGGCAACGCCGGCCGGCGCGCAAACAGGCAGTGTCGTCGGCACGGTTGTGGACGAGACCGACGCGGTGGTCCGCGGAGCGGCGGTCGTCCTCACCGGAGCGTCAACCCGCGACACCAGGATTACGGGTGCCGCCGGCGAGTACAGATTCGACAACGTCCGCGCCGGAACATATCGCCTGTCGATTCTCCTGGTGGGCTTTTCCGAAGCGGTCCGTGACAACGTCGTCGTCGGTTCCGAGGAAGTGACGCTGCCGCCCATCCGCCTCTCCGTCGCAACGATGGCAGAGACCATTGTCGTCAGCGCCACCAGATCCGAGTCGACGCTCATCGACGCCCCGGCGACGATGACCGTTTTGCCGGCGAGCGCCCTGGAGGTCGCTCCGTCGCAGAACTACGGTGACCTGCTGCGATCGGTCCCCGGGATGAACGTGATTCAGATGTCGGCTCGCGACGTCAGTCTCACGAGCCGCCAGGCGACAACCGCCCTGGCCACGTCGCAACTCGCGCTCGTGGATGGGCGCTCGGTCTATCTGGATTTCTTCGGGATGATTCTATGGGACCTCGTGCCGACTAATGTGGAGGACATTGCGCAGATCGAGGTCGTACGCGGACCGGCATCGGCCGTCTGGGGAGCAAACGCGTTGACGGGCATCGTGAACATCGTGACAAAACCGCCGCGTGAAACGGCGGGCCGCACGATCGTGACGGCGAGCGCCGGTCTGTTCGATCGCGATGCCGGATCCACGAAGGGCAAAGGCGCTGGAGCGTTGTACGGTGTCAATGGCACCACATCCCAAGCCGTCAACGAGACGTGGTCCTATCGTCTGAGCGCCGGCTACTTCAATTCCGACCCGTACGCGCGGCCGACTGGACGCATTCCGGTCATCACCGATCCGAGAGACCCCACCGGCACGGCGACGGTCGGCGGCGCGTTCTACCCACTCGACGCACCGGCGCCGCTCGGTTTTGCATTTCAGAACCTGGGTACGAGCCAGCCTCGGTTCGAGGCCCGGATCGATCAGGAGCTGGCGCGCGGCCGCGTCACGTATACAGGCGGCGTCGCCGGCACCGACGGAACGATCCACACAGGCATCGGGCCGTTCGACATCCAACCAGGCTCCGTTATGGGGTACGGCCGCGTGAACTACAGCCGAGACGCGTTGAGCCTCAGCGTCTTTACCAACGTGGTCAACGCCCAGGCGCCGAACGAGCTGGTGCCGGACCCGCGAACCGGCGGACCGTTGCAGCTCGACTTCAAGACCGAGACCTACGACGCGGAGATCAGACATGCCGCGGTCGTCGGGCGTCAGGTGTTCAACTACGGAGGAAACTACAGACGCAACAACTTCGACATTACGCTCGCGCCAACGGCCAAGGATCGCAACGAGATTGGTGCGTACGTCCAGGACGAGATTTCTCTGCAGCCGTTCCGGCTCTCCATTGGGATGCGCGTCGACAAGTTCGGAAACCTCGAGGACCCGGCTTTCTCACCGCGCTTCTCGGCCATCTATCATCCGTGGCGAAACCACTCGCTGCGATTCGGCCTCAATCGAGCATTCCGTTCGCCGTCGAGCATCAACAACTACATCGACGTCGCGCTGGTGACGCCGGTCGACTTGAGCGCGCTCGCGCCCCTGCTGCCGCCGCCGCTCGCGCCGGCCGTGGCGGCTCCCTTCCCGCTGGTCGTGCGCACGGTTGGCAGCACCCTGCCAATCGGGACGCTCGCGCGAACCCCGCTGAAGGAAGAGTCCGTCACCGCCTACGAGCTGGCCTACACGGGTACGGTCAATGTGCGGACGACGGTCGGGGCAGCCTTCTATGTCAACGACATGAACGACAGCATCACGTTCGTTCAGGTACCCTCGAACCTCGATCCTTATACGCCGGACAACCCCCCGCCCGGATGGCCACTGCCGCCATCGGTGCTCGGCATCATGGCGCAACTCGGCGTGTTTCTTCCGCGCACCGCGTTCAGCTATGCGAATCTGGGACCGATTCGCCAGAAGGGTGTGGAGCTCTCAATCGATCAACGCGTCGGCCGGACGCTCAGTGCATTTGCAAACTATTCCTGGCAGGACGACCCTCAAATCCTGGACGATGTGGAACCGTTCCCGTTCGACAAGCTGTCGCTTCCACCCAAACATCGCTTCAACGTCGGCGTCGCCTACAACGGGCCGCGGTTTCTCGGCGCACTGAACGTCAACCACACGAGCAAAGCATTCTGGAGCGACGTCCTTACTCCCGCTTACTATGGCTTCTCCGATGCCTTCACGATGGTGAACGGCAGCTTCGGAGTTCGGTGGAACGGCGGCCGCATCACCACGTCGATCAAAGGCACCGACCTTTTCAACCAGACAATCCAGCAGCACGTGTTTGGCGACCTGCTGCGGCGCTCGGTGACCGCGGAGGTCCGGTTCGGCTTTCTCAAGTCTTAGAGCCGTTCTGCTCGACGGCGAAGACTCGCGGCGCCAGCATCGCCGCGAACTTCGCGGGATCCCGAACCGTCTGCGCACCGATCCACGTATCGGCGTCCTGGACGAGTGCTCGACCCTCATGTCCACCCGCCAGCATGCCGCGCTGACGTTTCGCGACGGCCCCATGGAGCGGCATGTCGAGGCCCATGAACGCCTCCTCGGCGGACCGCAGGCGACTCAGTGCCGCGTCACGCTGACCATCCGCGGCGGCGGCCGAGGCACCAACCAGATCCGACAGTGCCGTCGCCCATGGCGTTTTCTCCCTCCTAAGCCGGCAGATGTCCTTCCTGGCCGCTCGACGCAGCGCGCCGCGCTCATCAGGTGCGGTTTCGGGATCGAAGGCGATAGCGAGCGCACACCGCGCCCGCAAGTAATGGAATTCGATCCGAACGTTTTGAATCCGCAGCAGAAACGAGCGCCTGAGGGCCGGCCAGTCGCGCTCGAGCTGCCCCCAGGCTGCACGGGCGCGTCCCTCATACAGATGGATTTCGCCCTGTGCGTACAGTTCCCACGAATGCTGCGTATGGAAGCTCTGACGCGACCAGCGCGACATCCCCTGCTTCACGTCGGCGTGGGCGCGTTCGGAATCGTCGTCCGCCAGGGAGACGAGGTACGAGACACGTGTCCGAATGTTGGTGGTCGCGGTGAGGTCGTCGCGCTCTTCGGCTTCCTTGAGAAGGATCGGAACACGGACGCGCAGCTCACGCACGTCACCCAGGTAAAACAGCGCCAGAAGTTGATACACGTGCGCCGTGTCGAGCTCCCATGCCACACCGGTGCACTGTTCCCTCAGGATTGCGTCGGCTCGACCCAGTAAGTCGCGCGTCGTCGTCCACGCACCCTGAAAGAAGGATGCCGTGCCTTTCGCGAGCGCGAGCTGCGCAACCGCGGACGGCTCGTTGACGAGCGCGGTCACCTGGTCGGCGACGGCGGCCAACCGTTCCGTGCGTCGCCGCGTTCGGACCCCGCCAAGCGAGGCGTACGGCACTTCGACAGCCAGAGCCCGCGCGATCCGCAAGGGATCACCCGTGTGCAAGGCAAGGAGGAGGTGCCGTGCCTGAAAGTCGGCCGCCCGAATCGTATCGACGACACCCAGGCCGGTAGCGACGGACCAGCAGGCATCCACGCGAACGAGCTCCTCGGTCGTGATTTGCGTGCGATCCCGCTGGCGGAACCGCAGGCCGCCCAGCCGGATCTGTGCGCGGTGTCTGATCAATGCCAACAGGGCATGCAACGGCGTTCTCGCCAGCTTCATGCCGATCGTAGTCAGGACGTCTTCGGTCGTTCTCAATCCTTCGTTGACGAACCCGCTGCGCAGGAGCTGATCGGCCGCTCGACGCTTCAGCTCGAGCCTTTCAGCCGCAACGGCACCCTCGGCCGCCGCAAGATATGCGCTCGCCGCCTCGTACCCGCGTCCGGCATTGGCCAAGACATCGCCGAGCTTCATCTGGATGCCGCTCCGGGCGGCGTCGGTGCCGCCGGCACCGAGCTCGAGCGCCAGCCGATAGAGGCGCGCAGCCCGATCGAAGGCGAGGGCTTCAGCAGCCTGGTTGGCGGCGCGAACGGCGTGACCTGCCGCGCGGCCGCGATCGCCGGACTCCAGGAAATGCACGGCCAACGTTTCGGGATCGCCCCAGCCGGCGTCCTCCAGGGCCGTCGCCAGACGCGCGTGATACACCTTCAATTCCGCTGGAGACAAGTGAGTGGCGACCGTTTCGCGGATCCGATCGTGGTAAATCTCCACCTCGTGTCCGGCATCGGTGACGCGCGTACGCGTGAGCCGCGCGGCGCGCAGTGCTGCCAGGGTACCGAGTTCGTCGGCCACGACATCTGCGGCTCGACTCGCCAGCGACGCCTGGAGTGGCTGACCGAACACCGCAAGTACTTCGAGCAGACGACGAGCATCCGGCGACAGTTCCGCAACTTGCTCGTGGATCACTGATTCGAGCGTCAGTGCCGCTCCGTCGGGCGACGTCCCGCCCGGTATCGCCCGCGAAGGCTCGGCCTGCAGGCGTTCGACGCTATGGGCACGCCGCACGAGCGCATCGAGAAAGAACGGGCTGCCGCGCGATTCGTGGGCAATGGCCTCGGCCAGCGTGTCCGTTTCGACGCTCGCACCTTTCAGCAGCGCCTCGGCCAGCTGGCGAGCTTCAATGCCGTCCAGCTCATCTACTTCGAGGTCGCGGATGTCCAACTCCGCCGACGGTATGAGCCGGACGTCCAGCAGCTGTCGAAGGGCCGCGTTGCGGCTCTCTTCCTCGGAACGAAACGAGAGAACGAGCAGGAACGCCGGCGGGTCGGGTGGCCGCACCAGGTCGGTGAGGAGCATGACGCTGTCCGCGTCACCCCATTGCAGATCGTCTATGAACAGCACCACGGCCCGCCTGTCGCTCAATCGGCCGATCAGCTCCCGGAAGGCGGCAAAGCCTCTCCGGCGCAATTCCTGCGCATCTTTGATCTCGACGCCGCGCGCGCCCGACGTCACGACCGCGGGAATCTGGTCGAGCATCGGGAACAGCCGGGCGAGCGCGCGGACGTCACGCGGCAGCAGCGCGTCCATCTCGGAGTGCGGCAGCTGCTTCAGATATCGACTCAGCCGGTCCACGATGTCGTCGAGTGCTTTGTACGGAACCGATTCGCGCTCGTAACATCGACCGCTCAGAATGACGACGCTTTCTTCGCGGGCCTGCAGTTCGTCGAGAAAACGGCGGACGAGTGCGGTTTTGCCCATCCCGGAGTTACCGTGGACGCGGACGATCACGGCCCGTCCCGTCTTCGTTCGGCGGTACGCATCTTCGAGCGCGTTGAGTTGACGCCCTCGGCCAACGAACGTCCGCAGCGTGACCGCAGGTGGTGGTATCGACGTGACGTGCGCCTGGCCGACGGCATGGGCCTCGAGCAGAGCAAGTACTTCCTCACCCGACGGGCGATCGTCGGACCGCGGCGCGAGCAGATCCCACGTCAGGCCGTTCAACCACGAAGGCACACCGTGCGCCAGCAGTGCTGGCTGACGAGCCTGACGGGCCTGCTTCGCCAGCAGCGTGGCGAACGGAGAACCGGCGAAGGGGAGGGAACCGGTGAGCGCCTTGTACAACATCACCCCGACGCTGTACCAGTCGCTCGCGTCGGTGAGCGGCGCGCCGGACATCTGCTCCGGCGACATATACGCCGGGGTTCCGAGCGTCGTCAGGTTCTCGCCCGTTTGCTCCGACGCGAGTTCGAGCACGAGCCCGAAGTCGAGCACTTTGACACGACCGTCCGTCGTGACGAGCACGTTCGACGGCTTGATATCCCGATGCAGCTTGCCCGCGGAATGGAGGTAGAGGAGTGCTCGCGTCAACTGCGTGAGGCACGATTCAAGACGCGCAAAGTTCGCCGGCGTGACAGTCGAGGCCGGTGTTTCCGCCTCTTGTGGCACCGAATCGTCCGTCCGCTCGCTGATCACCGCCCGTGTCGTGTCCTCGGCACGGACCGCGTCATCTGCGGGCAGCTCGTGTGGGACCTGCGTCGACACGTAGCTGATGAAATCTGTGCCGTCGACGAGCTCCATCACGATCAACCAGTATCCGCGTTCGTACAACAGCTCGTAGAGCGATACCAGGTGCGGGTGCGACAGATCCGACAGGGCCCTGAATTCCTGCTTGAACAGATACAGGTCGCCGATGTTCGGCCGCGTCAGGAGCTTCAATGCGACGTGCGTGTGGCGCTGTCGATCGTAGGCGCGGTACACCACCCCATAACCGCCTTTTCCGAGCGGACGGTCGATCTCGAATCGATCGCTGTCGGGGAATGGTGCTGGCAGACTCAGGTCGGACACTCAACCTCCGAAGCCGCAGTTGTCCCACGACGCTTCGACTACGGCGATGATCGTGTTGGGCAAAGCGGTTCAGGGCGCGGGTTTTTCGAAGGTGCCGAAGACCCTGTCCCAAAAATAGTCGAACACCATGAAGTTGATATCGCGGTCGTGATGGAGATCGTGCACCGCCTGGGCGCGACGGAACCACGTGAAGCGGGCCAGCCAGCTCCGGGTCAGGTGGAAATGCGTGTGCACGTAGCTGTGCACGATCGCGACCAGCAGGAGCTCCGCCGTGGCTCCCAGCGCAAAGTTCCTCGGCAGAATCGCCCAGAAAGACGCGCCCAGTCCGATCAGCCAGGGCAGCTGCGGCACGAGGCTGTCGTGGCGCCCGCGGCCATACAGGAATTGGGGGCTGCGTGCGTGCTGCGAGTCCGGATAGAAGGTGTGGTGACCGCCGATGTGGAACTCATGAAGCCGGCTGTCTGCGCGGTGCGGCAGATAGTGACCGACCCAGATCATCAGCGTCGCCAGGTAGTAGACCGCGATTCCCGCCACGATCACCGTCAGGCTCGCGGTGAGCGGCATTTTGGGAACGTTCACGGTAGAGTGCTCCTCTTGAAGATGGCCGATTATATTCCGGCGGGGTGCGGATCTGATGGCGATACCGCTCGATGAGATCGTCCGGTCCCGGTTCCCATCGTGGTGCCGAATGCCCCCGGTTCTGCGCGCCGCGGTTCTCGCCTCAGTGCGGCGCCTGACACGCATTGACGACGTCGAGGCACTGGTGGCGGCGCATGCAGAGAAGCGCGCCGTGGCATTCATCGATCATTTCTTCGAGGATCTGAATTTTTCCTATTTCGTGTCCGACGGCGACAAGGCCCGCATCCCCGGTGCGGGTCGCCTCGTCATCATTGCCAATCATCCCCTGGGCGCGATGGACGCGCTGGCGGTTCTGCGCACGGTCCTAGACGTCCGCTCCGACATCCAGGTGGTCTCGAATGAGCTGACGCAACATGTAAGC
>JBKPDW010000121.1:0-10426 GCA_046728115.1 Acidobacteriota bacterium | reverse complement strand
CGCGAACGCCGTGAAAGATTACCTGGTCAGCCGCGGCATCGCGGCGGATCGCCTGCGGACGGTCAGCTACGGCGAGGAACGGCCCAAGTACGACAATTCGCGTGAAGAAACCCGCCGCCTGAACCGTCGCGCGGCCATGGTGGTCAATTTGACGAGATAGCGTCGTGGCTCAGGGCTGACGGCTGACGGCTGATGGCTGAAGATCGGGCTGACCCGAACATTTAGCCATCGGCCATCGGCCGTCCAACCATCCACCATTGCATACCTGAGATGCGTTTCATCCACTGGTACCTCATCGGCTACTTCATTCTCCTGGCTGGAGCTGGTCTGTCACTCCTCCAAGCGGGCATCCTCGCCCGTGTGAGTCCCCTCTGGGTTTTCCTGGCCATCGTCGTCTCAGTCGGTCTGGGTGTCGTAGTCGCTGTAACTGCCCGTAAGCCGTCGACGACGTAGCCTCAAGGGGGCAGGGTTCTTCCTGCCCTTCCCGCCTTCCGCTTCGCACTCGTGGCACGCGTTGTGTTACTTCTGTTCGAGCAATGCGGATCATCTCGGCTGTTCCGGCCTTTCTCATCTTCGCGACGCTCATCGCCGCCTGCAAAGAAGGCGAGGGCGTCCAGGTTCACAGTCTGAAGTTCAACGGCGTGAAGGCGGTGGACGAGAGCCGGCTGCGGAACGCATTGGCCACGCGTGAAGGTTCGAAGCTGCCGTGGGGCCGCAAGCGGTTTTTCGAGCGCTCGCGCTTCGAAACGGATTTGAAGCGCATCGAGGCCTTCTACAACGATCGCGGGTATCCCGACGTCCGCGTCACAGGCGTGGACGTGAAGATGAACGACAAGCAGACCGCGGTCGACATCGCCGTGACGCTGGTGGAAGGCGATCCTGTCAGGGTCGTGGCAATCAACCTGGCCGGGTTCGAGCACGTGCCTGCGGAGCATCTGGCCACGCTGAAAAACGATCTGCCGCTCAAAGTAGGAACGGTGCGCGATCGTCAGCTGGTGGTCTCCGCGCGCGAGATGGCGTCGAACGAGCTGAAGGATCACGGCTTTCCATACGCCAAGGTGTCCGCCGACGAGAACGACGGCGCCAGCGGAAAAGAAGCGACGCTCACGTTGACCGCCGAGCCCGGTCAGATGGCCTACATCGGTCAGGTGCAGATCACCGGAAACAACAGCGTCTCCGATAACGTCATCCGGCGCCAATTGACGTTCAAGCCTGGCGATCTGTATCAGCGGAGCGCGATACAGGACTCACAGCGACGGCTGTACGGACTCGCTTTGTTTCAGTTCGCAAACGTCACGCCCGTCGACGTCGAAAATCAGCCCGCCGAGGTGCCGGTTCGTGTCACCGTCGCTGAGGGCCGGCATCAACGCGTGAATTTCGGCGTAGGCTACGGCACCGAAGAAAAAGCTCGGGTCGATGCCGAGTATCACCATCTGAATTTTTTCGGCGGCGCCCGATCCGCCGGTGTGCACGCGCGCTACTCATCACTCGATCGCGGAGTCCGCCTCGACTTCACGCAGCCGTACGTCTTCACGCCGCACTTCTCGCTGACCGGTGAAGGGCAGCAGTGGTTCACCTATACACCTGCTTACCGATCCAAGGTCGCCGGCGGCAAACTGACGCTGACGCATCGCGAAAGCCAGCGTCTGTCGTGGTCGATCTCGTTGACGAGCGAACACGACGTGAGCACGATCGAGCCGGAGGCTCTCAACGATCCTACGCTGCGCAACGATCTGATCGCGCTCGGCCTCAATCCAGTCACGGGCGAACAGAACGGAACGCTCAGCAGTGTCGGCTTCGACATTCAGTGGACGACGGCCGACAACGTGTTGAATGCACACCGCGGTTACCAGCTTGCGTTTCACGCCGAAGATGCGGGCCGGCTGTTGCCCGGCACATTCAATTTCTACGCGCTCACTACGGATGCCCGACACTACCTGCCGCTCGGGAAGAAACTGGTGATTGCCAGCCGGGCGCAGCTCGCGGGTATTCGGCCGCTCAATATGGACGACACCAACGTCCCGTTTTCGAAGAAGTTCTTTCTTGGTGGCGCGTCGAGCATCCGGGGATGGGGACGGTTCGAGGTCAGTCCGCTCAGTTCGGGCCTGCCCATCGGCGGCAACGCCATGTTTGCCTGGAGCGAAGAAGTTCGCGCGATCTTGCGAGGTAACATCGGAGGGGTGCTCTTTCTCGATGCCGGCAACGTATGGGCGAAATCGGGCGATTTCAACTTCAACGATCTGCGTTATGCAGTGGGTTCGGGCCTGCGTTATCAGACACCCATCGGTCCGATGCGCTTCGACTACGGGTATCAGATCAATCCCATTCCAGGTCTGCTGGTGAATGGGCATCCGCAAACGCGCCGGTGGCGCATTCACTTCAGCATTGGACAGGCGTTTTAGGACAAAGATTAGGATTTGGGAGTTGGGGATTGGGTTCGAGAATCGGGATTCGGGAATCGGGATGCTGAATTCGCGAGTGATTTGGGGGCTGGGATTGCGGATTGGGCGTTGCGGGTTGGGATTGGTGATGTGAGCCCGGGATTGCGCAAATGAACATCGTCAGGCGGCTCGTTCATGTCGTCGTGTTCGGCCTGACACTGCTCATCGGTGCCGGGGCGGCGGCGATCATCGTTTCGCAGACGGCGTGGTTCAAGAATTGGATCCGCGCCTACATCGTCCGCGAGGCCAATCTGTACCTGAACGGCACGTTGTGGGTGAATCGACTCAGTGGAAACCTGCTCTTCGGTCTCGAAATGGAGAATGTCGGTGTCTCGATTGACGGCCGCCCGGTTGTCGTCGTGCAAGACGTCGGGCTCGACTACAACGTCTGGGACTTCGTGACACAGGGGCTGTCGATCGATAACGTTCGTCTCAACAAGCCAGTCGTTTATCTCCGCCGGGAGGGCGACGCCTGGTCCCTGAGTCGTCTCATCAAGAAACAGGAGAACGAAGCGGATCGGCAGGGACCCGAACGACCTATTTCGATCGAGTCTATTGGTATCAGCGATGGTTCGGTAGTCCTCGATGGGCCGGTCGGAACGACCAATGTCGAACTGCCCAAGCGGCTCGATCATCTCGACGCCAAGCTGACGTTCAAATACGAACCTGTCCGCTACTCAATCGATATCTCACACGTCTCATTCCGCGGATCGGATCCGCCAATCGAGCTGAACGCCCTGTCCGGTGGTGTTGCCGTCAAAGACGACGCGCTGTTCATTGAGAAGCTGGCGATCAGAACGGCTGAAACGTCGCTGTTGATCGACGGCGACGTGCAGCAGTACCAGACGAATCCGGTGTTCCACATGCAGGTCAGCTCGGACAAGTTGTCGGTTCCCGAGCTGGCGCGGCTGCTACCCGCCCTGGGCCGGGTGCAGCTGCAGCCGCAGCTTGACGTGAAGATTGCCGGGCCGATGGATCACGTGGATGTCCAGATGAACGTTGTCTCGTCGGCGGGCCGTCTGAGCGGCAAGCTCCTAGCCGATGTGCGGGGTCCGGACCGATCCATCCGCGGCGATGTATCGATAGGCCATCTCGACCTCGCGCCGATTCTGAGCGACCCCCGTCAACACAGCGACATCACTGCTCATGTCCGCGTCGAACTGCAAGCCGCATCGCTGACCGATCTCCAATCGGTTCGGGGCGCAGTCAACGTCGATGCGCCACGAGTGGCGGCGGCCGGCTATGCGACCGAACAACTGCACGCGGTGGCGCGCCTCGAGGGACGCCGCGTCTCGATCGATGCGCGAGGCGCGGCCTACGGTGCGGATGCGACGGCAAAGGGTTCCGTGACACTTCCAAGCGGTGACGGTCTGTATGCGTTCGACGTCAGCGGACGTGCGCAACACGTCGATCTGCGTCGGTTGCCGCGCGAGTTGACCGTGCCGGGCGCTGCGACCGACATCAACGCCGACTATCACCTCGTCGGCTCTGCAGGAAAGGGGTACGGGCCCTTTTCAATTGGTCTTCGATTCAATCCGTCGACAGCGGCAGGCGCGCGGGTCGAGGCAGGCAGCACCGCCGTGGTGGCAATCAGGCGCGATGAGCCAATCGAATACACGGCCGGTGCGACCGTGGCCGGCCTGGATCTCCAGAAACTCGGCGCTCAGTTCGGCGTGCCTGCCCTCGATCAGCCGCTCTACAAGAGCTCGATCAACGGTTATATCGCCGCGAAGGGCCGTGGCACCAGTCCGGCGAACCTCGATCTGACGGCGAACGGAACGCTGACCGACAGCTCGGTTCTCGGTGGAAGCGTGTCGAGCCTGACGTTCGACGCCTCAGTGGCGCACGATACCGCGCACGTGAAAGCGTCAGGTCAGTTCGCCGGCTTTGATCCCGAAACGGTCAGCGGCAGGCCGGAGTTGAAAGGCCACGTCGACGGCACGCTCGACGTGGACGCGACGATCTCGGCTATCTCGCAAGGCTTCACAACCGAAAACGCCGCGGCCGGCGGAGCGTTGAATGTGGAGAACTCCGCGATCGGAGGCGTGGAGATCAGGCGCGCGACGGTCGACGGCGACTATCGCGCATCCACCGCGGAGATACGGACACTCGACGTCGATAGTCCTGAAGTCATAGTCCAGGCGAAGGGCACGCTGGTGCTCGGTGATACTGGCTCGTCGAACCTTACGATCCATGCCGAGAGTCCGAGCCTGGAGGCTATCGGGAACCTGATCGATCAGCCGCTGAAGGGGGACGCGCAGCTCGATGCAACCGTCACCGGCAACCGCCGCGAACTGCAAGCCAAGGGTCGGTTCGAAAGCCACGACGTGACGTATCAGAACGCGAACGCATTGACGATGTCGGGTGATTTCACGGCAACGATCCCGGAACTCACGATCGCGGACGGGTCCGCGAAGGGCGACATCCGTGCGACGTTCGTGACAGTGGCCGGGCAGAGCGTCAACGAAGTGAGCGGGACCGCGGCGTATCACGAGAATCAGATTGACGTCGATCTCGCGGCCAAGGAGCCGAAGCGATCGCTGGGTGTCGCGGGCTCGGTCATCCTGCATGCCGATCACCAGGAGGTGCATCTCCAGCGGGTGGCTCTCGATGCGGCGGGGATGACGTGGCAGCTCGCGCCCGGATCGTCGCCTACGCTGAACTACTCGGCGGATCACATCTCGGTCAGCGACGCGAAGCTGGTCAACGGTAGTCAGGAAATCGCCGCTGACGGTACGTACGGCAAGCCTGCCGATGCCTTGAAGGTGACATTGTCGAACGTGGATCTGGCTAGCGTCGACGCGTTGCTGCTGCAAGAGCCCCAGCTGGGCGGGCAATTGAACGCGACCGCGACGATTCACGCCGCCGCCTCGGTGGACGGCGAGTCGCCGACATCGCAAGCAATGAATGCGAAGCGAGCGCCACAGGTGGATGCCGACTTTCAAGTCACGCGAGGTTCGTTCCGGCAGTTTCAATACGACAGCTTCGCCGGCACCGTTCAGTACCTCGACAGCGGAATGACCGTCGATGCGACGCTGCAGCAGAACCCGACGACCTCGATTTCAGCCAAGGGTTACGTGCCGACCGCGATCTTCAAGCCTGTGTCGCCAGAGGCTCGGGCGGCGGCGCACAACGCGCCAATCGCACCAGAGGATCGTGTGGATCTGCACATCGAAAGCACGCCCATGGACCTCGGGTTCGTCCAGGGTTTCACCAGCCAGCTGACAAACGTCGCGGGCACCCTGCAGGCGAAGATCGACATCGCTGGATCGGCAAGCGACCCGCATCCCACCGGCTTCGTCACAATCCAGAGGGGTGCGTTCACAGTGCCCGCCACCGGCGTGCCGTACCGCGACTTGAACGGCAGGATCGACTTTGAAGAAGGACGCGTCCACGTGGGGGCGATTTCCGTGCTCGACAACCACTTCAATGCGCTCAACATCAGCGGTGATCTCGCCGTACACGAGAACGAAGTGGGAAGCGTCCGGGTGTATGTCCACGCAGACGACTTCAAGGTCATCGACAACAAGATGGGCAATCTACGTGTGAACACCGACCTGGAGTTGGGTGGGGAGCTTCGCGCGCCGCGGCTCGACGGAGATCTCGGCGTCACGACCGGCACCGTCAACATTGATACGGTTCTGGCTGCCATTGGCGATTCGGCATATGCGACCACGCAGACCGAGTACAAGGAGGCTGCGGCCCAGGTGCCGGTGCTGGCGACCGCGCCGCAACCGTTCACCTTGTCGATGGCGCTGGAGGCGCTGGCGATGAACGTCCACGTGACGGTGCCGAACGACCTGATCGTGAAAGCGAACGATCTTTCTACACCTGGGTCGCCCCTCGGGTTGGGAGCGATGAACGTCACGCTGGGTGGCGACGTGCGCGCGACGAAAATGGCCGGCGACGACCTCGTGCTCGTCGGATCGATCAATACAGTCCGTGGCACCTACACGTTCCAGGGCAGGCGCTTCGACATCCTCCGGGATGGCACGATCCGCTTCACCGGCGACTCGGTTCGGGATTTGGATCCGCTGCTCGACATTCGCGCGAGGCGGCTGATTCAGGCCGTCGAAGCCCGCGTGAACATCCGCGGTTCGCTGAAGCAGCCCGAGGTCGTCCTCGAAAGTACGCCACCCCTCGAACAGGCCGATATCCTGTCGCTGATCGTGTTCAACCAGCCGCTGAATCAGCTTGGCGAAGGGCAGCAGGTCGCGCTGTCGCAGCGGGCAGCGCAGCTCGCCACCGGCGCGCTGGCGGGAGCGCTCGGACAGTCGGTCGAGGAGGCGCTGAACCTGGACATCTTCGAGATCGGTGCCGCCTCCGGTTCAAACAATGCGGAGCTGACGATCGGCCAGCAGCTGGGACAGAACCTCTTCGTAAAGATCGAGCAGCAGTTTGGAAACCAGAGCCAGACGAACTTCGTGCTCGAGTACGAGCTCACCAGGTGGCTCCGCCTGCGCACGAACGCGCTGCAATCATCGGCCACGCAGCAGCAGGTGTTTCAGCGCGTGCAGGATAGCGGCGTCGATCTGCTTTTTTTCTTCAGTTACTGACCGTCGAACGCGTTCTGCGTTCTTCGCGGTTGCCTTTTGGCGCTATGGCGTAACCGCGTGCTACACCGATCCGAAGAACGTTTCTAGGCTGTCGCGAGTGACGCGACCTGCACGCGCGCGTCGTTGAAGCAGGCGCCGGCCCCGAGATCGGTCAGCGTGTCGGGCACCAGCGCCGTGCCGGTCGTGTTGTTGCGGGTGCTTCGCCGCCAGATGCCCTTGGGCAGGCTCACGGTTCCGGGACGAATGGCGGCCGCGACCTTCAGCGCGCAATGCACTTCGCCCAGCTCGTTGAAGATTCGCACGAGATCGCCGTTTGCTAACCCTCTCGCGTCCGCGTCAGCCGGGTGCATCGTCAACACCACGTCCGGCCGCGGCAGCTCACCGAGCGTCGAGCTGATGGTCCGATCGCTCGATGGCGAGATGAGCGCGAGCGGAAATCGCTCGGTGGCCGGATCCGGTTGAAAGCGATAGAGGCCGTTCGGCGCCGCTGCCTCGAGGGCTTCGGGAAACAAATCGATCTTGCCGTCGGGCGTGTTCGGAAAGACGTCCATGAATTGTATCGGCGTCACCCCGAACGGCGGTGTTGGGCGAAGTCCGGCGCGCAGGTCGGTTCCGATCGCCGGCGGCAGCTCGTCGAGGATTCGCACCATCAGGTCGAGCTCACCGGTCGGGTCAGCCTCTTTCAGCAACCCGAGCTTCGATGCGATCTCCCCGAACACATCGGCATTCGAGCGCGCCTCGCCGGCAGCGTCGATCACAGGTCGACCGAGATCCAGGTTGATCGGTCCGTAACCTTTCGCGAAATCGTAGCCTTCCAGGAACGTGGTCGCTGGCAGCACGAGGTCCGCGTACAAGGCAGTGTCCGTCATCACCTGGTCGAAGACCACGGTGAACAGATCGTCGCGTTCGAGCCCGCGCAGGATTCGGCGCTGATCGGGAACCGTTGCTGCGGGGTTGCAGTTGTACACGAACAGCACTTTCACGGGCGGATCGTCGTACTCCGTGAGCGCGCGGCCGAGATGATTCATGTTGACGAGACGTGTGTCGGGTTCGGCCGCATCAATCCACAGCCGCTCGATGTTCCACGAGGCCGAGTTGCTCATCGAATACCCGCCGCCACGAACGCCGAATTTTCCGCCGACCGCCGGTAGCGCGAGGACCGCCATCGCGGCGTTGCCGCCGTTTCGATTGCGCTCGAGACCCCAGCCGCACCGCACGAGCGCCGGCGACGCGGTGGCGTAGAGCCTCGCCACCTTTTCGAGCGCGCTCGCCTCGATTCCCGCGATCTCCGCCGTCCGATCGAACGTCCACGGCTCGGCGCGCTCTCGCAAGCGATCGGCGCCGTGCGAGTGGGCCCGCAAGAACGCTTCGTCCGCGCAGCCGTTCGCGAACAAGTATCGATGAATTGCCAGCGCCACCACGACGTCGGTGCCAGGCTTGACCGCGAGATGGACGTCGGCGGATCGTGCGAGAGGCGTGATGCGCGGATCGACGACCACGAGCTGGGCGCCGCGCGTTTGAGCCTCGCGGACGTACGGCACCAGATGAATCCCCGAGGCCGACGGGTTCACACCCCAAAGGATGATCAATTTCGCGCTGGGATAGTCCTGGTACGTCACCGACGCCATCTTGCCGTAGAGCGCCATGTTCGCGGTGCCGGTCGGTGCTGCGCATACGGTTCGCGCCAGACGCGATGTGCCGAACCGCCGCCACAGTTGGGCATCGATGTTGTCCTGGGTGAGCAGGCCGTTCGAACCGCCGTAGGAATACGGAAGGATCGATTCGCCGCCATGTTCTGTTTTTGCGCGTGTAAAGCGGTTCGCAACGGTTTCGAGCGCCTCGTTCCACGAGACGCGCTTGAATTTCCCTTCGCCCTTGCGACCCTTGCGAATCGCCGGATAGAGCAGGCGGTCGGGACTGTACACGCGCTGGTCGAATTTCCGGACCTTGGCGCAGATGTAGCCGTCGGTCACGGGATGGCGTTGCGACCCATCAATCGTGACGATCTTTCCGTGCTGAACTGTCACAGCCAGGCTGCACGAGTCGGGGCAATCCAGCGGGCAAGCCGTCTCGACGACAGTACGTGGCCCACCAAGGATCGGTTCAGACATACTCAGTACCATACCGCATAATTGGTGAGTTGGTGAGTGTGCGAGGTGGTCTGCTCCAGGTCACCAACTTTCTGTTTCACCAGGTCTCCGATTCACCAACTGTGTCTGTACCGCATATCGTGATTCTCGGCGGCGGTTTCGGCGGACTCGAGGCGGCCCGCGCACTGAAACATGCGGACATCCGCGTCACGTTGGTCGATCGCCACAATTACCACCTGTTTCAACCGCTGCTGTATCAGGTGGCGACCGCGTCATTGTCGCCCGGTGATGTTGCGTCGCCGATTCGGTGGATTCTTCGTCGCCAGAAGAACGTTCGGGTGCTGTTGGCGGACGCGCGCGGTATCGATGTGCAGAAGCGGCAGGTGGTGCTGGATCGCGGCACGATCGCGTACGATTACCTCATCATCACTGTCGGTGCGGCGCACGCATACTTTGGGCATCCGGAGTGGGCATCACGAGCCCCTGGCCTGAAAACGCTCGATGACGCCCTCGACATCCGCCGTCGGGTCCTGCTGGCGTTCGAGGCTGCTGAGCGCGAGCCCGACGCCGATCGTCAGCGCCGGTTGTTGACCTTCGTCATCGTTGGCGGCGGACCGACCGGAGTGGAGCTTGCGGGCGCCCTCGCGGAAATCGCGCGGCACTCGTTGCCGCACGATTTTCGCAGCATCCATCCGGAATCGGCCCGGATCATTCTGTTGGAGGGCGGTCCCGACCTGCTGCCCGCGTTTCCTGTCTCGCTGCGCGAGGCGTCGCGAACATCGCTCGAACGGCTCGGCGTCGAGGTCTGGACGGCATCGATGGTGACCGGCGTCGATGAGGACGGGGTCACGTGGCACCCGGCTTCAAATCCATCGGCGTCCGAACGCATCTCGGCTCAGACCGTATTGTGGGCAGCCGGTGTGGCGGCATCGTCTCTGGCCAGGTCGATCGGTGTGCCTCTCGACCGCGCCGGGCGGGTCACGCCGGCGCCGACGCTGGCCGTCCCCGATCATCCTGAACTCTTCGTCGCCGGAGATATCTGCGCATTCACGCAGGATGGCGCGCTGTTGCCCGGTGTCGCCCAGGTCGCCATGCAACAGGGAGCGCACGCCGCGCAGAATATCCTTCACGCGATTGCAGGGAAGCCGCTCGAGCCTTTCCGCTATCGGAACTACGGCAATATGGCTACGATTGGTCGCGGCTCGGCGGTCGCGGATATTTTCGGCATCAGGGCGTCAGGATTTCTCGCGTGGCTGTTCTGGCTCTTCCTCCACATTTTCTGGCTGATAGGATTTCGCAACCGCATAGCCGTGATGAGTGAATGGGCGTGGGCCTATGT
>JBKPDW010000120.1:0-5681 GCA_046728115.1 Acidobacteriota bacterium | reverse complement strand
GGCGACGCGCCACCAAGTTTCTGGGTTCAGCGACGTCGACGATTCGACGCGCTCTGCTGTTAACCGGAGGGTTGCTGGTTCGAGTCCAGCCTGAGGAGCCATTTTTCCTAAGAAAAATCACGCCTCTGGCTGCTTGAGCCGGCTCGTGGCCTCCGATTTGTGATCAATTGTGATCAATTCGGATCCGACCTTCTCGGCCGCCCCTCGCACCGAGTGGTCGAGCACCTGCGTGTAGACATTCAACGTCGTATCGACCTTGGCGTGGCCCATCAAGGTCGCCACGACCTTGGCCGGCACGCCCTTGTCATGCGCCCAAGACGAGTACGTTCGCCGGAACGTCAGCCAGGACACCTTCGGCAGCTCCAGCGCTTTGGCCGCGGCCACGATGGGCTTCAGCACGTTGTTCGGCGAGATCGATTTACCGGACCACGTCGCGAAGACCAGCGCTTCCGGTTCAATCGGCGTCACGCGCCGTTGCCATGTCTCCAGGAGCTGTACCGCCGCAGCCGACAGCGGGACGCGGCGAAGCGCGGCTGTCGTCTTCGGCGTGTCGAAATTCCCCTCGTACACCGCCTCGCGCACCGTAAGGCTGCGCTCGGCGAGATCGAGATCTTTCCACCGCAGCGCAAAGAGCTCGCCGCGCCGGAGTCCTGTGAGGATCGCGAGACCGGCCATCGCTTTCGGGAGCGCCGGCAGCGCCTCGAGGAGTGCTGCGGCTTGCGCCGTCGTGAGTGCCCACTTGGGACGGACACACCGAAGCGTGGGCAGATCGACCTCACGCGCCGGGTTCACTTGGAGGTGCCCCCACTCGACGGCCGTGCGCAGCACCGCGCTCAGCACGTCGTGGATGTGATCGATCGTTTTCGGGGCGTAGCCGGCTTTCATCTCGGGTACGTCGGGTACGGCGAGGTTACGAAAGAGGCGACGCCGATCGCGGATTTCACGGTGGTACAGCTCGGGAAGCGTCTCCTCGACCTGCCCCTCGAGGCGCCTCACGCAAACGAGAATAG
Organism: Acidobacteriota bacterium; assembly: GCA_046728115.1. GTDB lineage: Bacteria > Acidobacteriota > Vicinamibacteria > Vicinamibacterales > CAVVIG01 > CAVSWN01. Next base: position 4,671 of record JBKPDW010000120.1, on the reverse strand, counting down.
CGATTCCCCCGCATTGAGCGAATGGGTCGTCGGCGTCGTGTGGCTGAAGGCATTCCCGCGGGAAGAGGCGAAGACCTTCAAAGGCGTGTTCGCCAACCAGAACATTGTCTGCAAGTTGCGTGACGCGAAGACGCTTCAGTTTCTGAGTACTGAGTTCGGTGTCGCCCATAACCGTCACACCGGCTCACCAAACGCTACATCCGACTCAGCCCTGTTCCTGCGCAATCGCGATAAGCCCCAGCACGGCGGATGGGACTGCTACGCGGGCCGACTTCGCGCAATCGGGGTTACAAGCGATAACGACTAAATTGGAAGGACACGGCTCGCCCCGTGTTCACTTCACCTCGGTGGTTAAGGACGAAAGATTGCAGTTCCTGGAGACGTGATTTCGTATCCGAACGCTTTCAGTATCTCTCTGCAGTGCGGACAAATCGCGGCACCAGCTTGTCTTTCGCCAGAATACGTCGCCCAGGTTGCGAACACTCCCCGAGCCCAAACCGAGCTGAGTCGCTTTTCGGGGTTGCCAGACGAGTCCGACGAATCATGCGACCGTTCGGGCCGATCGATGCGCGGCGTGGGGAAGTCGTGAATGTGATCGAGCTTCTGATCGCTGAGCGGGTGCGACCGGAACAACGCGGTCAGCAGCTTAGGCGGCGCGCCGTTCGTACCGGTGATGCAGGCCGCCGACTTCCGGGAACGCGACGACGCGAGGGCCGTCCGCTGCGGTCTGTACCCGGCGCGGCGTGGGCGCATCCTTGGCCAACGAGAGATGGGGGCGCGCCCGGTGGTAGTAGACCACGTATCGCGACAGCAGACGCCGCAAGTGCCGTTGGTTGAGCACGATGACGTGATTCAGGCATTCACGACGGATGGATCCGATCAGTCGCTCGGCGTACGGATTCTGCCATGGGCTCGACGGAGCGCACACGACCTCGGTGATGCCCATGCCGGCCACGCGGCGCCGGAACCCATCACTGTAGATCGTGTCCCGGTCTCGTACGAGCCAGCGAGGGGCCGTGTCGTCAGGGAAGGCTTCAACGATCTGTTGCGTCGTCCAGCTTGCCGTCGGATGCTCGGTGATGGCGACATGGACGATGCGCCGCCGTTCGTGCGCGAGGAGCACCAGGACGAAGAGCACGCGGCCCGTCAGGGTCGGGACTGTGAAGAAGTCCATCGACACCACCGCGGCGACGTGATTGGCGAGAAACGTTCGCCACGTGTGAGATGCCCGGTGGGGCCGCCGACGCAGAAGCCGCGAGACTGTGCGCTCCGACACGTCGATGCCCAACTTCTGTAATTCGCCATGGATCCGAGGCGCGCCCCACAGTGGATTCGCCGCGCTCATCTTCGCGATGAGCGTCTCAATGGCGAGGTCCGTCGGCGGGCGTCCCCGTCGCGACGGCCGCGAACGGGCCGCCCACCGTCGGCGCAGCCACTCGCGATGCCAGCGTACGACGGTGTCGGGCTGGACGAACACCAGTGCCTGACGCCAGTCCCGCCATACGTTGGCGAGGAGGATCCAGAAGACTCGGTCGCGCGTCCGCAGCTGTGGACGTTTGACGGACCGCTTCAAGGCTGCCAGTTGTTGCCGAAGCGCCAGGTTCTCAAGGGCGACCGCTCGGTTCCCGGAGCAAATCAACCCGATGGATCGGAGGAGACGACGACCGCCGTGAGCATAGGCGATCCTCTCGCGGATCAACCTGCGATTCAACTGGCGCGGCCGGCCGATCGCATTATGGCGAAGGACAGGATCTGCCAACCCTGGTTGTCAAGGAGAGCGTAGGCGGACTGGACGGCTTGCGGCGTACGTACGCCAATCCGTTGTATCTCCTGCTCGGACTCGTTGGCTTAATCCTCGCGGTCGCCTGCGCCAACATCGCCAACCTGCTGCTCGCTCGCGCCGCGGCGCGAGCGCGCGAAATCGCCGTGCGCCTGAGCATCGGCGCCGGGCGGCTTCGCGTGATCCGGCAGCTGCTCACCGAGAGTCTTCTGCTGTCCAGCATCGGCGGAGCGCTGGGTGTCGTTTTCGCGGTCTGGGGTATTCGCTTTCTGACGCTGCTGCTCTTGAACGGCCGCGGCGACAGGCCCTTTGGGCTGAACGTCGGAGTGAACTGGCGAGTGCTGGGCGTCGTCGCGGCGCTTTCCGTTCTGACAGGCGTGCTGTTCGGCCTGGCGCCTGCGATCCAGTCGACGCGCATGGATCTGACGCCGGCGCTCAAGGCTGTCAGGACGCGAGGACGGGGCACGACGAGCGAGCGTCGGATCAGCCTGAGCCGCGTGCTGGTGGTCTCGCAAATTGCGTTCACGCTGTTGATTCTTGTGGCGGCCGGGCTCTTCCTGCGGACGCTGTCGAATCTGCAGTCGCTTCCGCTCGGATTCAACAGCGAGCAGCTGCTGACGTTCCAGCTCAACGCGCGGCAGGCGGGACTCGACGACGCCGAAATCGTTGCGTTCTACGATCAACTCCGCGGAGAGTTCGCCGGCATCCCAGGCGTGCGCGGCGTCACCCTGTCGGACTCGCCGCTGCTCGGTGCTGGCTGGTCCGGGACCCTTGTCGATACGTTCGCGGAGCCTCCGAAGAATAGCCTCGTCCTAACGGTCGGCCCCGATTTCTTCAGCACGATGCAGATCGCCCTACTGCGCGGGCGCGCGATCGAGGAACGCGATCGCGCCGGCGCACCGTACGTCGCCGTGGTGAATCAGGAGTTCGCGAAGAAATTCTTTGAAGCCGACGATCCGATCGGGAAGCATCTCAAGCTGGCACGCTGGTGCGCGGCATGCGACATCGAGATCATCGGCGTCGTCAGCAATGCGCGGTACGGCCAGCTGAAAAACGCGGCGCCGACGACGATTTTCCTGTCCTTCTCGCAAGCAGTCATGGAACCCGCCGCCGAGGTGACGTACGAATTGCGGACCGCCGGCAATCCGCTCGGCGTGTCGCGCGCCGTTCGCGAGATCGTCGAGCGTGCGGACCCGCGCGTGCCGTTGACGAGGGTGAGGACGCAGCGCGCGCTCATCGACGCGACGATCAATCAGGAAGTAACGTTTGCTCGCCTGTGCACGGCGTTCGCGCTGCTCGCACTGGCGATTGCCTGCGTCGGGCTGTACGCCACGATGTCGTACGGCGTCGTCCGGCGCACGAGCGAAATCGGCATTCGCATGGCGCTCGGCGCCCAGCGTGCGACCGTCGTGTGGATGGTCCTGCGTGAAGTGCTGACTCTGTCCGCCATTGGACTGGCCATCAGTCTCCCGGCGGCACTGGCCGCGTCGAAGCTCGTGGAGTCTTTCCTCTACGGAATGAAGCGGAACGATCCGCTCGCGCTCGCGATTGCAGTGCTGACGATGGCTGGCGCAACGCTGCTCGCGGGCTATGTGCCAGCACGAAATGCGTCGCGCATCGATCCAATGGCTGCACTCCGGCACGAGTGAAGCACGCTCCGAAGCGTGAATCGACTGCTTCAGCGATGCGTCCCGAGCTGACAAACGCCAGTAACGCGCTATTCCGAGCGAAGCGCAGCGGTCGCGTCCACGCGTGACGCCCGCAGCGCCGGAATCGAACACGCGACGAGCGAGATGACGACGAGCGCACCGATCGCTCCGAGGAACGTAGCGGGATCGCGTGGCGTGAGACCGAAGAGCAAGGCATTGGCTCCTCGTGCTGCCAAGGTGGCGACGGCTGCGCCACACGCGAGCCCAATGGCCAGCAGGACACCCATTTCTCCAAGAACGAGGCGGATGACGCGTGCGCGCCCGGCACCCAGAGCGAGCCTGATGGCGATCTCGTGCCGACGCCGAGCCACCAGATAGGCAATCACGCCGTACACACCCGTCGCCGCAAGCAATGCGGCGAGAATGCCAAAGCTGCCGGCGAGCCACGCGAGGAGACGTTCCGGAAGAAGCCCATCGCGAACCTGTTTTTCGAGCACCGTGAAGCCGGACGTCATGTTCGGCCGGAGCTCGGCGATCGCGCGTTTGACGGCGGCGATGACCACGGCCGGCGGGCCCGCCGAACGGATCACGAGATTTGGCCACGGCCGCAAACTCGGGTGCTGCGCGATGGGAACAAACGCAATCGGCTGATTGGGCTCGCGCAAGCTTGAGTATTTCGTGTCGCTCACCACGCCGATCACTTCGTAGAGCGCTTCTGGATAGCCGGGCTCGGCGACCGTTCGCAGCATCGCGCCAATCGGATTTCCGGTCAGATACCGGCGGACGAAGGTCTCATTCACGAGCGCGACTCTGCGCGACTTGGCCGTGTCCCCACTGTTGAAATCGCGGCCGGTCACGATTCGCATGCCCACCGTCGTGAAGTACTGCGAGCTGACGAACGTGAACTTCGAGGAATGCCGCTTGAGGTCGTCCGACGCCGGCAGCACAACGCCCATCGTCCAACTGCTGCTGTCGAGCGGGACTTTTGTCGTCGTCGCCGCGGAGATCACCTGCGGAACCGATCGAATGCGGTCGAGCAGTTCGCTTTGCGCCGCGAAGACGCGCTCAGACCCCGGCCGATCGCTGAAGTCGGCGACGCGAGCGAACATGACGCCTTCCCGCTTGAAGCCCGTGTCGACTGTGATCAAGTTCCTGAAGCTCCGCACGAACAGCGCGGCACCGACGATGAGGACGAAGGACACGGCGACCTGCGCGACGACGAGACCGCGCTGAATCCTGGTC
>JBKPDW010000119.1:0-8319 GCA_046728115.1 Acidobacteriota bacterium | reverse complement strand
GCACTATTGGGGCACGGGCCCCGCCGAGACACTCGCGACCGGTTTCAAGGCGGCTGTGAACGAACTCGGCACGCACGGCGCCGCATCGACTCGATGAACCGAATCGGCGGCCGGTCGAGAACCGGCTGGGTCCGCGATCGCACGGTTCTCGCCGCGGCGACCGCGGCCCTGGTGGCGGCTGGCCATGCGCCCGCGTCGGCGCAAGCCGTCGCACCCACGCTTCGCGCCGGAACAGTTTCGAGCGCGATCGTGATCGACGGCCAGTTGAGCGAAACCGCGTGGGAATCGGCCGATGCGATCGAGGACTTTCACCAGACCGATCCCGTCGAGGGCGCGCCGGCATCGAATCGAACTCGCGTCCAGATCCTTGCAGACGCCAAGTCGATCGTGATTGGGATCTTGTGCGAGGAACCCGATCCCTCGCGAATCGTCAGCTTCAGCGTTCGCCGCGACGCCGTGCTCGACGCCGAAGATCACGTGCGTGTCGTCCTCGGTCCGTTTGCCGACGGCCGATCAGGATACGTGTTTGCGGTGAACCCGAGTGGCGCGCGGTACGATTCTTTGATCAACCCGGGGGGCGAAGGCGACAACCCGGACTGGGATGGGATCTGGGAAGCGGCGACGACACGCTTGCCGACAGGATGGAGCGCCGAGATTCGCATCCCCGTCCTCACGCTCGCATTCAAGCCGGGTCTGCACGAGTGGCACTTCAACGTCCAGCGCAGAATCCAGGCACGGCTGGAAACGGATCGCTGGGCGTCTCCCAACCGACAGTATCAAGTGACGCAGACGAGCCGAGCCGGTCTGCTCACCAATCTGCCGGATTTCGACCTCGGCGTTGGACTGACCGTGCGTCCCGCGGTCACGAGTGGTGGCGGCATCCCGGCGCCCGATGCGGGCGCCGAGGGCGATCTGCAGCCGAGCCTGGACGTCAACCAGCGCATCGGTTCCAACGTGCTCGCGTCCGCGACCGTCAACACGGATTTCGCTGAAACCGAAGTCGATACGCGGCGCACCAACCTGACGCGCTTTCCGCTCTTCTTTCCGGAGAAGCGGACGTTTTTCATCGAAGGCGATGACATCTTTTCTTTCGGTCTGGGACTGAATCAGGACGTCATCCCGTACTTCAGTCGCCGGATCGGTCTCATCGACGGTCAGGAGGTGCCGATCCTCGCCGGTGGCAAGATCAACGGCCGGATCGGCCACACGAACTTCGGCGGCGTGGCCGTCGGCACCCGGCCCGAGAAGAATGTCGTCGATACGCACGCGTTCATGGGTGTCGCGCGTGTGAGACACAATCTGTGGCAAGAATCGTGGATTGGCGCGATCGCAACGGTCGGCGATCCGCTCGGTCGGCAGGGCAGCTGGCTGGGCGGCGCTGATTTTACGTACGCCACGTCCCGATTTCGAGGCGACAAGAATCTTCTTGTTGGTGCCTGGGGCCTGGCAACGGGTCGTCAGGATCTGGGGCGTGACTCGACCGCGCATGGTTTCAAGATCGACTACCCGAACGACCTCGTCGACATGGCGCTGACCTACAAACGGATCGGGCGCGACTTCGATCCATCGATCGGGTTCGTCCCGCGCGCCGCGGTGCAGCTGTGGAATGCTGCTGCGGATTTCAGCCCGCGTCTGTCGCGCGGTCCTATCCAGCAGATGTTCTTCGAGTTTGAACCGTCGCTCGCCACCGACCTCTCGGGACGGTGGGAAAGCTACCGCGTGTTCTGGGCGCCGCTCAATTGGCGCTTCCGCAGCGGCGACCGCGTCGAGTTCAATGCGGTCCCAGTCGGCGAACGGCTGACCGAGCCATTCGACATTGCCCAGGGTGTCGCGATCCCCCCTGGCTCGTACGAATGGATGCGGTACCGGCTCGAGGCCGGCACGGCGCAGAAGCGTCGCTTTTATACGCAGGTCACGTGGTGGTTCGGCGGGTTTTACAACGGTGACCTGAACCAATACCAGTGGACTGGTGCGTGGAACCCAAAACCGATCGTGACTATCGAGTTCAGCGGCGAGCGGAACGTCGGTCGGCTCGCCACCGGAGATTTCACGCAAACGATCACCGGCACACGTCTGCGCGTGAATTTCTCGCCCGACCTCTCGCTTTCGAGCTACATCCAGTACGACACCGACAGCGAGTCTGTCGGCACGAACACACGGCTGCGGTGGACGTTCCGGCCCGTCGCCGATCTCTTCATCGTTTACAACCACAACATTCGGTCGATTGTCGATCGGTGGCGACTGGACTCGAACCAACTGCTGGTCAAGCTTCAATACGCATGGCGTCGGTAGCGCGGCGCCGCTCGTCGCCCGCTCATGTCATCCTGACAAAAGGATCAGGAACATGTCAGGTGAACGCGATTCGCCGGTCACTACACTTGCCGTCCTGACGTGTTTCGACACAAGGAGGGACGTGATGCGAATCGCACTGACGACGGCGGCGTTGTTCGCGATGCTGATGGCGGGCTCGTCTTTCGTCCGCGCACAGCCGAAAGGCCAACGCGCAACGATCACCGGCGAGGTCGTCGATCTCTGGTGCTATCTCGAGGGCGGCGACCGTGGAGCCGCGAAGAAAGCCTGCGCGACGGCGTGCGCGAAAGCTGGGAATCCAATCGGCCTTCTCGACGCAAAGGGCAACCTGTACGTGACCGCCGGACTCAAGGACCATGAACCAGGTCGCGCGCTGCTGCTCGACAAGATGAGCCAGGAGGTCACGGTGACGGGCACGGTAGTCGAGAACGGCGGCGTGCAGATGATTTACATCGACTCAGTCAAGTGAGCGGAGCGGTTGCCTGTCGTTTTTCGACATCTGACGAGAGACGGGTGGCTGCTCTTCGCGACCCGTTTTGTCCGTCTGTTCGCGTACGGGTCGTTGTCGGTCGTGCTCGTGTTCTATCTCGTCGGCATCGGCCTGTCCTTGGAAGGACCCGTGATCAGTTGCCGGGTCGTTCGCACCAGCTTGAGTCGCCAGGAATGAAACACAGACCGGACTGCTGCTGACGCTGGGCTCGATCGATCGCGCGATGTCGTCGTGAAACTCTCCGCGCTGTTTGCGCTCGATTCATTCGGCGGTGGTTTCGTCATCCAGAGCTTCGCGGCGTATTGGTTCCATCTTCGGTTCGATGTCGATCCCGGCACGCTGGGCGCGATCTTCTTCTGGGCGAATATTTTTGCGGGTCTGTCGGCGCTCGTGGCATCCAGACTGGCGTCGCGAATCGGGCTCGTCAGGACGATGGTCGTGACGCATCTGCCGTCGAACATCCTGCTCATACTCATACCGCTGATGCCGACGCTCTCGTTGGCGGTCGCGGTACTCCTGGTGCGGTTCAGCATCAGCCAGATGGACGTGCCGACGCGACAGTCCTTCGTTATGGCTGTCGTCCCTCCGGAGGAGCGATCGGCAGCAGCCGGCGTCACGGGCGTCGCCCGAACGATCGGCGCGTCCATCAGCCCGCTGTTTGTCGGCCTCCTGTTCGCTCACGCCGCGCTTGTCGACGGCCCGTTCTTCATCGCCGGTTCGCTGAAGATCGTCTACGACCTCGCTCTCTATCGATCGTTCGCCGCCGTTCAGGCCGCCGAAGTGATCCGACGGCAGGATCGCGCCGTACATTGACGGCGTGCGACCGATGTAAAGTTCATCGACGCCGTGCGCGAGGCGGCGTTCTTCCCCGTTGCGCAGTTCGCCGGCTCCGACGCAGCAGAGCCGCTGCTTCACGAGCCGTTTACCGTACGCGATTACGGCGCCGGGGTCCTGAAGGGCGCTCGGAGTCCTCTTAATCGTACGCGGCCGACGATGACCGCTGTCCGTGCTGACGAATCGCCTCTAAGTTAATCCTGAAGCTCGGTTCATCGAAGGGCGCGAATCATGACGTTCCGAAACTGCACGTTGCCCATATGGCACTGCAGTCCAATGTGCCCTTCGGCCAGCCGTGATGTGCTGGCAGGAATCGCAATCGCAGTCCGGATCGCGGCAGAAGGCCCGTCGCAATCGGCGGGCCTCACCGTCTCGTCTGCTGCCCCACGCGCAGCCCGCATCAGTGGAAGAATCCGGACGGAGCGTCCGCCGCCCTGTCGGAACCAGCGCGGCTGATGATCAGTGATGCGCCGCCCAGTAGAGCGATGATGATCGTGACCACGAGAATTCGACCGACAACTTTGCGAGTCATGATGCCCATTCCTTTCAACGCACTCGATGTGCGCCTGGCTACGGGTTCAAGAGTGCCGGCTTTCCACGAGCGATCGTCCAGACGGCCGGTAGGGAGGCGAAGTTGCCACTACCCGGCTGCTTTGTGAGCAGGCCTGCCGTTCCGTCGTACGTCCGGATCTCCCGGAGATAGATGGCGGGGTTCTGGCCGCGCTCGAATGCCTGAACAATCATGTTCACCGAGTCGTACGCGTACGGCATCATGTGCGTGGCAAATCGCGTCTCCGGGTACTTCTCTTCAAACCGACGCTTGAACGCCGGGTCCCGGAGGTTGCTGTCGGTGTACCACGCGCCCTCGAAGAGGTCCGGCTTGTCGCTGAGTGACGGCGCCACAACGGCCGAGACGTTGTGAATGCGCGCGTCGGCGAGCTGCGCGCCGAGCAGATCTAGCCCAGGCTCGAGTGCTTCCACGTAGTAGACGTCGGGGTGCGCGGCCTCAGCCTGTGCGACGATCGATCGGAAGTCGACGACCGATCCGTCGAATCGCTGTTCGGTGGCAATCGTCAACCCCACGCGAGCGGCTTCGACCTTGAGCGCCTTCACGTGATTATTGATGCTCGGATAGTCTTGGGTGATGAGCGCGATCCGGTCGATGCCGCGACGCCGCGCCTCTTGGGCCCACAGCGTGCCCTCCGCTTCTGGTGACGGGATGTTGGTAAAGTTGTAGCCGCCATCACCGATCCAGCTGACTGTGCAGACGCACAGATGAGGAATCCGCGCCTGTGTGGCATAGGGCTTCGTGACCTGCCCGATGAGCGAGATGCCCCCAACGATCGCGTCGACCTTGTCAACGGATACCACCTGGCGGATGACGTCCTTCGCTTTGGCGGGATCCGGTCCGCTGTCGCGGATCACCAGCTCGTACTGATATTTCGTCACCTTCAGATCGTCTTTCGCCATCTGCACGGCTTTGACGAACGAGTTGCCCAACATCGCGTACGGACCCTCGGTCGGCACGATGACGCCAATCTTGACGATGCCGCCGGCCGGAGGAACCCATCGGTCTCTGTCGATCGCGACGAAGGCACCAATCATTGTGGCAAGCGACGTGACTGCGGCTGTCGTCAGCCATGTTCTCCGGCGCCTGCTGTGCATCATCTCGATCGCGTAGTACGCCACGAAGAGGCTGCCGAGGAACATGCCGATGCCGCTCATCTCGAAGCCGTAGGCGCCGATGACAGGCTTCGGAAACGCTGCTGAAACGGACGACAGGAATGTTCCCGCGAAGACCGGAAGCACAGCAGTCCACAGCCCCTTCATGCCGAATCCGATCACCATCCAGCCGTTGATCAGCAGGTAGCCGATAAGAGCCCGCATGCTGCCCGTCTTCTCGTACCGGACGAACAAAGCTGCCGGAACGACCGCCAGCGCTGCCCCCAATACGAGCGCGCCGGGGCCCAGCGTGTAGAAGTGGTTGACCGTGATCACAATCGCCGTGAGCATCACGCTGATCAGCGATGCTCGATTCACCCGCCGTACATCATTCGTGTCCATCGCCTTACCCTCCTCGTCGTCAACGTCCGTTGATACATGACGAGCGATTCCGAACATAATGTTCATGTTCTCCGTCGTCGATGTAGAACACGCGGCGGCCGTTCGTCAGTTATCGAACACGTCGCGCCCGATTGTTCGGAAAGTGAGGGGCGGTGCGGGCGAAAAGAGTGGACCGTCGTGTGGAGCGGACGCAGCAGGTGCTGCGCGCGGCTCTGCTGTCGTTGATCCAGGAAAAGGGCTTCGAGTCGCTGTCCGTGCAGGACGTCATCGATCGGGCCAACGTTGGGCGGGCGACATTCTACGCGCATTTCGACAACAAAGACGATCTGCTGGCGAGCGGGATAGAAACGCTTCGTACTACGCTCAGAGATCGACAGCGCCGAGCGCTGCCGCAAAGCGCCGGCCCACACGAGCGTCTGTTCACGTTCACTCATGAGCTATTCGCTCACGCGAACGAGCATCGAACCGTCTTCCGCGCCATGGTCGGCAAGAGGAGCGGCGCGATCGTCCAGCAGCTGCTACACAAGATGCTCGTTGACCTCGTACGAGATGAAGTCAGCGCACTGAGGCCACGGAGCGGCGCCGAAGCGGTAGATACGGAGGCGATCGCGCAATTCATCGGCGGCGGTTTGTTCGGACTGCTGATGTGGTGGGGAAACGGCAAGATGCGGATGCCAGTCGACGAGGTCGATGCCTTGTTCCGCCGTCTTGCGATTCCGGCGATCACTGCCGAAGCGCCGCAACGGGGTCGCGAATCCGTCATTTGACGCAACGAGAAGAGCGCCGACATAATGCCCCTGTGTTCCGCCGAGTTGCTCGGGCGATGGTGCCCCCGCTCGCCGTGTCGTTCCTAGTCTCTGCGTCAGGCCTGGCGCCCCTGCATGCGCACGAGTCCGCGGCAACTCACCCGCATACCGTCGTCCACAGTCATTTCGAACCCCATCATCACGTCGCGCACCACGACGACGGCGAACCTGAAATCGAACCGGGCGACCACGTCGTCTGGCTCGAGATGGCGGCTGTCCATGCGCTGCCGTTCCCGGTCACCGCGCTGTCGGCAGTGCTGAGCCGTGTCCCAGACCTGGTGACTCGATCCCGGTGCTGGTCTGTAATCGCCTTCGACGATAGTGCGCCTCCACATGGCCCTCCACGTGCCGGCGCTTCCCTTCGCGCTCCTCCCGCCCTCTCCGCCTAGCCTGACCTGACGGGGCCGCCCGTCGTCTATCCGCTAATCAACCGTTCGAGGTGTTATGCGACGTGTCGTTATCCGCGCGACGCTCGCGGCATTGCTGTTGCCGTGCGGCGCACGCGCTCAAGAGTTGTCCCTGACCGAGTCCGAGGCACTGGCCCGTCTGTCATCGGAAAGTCCGCGCGTCCGCGCGATCCGGTCGTCAATCGAGATCGCCCGTGCTGACGTCCTCGCCGCACGGCGCTGGCCTAACCCACGCCTGACGGTCGACCGAGAGTCAGTCGCCGGCATCACGGAGTACTTGACGATGGTGGCGCAGCCGCTGCCGATCACAGGACGGCGTGGGCTCGAGGTGCACGCAGCGTCGACACTTGTCGACGCCAGCACGAACCGCGCTGATGAGGCGATTCGCCGGGCTCGTGCTGATATGCGCCTCGCCTTCGCGCAGCTCCTCGCCGCGCAGGCTCGCGAACGCGAGGTAACGAGTGCCCGCGACCACCTTCGTGAGCTGGCGGACATCCTCGGCAAGCGCGAGGCCGCAGGCGATGCGGCAGGCTTCGACCGTCTCCGAGCCGAACGTGAGGTGCTCGAGCTCGAAGCGGACCGCGCCGCCGCCGTCGCCGATCGCGCCCGCGCACAGGCGACGTTGGCCGGTTTCTTTGCCGCCTCGCTCGACGCGACACAGATCGTCGCGGTCGGGCGCCTGGGTCCGGCGCCTGCGATTCCGGCCATCGACACGTTGATCGAGCGCGCGGAATCGACGCGCGGTGAACTGCTGGCGCTGCGCAAGGACGTCGACGCAGCAGGCTTCGCGGCGCGTGCTGCGGACCGCCGCCTGGTCCCCGAGCCGGAAATCGTCGGTGGCACCAAATCGTCAACCATTGGCGGAGGCGACATCGGAAGCGTGGTGACCGTTCAGGCGAGTCTGCCGTTATTCGACCGCGGGCGTCCTGAGCGCGCTCTCGCGTTGGCACGAGGGAGCCAGGCGCAGGCGCGCATCGACGCGTTTCGTCAGGCGCTGCGCGCCGACATCGCCGCGTTGTGGCATGCCATTCAGGAACGTCGTCAGGCGGCGGACCGGTATCGATCGGCGGCGGTTGACAACGCCGGTCAACTCGAACGGATCGCGCGCGTCAGTTATGACGCGGGCGAGCGAGGCATTCTCGAGCTGCTGGATGCCAATCGCACCGCGGCATTGGCCCGCGTGCGACAGGTGGCACTCGACCTGGCCGTGCGGGACGCTGAAATCGAGCTGGAGTTCGTGAGCAATTGGGAGCTGCCGTCATGACGATGCAGAGAGGAATTCATCTCGCGTTGTGTGTGGCGATCGCGGGTGCGGTCGGGTGCCACCGCGCGAGTGAACGGCCGAAGCCTGAACCGACGTCGCTCAACGTGACGCATTGGACCGATAGGACGGAGCTCTATATGGAGT
>JBKPDW010000118.1:0-10437 GCA_046728115.1 Acidobacteriota bacterium | reverse complement strand
GTCCGAGTAATCGCCTGTGACATAACCATTCTCAGGGTGCGCGCCGCGCGATGGTTGTACTACACTGCCGGCGATGGCCAAGACCTATCGCCCCTATGTGCCCGAGCAGGATCTGCTGCTGCCGCCGAGTCTGCGGGATTGGTTGCCGGAGGATCACCTGGCGTTCTTCGTGAGCGACCTGATCGATCAATTGGATCTGTCGGCGATCACGGCGGTCTATGAAGACAAGGACCGCGGCTACCCGCCGTACCACCCCGTCATGCTGACCAAGGTGCTGGTGTATGCCTATTGCGTCGGTGTCTTTTCGTCGCGGCGAATCCAGCGGTGACTGGTCGAAGACGTAGCATTCCGGGTGCTCGCCGCCGGCAATCAACCAGACTTTCGGACGATCGCCGATTTTCGCAAGACGCACCTGCCCGCTCTGCGCGGGTTCTTCGAGCAGGTGCTGCGCCTGGCGCGGGAACTGGGGGCGCCGCGGGTCGGTCGCGTGGCGCGCGATAGCAGTAAGGTGAAGGCGAACGCGTCGAAGCACAAGGCCATGAGTTACGGCCGGATGCGCGACAAACAACGGCAGTTGCGCGAGGAAGTGAAGCAACTGCTCGATCAGGCGGAAGCCGCCGACGCGGCCGAAGATGCGGAGTACGGCCCCGACCGCCGGGGCGACGAGCTGCCAGCAGAGCTGCAACGCCGAGAGAGTCGCTTGAAACGGATTCGAGACGCGAAAGGAGCGCTGGAGGCTCCCGCGAAGGATGAGGCCGCCGCCGCGGGCCAACCCGCCGACTCGGCGACGCCGGATCCGAAAGCGCAGTACAACTTCACCGATCCCGAGTCACGGATCATGAAAGGCCCCGACGGCTTCGTGCAGGCGTACAACGTGCAGGTCGCCGTAGACGACCTGCAATTCATCGTTGGCCAGGCGGTCACCCAGGAGACGAATGACAAAAAGCAGCTCATGCCGATGGTCACCACGATCGAGCAGCAGTCGGGCGTCACGCCCACGCAGCTGCTCGCCGACGCGGGCTATTGCTCGGACGAGAGCCTGAGCGCGATCGCCACCACGCAGATCGACGCGTACATCTCGACACGGAAGCAGAAACATGGCGAGCGGCCGGGGCCGTGTCCGCGTGGACCGCTCCCGACGCATGCCACGATCGTCGATCGGATGGCCCGGAAGCTGCTCACGAAGACCGGCGCGGCGGCCTATGCGGCGCGCAAAGGGATCGTCGAACCCGTCATCGGACAGATCAAGCAGGCGCGCGGCTTCAGGCAATTCCTATTGCGGGGATTCGAGAAGGTGCAAGGTGAATGGTCGCTGGTGTGCACGACGCACAACATTCTCAAGCTCCACCGCCTCTGTGTATGAACAGCAGGACGATTCGCCCGACCGCCTCGATTCTGAATGGGACGCCCACGCGGCCATCGGCGACAGTGACGACCGACAAGGTGAGCGCGCAGCACGAAGTGATGTGACCATCACGGCACTTACTCGGACGAACTCCTAGTCCGTTCGTGACAACGGATGCCATGCTGATCGGCCAGGCCGTCCAGTACATGAGCACGTACCCGAACTCGATGAGAAATGCAGCGAGGCCGACAACCATGGCGGCCGGATGCCAGAGCCGGACCGGCTCCGCTGACGTTGCGGTCCCCGGCAGCAAGAAGTACGCGGCGATGCTGGCGACGAGCGCCGTGGTGTAGGCCACTACGAGCACGAGCGCGGCGTCGAGCGTTTTCGGAATCGACTTCGCCGCGAGATGATAGCAGACGGTTCCGCTCACCGCGAGAGCATCGGAGCGATTACCGATTTCGGGATTGCCATTCCGCCACCACCATGATGAAACGCACCGGCTTCTTGCCTACGCAGGCGTACGCATGTGGCCGGTCGGTATGCGCCAATGCCGACGCGCCCGTGCCGATTACGTAGCTCACTTGGTCGAACGCGATCGACAGCTCGCCCTTCTCGACGGTGAGCAATTCCAGGGTGCCCTTGGGATGGGCCGGCGCCTGATGGCGTTCGCCGGGGCGTATCTCCCAGACCCACAGCTCCAGCATGTCCGGCCCCCTGGAGCCGACCAGGAATGTACCGGCGCCGCCTTTTGGCCCCCGCCACAGGAGACGCGGCGGCCCGGCGGGCACGATCTCGATCGGCTGCTGACCGGAGACGTTGACCAGATCGGCCACCGACACACTGAACGCCGCCGCCACCTTGCACAAGGTCGCGATCGACGGGTTCGACTTAGCCTTCTCGATCTGCACGATCATTCCCTTGCTCACGGCCGCCCTCGCCGCCAGCGCGTCGAGCGAGAGGCGACGTTCGCGCCGCAGTTCTCTCACGCGGCCGCTGATCAGCGCGATCAGCTCCCCTCCTCCATTGACCGCGGATGTCTGGGTCGGCTTGACCCGACGAGCCATGCCAAGGTAGTACTCTTAAGTGACTATCAAAGTCAATATCATGACTGCCGGTCCGGCATCGTTCGTACCAAGCGTAGACCCCGCGATCTGGCGGCTTCGACCCGACTTCGCGGCGCTCAGCATCGTCGTCCGCCGCGGGCGTAATACACCAAGCGCCTCGACGGATGTTTGGCGGCCGGCGCCGCCTCCGCCTTGGACGCAGCCGCATCTGGAGTCGTGGCGCGAGGCGTATCGCGCGTTCGGCACGAAACCGCAGCGGACGCCCTGCTCCGCAGAAGCGCTGCGTCGCCGAGTGATGCGCGATGGCAGGTTGCCGCGCATCAACGCGGTAGTGGACCTGTATAACGAGGTGAGCGTGGATTTCGCGCTGCCGGTCGGCGGCGAGAACCTCTCGGCATATGTGGGTCAGCCGCGCCTGGTCCGCGCCAACGGTGACGAACGTTTCGAGACGGTGCACGATGGTGAGCCGTCGATTGAAACCGCCGACGAGGGCGAAGTCGTTTGGCGGGACGACGCCGGCGTCACCTGCCGGCGCTGGAACTGGCGTCAGAGCACACGAACCCGTCTGGAGATCGACACCACTGAGATGTGGTTCGTGCTGGAGCGACTCGAACCGCTGCCACTCGCCAGTCTGAACGAAGCGGGCGCGCGTCTGATGAACGGCCTACGGCAGCTCGCGCCTCAGGCAGAAATCTTCGCGATGCTGGTTTGTCGGCCAGCATAAGCGAAAACCGTCAGGACTTATCGAGAGTTCATGGAGTCGGTGCATTCTTGTTCGCGTGTTGTGGCTTTGCTGCAAGCTCGCTGTGGCGCAACCCTCCGCCAAGGTATCCCGTCGCCATACTGGCGCCGAGTTCCATGAAGGCCACGGTCAAGACGCGTACGTGATGCGAGTTGGCGGCCGCCCGCTGTGCCTGAGCAATCCGATGCCCGATGCCCATCCGGAGTTCAGGATGAATGAGCCAGTCTCGATCCACAGCAAGGACTTCTGGGAGCCGGAACGCTTTCTCTGAGGCTGTGGGAGGAGTTTGGCCGCGGCCGCGTGCATCGAGGTAACTGACATTCCCGGCTTCTGTGCGCGCGTCGCTGCGCGGTTACCGTCGGGCGCGCGCTTTCCTGGCCGCCCCGGAAACGAGCGCATCGGGTGACGAGTCGAATATTACCGCGCGACGGATGCCGCCGATACGCGCTGGGCGCTGCCGGACCGCATCGCGCTGTCTAAGTTGGCTGAATACGCATGGCAGGACGAGTTCCGCCTGGTGTTCAGCACGACCGGGGCGCTGGCATTTCAGAACGTTGCGATGAAACTGGTGCCTGATGGCGCGCCCCAGGTCGCTCCATCGTCTGATCACACGTTTTTCGATGCTGCGACCAGCAGCCTGCGCGACCTGTGCGTGTTTCACAGGAAAGAGTCGACGGACAGCCAGCGAGTTCGTTCGCGCGCCTGATCCCGTATCCACCTAACGGTTGACCTCATATAGCGCGGTGCGCCGCCACTCAGAAAACCTGAGATCGGTCGGCTCGTGTCGCCGTGGGTCCGCTTCCAGGAGACCGTACCGCCACTCCATGAGTCTATTGCGATGACCACGACCGTGTTCCGGCGTCCCAACCGACCGCCTCTCGAGAGGCTCCTCGGCGAGCAGCACCAACGACACTCCTGAAAACAGGGGCGAACAGGAAGCGATGGATGCTGACGATTCCGAAGAGATGGACATCACGCTCCCTTCGTTTCGAGCAACGGTGTTTAGGACTTGCGCCGGAGAGCCCTCCAACCCCAGCAACGATCGCGCCAAAGGCCAAAACGCGAATGGCCCACACCCCTAGCTGGGTCGCCGATGATTGCGTTGCGCCGGCATCCTCACTTGTTGTGAACATCCACCCGGCGACGAGCAGACCGCCGAGGATGCCGATAAGCCATAGCTTCCATGTCGGCGTCGGACGGTGCGGGTTGTCAGCCTCCTCTGCTGTCGATCCGACGCTGGACTGCTCACGCTCAGATCGGCGCACCGTCGGCCGTCCGACTGCGGTCGGTCGCTCCTTGGATAGTGCGGTGCCGCATTCATAGCAGAAGTTCGCCGTATCCGCGTTCCTCTTGTCGCATTGAGTACAGAACATCAAGGAAGCCTCACTCCGGAGTATGGCGCATCACGAGCCAGCGGTCCTGTGGTCAGGAAAAACCGATCGTTCAGCCAGAAAACACCTGATTGTCCCGCCGCGACACCGGCTGCGCCCTGCTTGCCGTCATTGGCCCAGACGGCTGAACGCCAGGATCTCGACTCAAAACGCGGCGACCCGACAATCCGGACGATTTCCTGCGAATCGAGGTGTCCACCGCGCTCAGGAGCGAGCGCATTCGCGGTGATTCCGGCGCTGGTCGAGCGGAGCACGATGCCCTCGGCTGCGGATCTGCCACTGGCACCTGGCCGAGCTGCCTCATCGCAACGCCCACGAGCTGAGCCATGCCCGAATGGGAATCCGATGTTCAGCTCTTTGGGCGCGGTCGACACCTGCGTCAATGCGCCAAGCGAGAGGCTCCATAGAATGTCTCTGGTTGATCGGCCGCCAGGCTCGTCGTTGCCGAGGTCACGGCAATGCCGAGCCCGCCGGCAAGTAACAATGAGGATCGCAAGCTCATATAACCTCTGATGAGGCATCCCGCCGACGGCCTTCGTGTGCGCCGGTCGATCGCGCTCTCCAATCTCAGAACGCGTCGCGGCAGCAGAAAGCGGTCAGCTCGACCGAGCGCGGGTCAGGTGAGATCGAGTGGGCGTCGTTCATAGAGCCGAAGCGACTCGTGCGCCACGGGAATTGATGGTGTGCACCGCAATACAACGGTTGTCTGGCCGTGCTCGTCCGGCTGAACGCCGCGACAAAGACGGATCTCGAGCGGCTCGTCACAACGGCACGGGAATGCCAGAGTCCGGTGGACCTCGGCGCGGACGAGACTTCAGCGCTAGAATCGGCGCATGTCAGACGAAGACCTGCGAGCCGAGCTCGAACGCCTGAAGGCCGAGAACGAGCGCCTGAAGAGTCAGCGCGGCCCGAGCGCCACCTTGAAGGTCAGCGAGAAAGGCGGCGTGTCGGTATACGGGCTCGGCCGCTTTCCGGTCACGCTCTACAAGGAGCAGTGGACGAAGCTGCTCGGGATGGCCGACGAGATTCGAGCATTCATCAAGGAACACGACGCGGAGTTGAAGACGAAAGCCGACGGATGAGAGCCGGCATCGGCCACGAGGATCATCATGCATCCTGAAAAACCGCGGAGCTCTGTCCACTTACATTGTGGACTTTCTTGTGCGAGTTGTCGTCCCCGTACGAAACACCGCATCCTCCGTCTGGGTTGAGCGGCGTCAGCGAATGGCCGACGATCCTCCGCATGACGTCGACATCTCGCCCGCAGCGACGCTATGACCACCGGCTCCGACAGCTCGTCCAACGCACTGGGGACCTGACCATCGCCACGGATCTCGGTGTCCCGGGCTCGACCGCGCGTGGGTGGCTCGCTGCGCCGCCGATGGTCGTGGTCAGTGTCAACGTAGCGGACCTCACCGAGCCGGAGCTCCGGCAGGAGATTCTGAAGCTGCGACAACGCGTCGAAAAGCTCTCGGCACTGCTCCGCTTGGCCCTCGCCCTGTTACAAACCTCCGGGTTCCGGCTCTCAGGCGCACGTCTGCCGGAGGGAGAAGGCAAGCTGCGGATCTTGCGCGCCGTGGATCGGGCCGGCGAGTGCATCCCGTTGCGAGCGGTCCTGCGGTTCCTGCATCTATCGCCGAGCCGGTTTCACGCCTGGCGTCGCCGCCAGATCGCCTGTGCGCTCGACGATCGGTCGTCCTGCCCTCGGACGACACCGCATCGACTGACGCGCGCCGAGGTCCACGCGATCCGGGATATGGTCACCGCTCCCGAGTACCGTCACATCCCGACCGGCACGCTCGCGGTTCTCGCGCAGCGGCTCAACACCGTGTCAGCGTCGCCGTCGCCGTGGTACCGCCTCGTTCGGACGTACGGTTGGCGACGGCCTCGGCTCCGTGTGCACCCGGCGAAGCCGAAGCTCGGCATTCGAACGACGCGACCCAACGAGATGTGGCACATCGACACCACCGTCATCCGCTTGCTCGACGGGCCGCGCGCCTACGTGCACGCCGTGATCGACAACTTCTCGCGGCGGATCTTGGCGTGGCGTGTCGCTTCGACGTTTGCGCCGGTGAACAGCGTGGCGGTCCTTGTCGAAGCCAGTCAGGCCGCAACGCCGTCGACGACAACCCCGGTCGTGTTGGCGGACGCAGGCGTCGAGAACGTGAATGCCCAGGTCGACGACCTGATCGCCACGGGCGTGCTGCGCCGGTCTTGGCCTTCACGGAACTGAAGTTCTCGAATTCAATGATCGAAGCGTGGTGGCGATCCCTCAAATACCAATGGCTCTTCCTCCACTCGTTGGATAGCGTGACCACCCTCCGGCGATTAGTCGCGTTCTATGTCCAGGAACACAACCGCGTGCTGCCACATTCCGCGTTTCGCGGACAGACGCCAGACGAAATGCACTTCGGCACAGGGGATGCGATTCCAGCAGACCTGACGGCGCGCCGGGCGGCCGCCCGCCGGGCCCGCGTGGAGGCGAACCGATCGGCGGCGTGCGGGCCCTGCCCATCAACCGACGCGGCCGCATGATCACCGATCGGCGGTCATGCCGAGCCGCGGCCGTGCGTCTGGAGGTGACTGCCCGGAAGAAGCGGATCGCCTGAGTAGACGGGCAGAACCGTTCGCCAGCGATCGACGCGCTCTCCCGTTGCCGACGCTTGCGCATGGATCGCGAGAACTCGCGCGCAAAGTTCCCGAATGTCGCTGGAGATAGCTCGCCGAGCCGTCTCGGCCTTCTTGCGCGCTTGCTCTTCGGGGTAGTGTCGGCGCCCGCGCGCCGCTAAGCGTTCGACCGAGGAAACTGACTCTGGGCACGGCGCCACTATCCGAAGTTTCCCCAGATTGTCTTGTACTGCGTGTAGTTCTCAAGCGCTTCGGCGCCTTGCTCGCGCCCGTAGCCGGACATTTTGTAGCCGCCGAACGGAGCGTTGGGATGATACTTGTGCCACGTGTTCAGCCATACTGTTCCCGCTTTGATGCGATCAGCGAGGCGCAATCCGCGAGCGACGTCCTTGGTTTGGATGCCGGAGGCGAGGCCGTAGGGTGTGTCGTTGGCCAGGCGGATCGCTTCCTCCTCGTCATCGAACGGGATGACCGGCACGACCGGGCCAAAGATCTCTTCTTGGGAGATCTTGATGTCGTTGGTCGCGTCGGCGAAGACGGTCGCTTCGATAAAGAGCCCCTTGCCGTTGATCTTGCAAGTGCCGCCGCCCGCTGCGAGGCGCGCGGTTTTCTTTCCGTCCTCGACATAACGCAGCACCTTCTCGTACTCCGATTCGCTGGCAATTGGCCCGATCTGCGTCGCGGGGTCCAGCGGGTCGCCAAGTACCGCCTCGCACGCCATCCTCGAAAGCCGCTCGACGAACTCGTCGTAAATCGGGCGCTCGACGAGGATCCGCGAGCCCGCGACGCACACTTCACCTTTGTTCCAGAAAATCCCCCAGAATGCGGTTTGCAGCGCCGCGTCCATGTTGGCGTCCGCGAAGACGACGTTGGGGGACTTGCCGCCCAGTTCCATCGTCATGTGTTTCATCGTATCGGCCCCGCCTCGAACGAGGTTCTGACCGACGGAAGTTGACCCGGTAAAGGCGACCTTGTCGACCAGCGGGTGCTTCACAAGCGTATCGCCGATGCTGCCGCCCGGCCCGGTGACCAAGTTGTAGACGCCTTCCGGGAGGGAGGCGTCCATTGCGACTTGTGCAAGTGCCACAGCGGTAAGGGGTGTGTCCGATGCCGGCTTATGCACGATGGTGTTACCGGCGGCGAGCGCAGGCGCGACCTTCGAACACGTGAGGGCAAGTGGAAAGTTGAACGGAGTGATCGCAGCCACCACACCAATCGGTTCCCTGCGCGTGAAGATCCGCAGATGATCTTCATAGGACGTGCGGTATCCGCCGTTCATGGCGCTCATCGCGAGACCGCCAAAGAAGCGAAACAAGCCTGAGCAATGCGGCATGATGATCTCGCGGAAGTCGCGATAAGGCATGCCCATGTCCATTGCCTCGCGGATCGCAAAGTCCTCCGCGCGCTCATCCATCAGGTCGGCCATCTTGAAGAGGATCTTGGCGCGCTGCTCGTGATGCATGCGCCGCCACGGTCCATTCTCAAACGCCCGGTGGGCTGCTTTTACTGCGGCGTCGGCATCAGCTGATGTCGCTTTAGCCACTTGCGTGATAACGGCCTCGATCGTCGGGTCGGTCGTCGGCATCGTCTCGCCCGTTTCAGAATCCCGCCATTGGCCGTTGATCAGCAACTGACCACGCGCGATCTCTTTCCGTGCAACTTTCGTCGTCGACAGCATCCTTATTCCCTCGATCTCGGTGAATTGACGTCTGCGTTATCCCTGCGCCAAGAAAAGCCCAATTCGGGATCCCAGCCCCAGTCCGTACGCCAGGCGAACAAGCAGGAAGCTCGCCGGCTCCACATAACGTGCGTTCTCCAGGGGGCCTGCATCAACAACGGTCGCAGGCAGTTGAGCGACTAGTTCGGAAACGGTGGCCTTCGCTGCGAGATCATTTCCGCAGACGAAGACGCCAGCCGGGGTTCCTTTCAACGTGGGATCGTCGCTGTGCAGAAGGTCGGCAAACGGAGGGATGGCTTTGATCACCCTGGCACTGGGCACCCGTTGCTGAATCACCTCGCTGGCAGAGGTAGTCGTACCGATTGCCAGCCCACTCAAATCCGGCTTGAGGGCGTTCGTGCAGTCCCAGACCAGCCTGCCGCTCAGGTCGCCGGCTTGCTTGAGCGCATCATCGATCGACGACCACGGGACTGCGATCGCGACAACATCGCCGAAGCGGACGGCCTCCGCGGGTGTGCCCGCCGCGGCGCCGAATGCAGCCGCCGTGGTCTGCAGCCGCGCCAAGTCCTTCGAGTACGAAAGCATGACCTGGTGCCCGTGTGGAACCAGGCGCATGGCGATTGCAGTGCCGACATTGCCGGCTCCGATTACACCTATCTTCATCTGGCTTCATCCTGCGGTTGATGGCCTCAACTCCGTTGTCGTGAACCAGGCGTTGTCTCGCGAGTCCGTTCACCTGGTCTTCTCATGCACGCGCGGTCCGCCGGGCAGAGTGTTCGCGAGGCCCGACAGTTCATCGAGGCGAGGCGCGAAGAAGTTGTGGAGCGGGGTGATCGTGATCTCGGTTCGCCGCTCGATCCCCAAGGCCTTTGTCGTAGGAAGCAGACGTCGCTCGACGAACTGCTCGAAGCCTTCCTTGCGATCCCAGACCTCGACGACGCGATAGCCGAAGTCCGTCGTGATGGTCGCGTGGAAGTAGATCCCTGGTTCTGGTCGGCGTTCGACTCCAAGCTTGTCCATCACGGCGCGATACTCTTCAGGCGACATCCCGTAGATGTCCAGCGTGGATGCGACGGTCATGTTGGCCTCCGTTCTTTACGTCGGTCGCGCGCGATGCTGGGCGACATCCTTGCGACCGCTCACGTACGGCACGTCCTGGCGTCGAGGCGATTACGATCGGTGGCCACGGTCGTCTCATCGGCACCGGCTCGCCTCTTTACGGAGTCAGCATGCACCTGCAAGGCGGTGGTCCCAAGGCCAAAAACGCCGCAGATCCGGCCATCCAGCTTCGGCTTGTTCCCCAGTCGACGATCGGGATTCGTGTCACTGGGTTGAATGTCGACGGAAGCCCGCCCAAGATCCCAAGATAAGGCGGGTACCGGGTGGCCCGATCCGTGGCATAAGTACTATTGGAACCCTCCGTGTGACGAATGCAAGATGAGCGACTACGGTCGCGAACAGGAGGGCCGAAGCGCTCGAGAGCCACATCCAGGTAGGACGATATGGGCGAATCTGGGCTGAACGCGTTATCCAGGCACATCGTCTTGCTGGCGACTCCCACGGCACAGTCACTCGAGGTTGCTGGG
>JBKPDW010000117.1:0-9923 GCA_046728115.1 Acidobacteriota bacterium | reverse complement strand
CATGATGGGCGTTGCTGATCTCTGGCTCACCGGCTGGCTGGCGACGCCGTTCGGCAGGCGCACCGAGCCAATTCGGATCTACGGGCCTGCCGGAACCCGCGAGGCGATGTCGAACCTCGAGAAGGCGTTCCAGGTCGACATACGCAGCCGTCTCGAGGACGAGAAGCTGCCACCCCGGGGCATATCACTCGTCGCCAGCGACGTCGCCGAGGGAACCGTCTACGAACACAATGGCATGAAGATCACGGCGTTCGACGTAGACCACGGCGAGGCAATCCGGCCGGCGCTCGGGTATCGGATCGATTATGCGGGCCGTTCGGCGGTGATTTCAGGAGATACGCGGTTCAGCGAAAACCTGATCAAGTTCGCGAAGGGCGCCGACGTGGTCGTTCACGAAGTCGCAGCCGCGAGCGACGAGCTGCTGCGCACCGACGAAGCGTCGGGGCGGATTCTGAGCAACCACACGACGCCGCAGCAAGCCGGCATCCTGTTCGATCGCGTCAAACCGAGGCTCGCCGTTTACACGCACATCATCCTGCTGGGGCCGGCAGCGACCGCGGTCACCCTGCAGGATCTCGTGTCGATGACTCGCCAGACCTACAGCGGGCCGTTGGAGGTCGGAGAGGACCTTCTGGCGATCGTGATCGGCGATCGGATCGAGATCAATCGTCCTGCGTCGAGCGGAAGATAACCCGCCAGATCACGCTCTGAATATCCACGCCGAGACCAGCACGACGAGCACGCCGCCGGCCAGTGCCACGTAGGGAAGGATGCCGGCGCGCCGTTCGCCGAGCTGGCCGTCGACGCTGCCGAGATCTTCGAGCATGTTCGCGGGGAATTTGCCGCGGTCCTGCACGTAGTGTCGGACCCAGAAGACCGGAATGATCAGGGCGGCGGCGGCGAAGCCGGCCCACAGCGCGTGCGGATTCCAGACCCGCGCGCCGGCCCCGAGCAGCATCGCATTGACGAACGCGAGCACCGTGCCGGCCGCCAGGACAATCGTCGGCGCCTTCCACGGCCTGCGGATGTGTCCGTTGTCGATGCGATGGATCCATCCCGCGTTCAGATTGAGAAAGTTGAAGATGATGTAGCCGCAGTTCGAGAGGGCCAGCACGAAATAGAAGCTGGCGGTATCGGATGTCGTCAGCGACAAGAGCATCAGGTTGAACGACAGGTCGGTCCACATCGCGCGCGTGGGGGCGCCGTGGCTGTTGACGTGCGACAGATACCGCGGCAGCCAGCCGTCAACCGATCCCTGGTACAGCGTTCGCGACGAGCCCGCCATCGCGGTCATCGTCGACAGCAACAGCGCGAGCACCATCAGGAGCACGAGCAGCTGCTGGGTCGTCGCGCCGCCGCCTACCATGTTCGCCATGACTTCGGCGACACCGGTCCCGTCGACCACGCCCGGCGCAATCATGCCCTTGACGCCGAGAAAGCCCTGAAACGTGAACGGCACCAGCGTGAAGATGACGATGCACAGCAGCCCGGACGAGAAGATGGCTTTGAACGTGTCGCGTCCTGGATCCTTGAATTCGCTCGTGTAGCAGATTGCAGTCTCGAAGGCGTAGGTCGACCAGGCGGCGATGAACAGCCCCCCGAGGACGAGCGTCCAGCCGGCGCGGTCCCACGCGCCGGGGGTCGCCGAATTGGGGACCGCGAGCGGGACCAGGGGCGAAAAATTACCAGCGTGCACATTTCCGTTGAAGAACGGCACGATGCCGAAGACCAGCATCGGCAGAATGACCATCAGGCCCACGACCAGCTGAACGCGCGCTGTTCCCAGGATGCCGCGGTGCTGAATCGCGAACACGATCAGCGTGAGTGCGACGCCGATGAAGAACGTCGCCCCGAGGAAAATGTGCACGCCCAGGATCGTCGCATCCAGGAGCGACCACGTTCGTATCGCCGGCGTCAACGCGGCGACAGCGTCGGCAGGTGTTCGGCCTGCATTCGCAGCAAGCCACTGCTGCACGGCGGCCGACCCCGCTGCGGGGATCGGGGCCACCGCGTTGAGGATGTAGCCGGCCGCGATCGTGCAGCCCAGCGACAGCACCGGCGTCCAGGCGAGCCAGTTGCACCACACCGACAGCGGCGCAATCAGCTTGCTGTATTTCAGCCAGGCGGCCGCGCCGTAGACCGACGCGCCGCCCGACTTGTTGGGAAACAGGCCGGCGATTTCCGCGTACGTGAACGACTGAATGAACCCGAACAGCATCGATACGGCCCACACAGCGAACGCGGGATTGCCGACGGTCCCCGCGATGCCGCCGATCGAGAAGAGCACGAGCGCGGGTACGCCGCTGGCGACCCAGAAGGCATCCTTCCAGTTGATCGTGCGGTGGAGTTCCTGCGGCTGTTCGGTCGCGTGCGTCACGCCGGTGTCCATGGGCCCTCGAAGTGATCGGCACTCAGACGGCGCTCTCGGCGCCGATGCGGCCGACGATTCGCTTGAAGCGGGGTTCGTCGCGGATGGAATCGAACACGGGGTCGACGTTCAGGAAAATCATCCAGTTCGAGCGCTCGTCGGCGGCGCGGCTCAGCCACTCGATTGCGTTGTCGGTCTGATCGAGGCCCACGTACACCGTCGCAATGCTGTGCGGAGACACATGGCGGTGCGACGACAGCCGCTGGAGCGCTTCGAGCGTGGCCATCGCTTCGTCACGCTTACCCGAGCGGCCCAGCACGTGGCCGAGTGAGGCCAGCGCGAATGGGATGTCTTGCGACAGCGACACAGCCTTGCGGAACTCCGCCGTCGCCTCGTCGAGCAAACCCAGCTGCTCCTCGTTCAAGCCGAGCAGCCAGTACGCGAGCGCGAAGTTCGGGTCCATCTCGATCGTTTTCCGCAACTGGTCGATCGCGCGATGGTGCTGCCGGGCAAAGAACGAGAGCCATCCTACATCGGCGTTGATCATCAGCGAGAGCGGGTCGAGCCAGAGTGCGTGCTCGATCTCGGCGATCGACGCCTCGAACCGTCCCCGCGCCGCCAAATACCCGCCGTACCACTGGTGCGCGGTGGCGTAATTGGCGTTCAAACTCAGCGCGCGCTGGAATTCCCGTTCGGCGGCGGGCCAATCCCAATAGAAATTCAGCGCGGCGTAGGCCAGCGAGGTGTGCGCTTCGGCGAGACGCTCGTCGAGCTCCAACGCGCGCTCGGCCGCCTGCCGCGCGCGCGGATAGCCGTCCTGCGGCGGCAGCGCGCCGTACGCGCACAGCAGGTTGTACGTGTCGGCGAGACCGACGTACGCCAGTGCATATTCCGAGTCGTGGCTGATCGCCTCCTCGAACCGCGCGATGCTTTTGCGGAGGCCGTCCTCCGTCCGTTTGTTCCAGAAGAAGCGCCCCTTGAGATAGGCGTGGTACGCCTGGGTGTTTTGCGTGCTGCGCCTGGCGAGCCGTTGTCGCTCTTCTTCGGTCAACGTCAGCGTGAGCGCGCGCGTCACCTGATCCGCGATCGAGTCCTCGACCGTGAAGAGGTCCGTGAGCTTCTCGTCGAAGTGTCCGGCCCACAGCATCGCGCCGTCGTGTCCGCTGAGCACGTGCACACCGACGCGAATGCGATCGGCCGATCGCTGGATCGTGCCGTTCACGACGACGTCCACGGCGAGCTCGCTGGCCGCGACGAGCGGATCGGTACGGCGCTCGTGGTACTTCAGCACCGACGTCGTCGGGCGGACTGTGGCGCCCCGCACGCTGCCGAGCTTCGTGATCAGCGCATCGGTAATGCCGAGCTCGATGTATTCCTCGCCGGTGGTCGCGCCAAGATTCGTGAAGGGGAGCACCGCCATCGACAGCAGCCCGCTGCGCGATCCGCCGCCGCGCTCGTCCGGGCCCGGGCGCGTCGCGTCGTCGCTCTCGCCGGCGCGATCCCACGTGACGGGCGCGACGAAGCGATAGCCGATTCCCGGAATGGTCACGACGTAGCGATGCTCGTTGGGCCGCTCACCGAGCGCTTTCCTCAGCACGAAGACCGTCTGCGAGAGATTGCCTTCCTCGACGCGCGCATCGGGCCAGACCATTTGCAACAGCTCGGATTTGTGCATCGCCGAGCCGCCGTGCTGCACGAGCGCGAGAAGCAAATCCAGCGCTTTCGACGGCAGCGAGACAGGCTCGTCGCCTTTCGAGAGCAGACGCCTCACGGGATCGAGGCGGAACGGTCCAAAGCGATACACGGACATCATCAGACGGCCAACTGAGGGATTCTAATAATTCTTGATAAGATTTGGCGTGATTCGACTTCAAGGCAGGCAGGAGAATACCCTAGGCTAAGGCTGTCACGCAGCCATCGCGCTCCACACGCAGCGATCGACGACGAAGGATCTTCCGCAATCGTTTCTGAGAGGTGCCGGTGTCTTTTCTGCTCGCGTGCCCGAACTGCGGGCCCAGAGATGTCTACGAATTTCGATTCGGTGGTGAGTTCGGATCGCGGCCGCAACCGGACGCGACCGCCGACGCGTGGAGCGGCTATCTCTACACGCGGACCAACGAGGCCGGCGTGCAGAAAGAATGGTGGTATCACCGCGGTGGTTGTCATGCGTGGTTCCTCGCGCTACGCGACACGCGAACCAACGTCGTCGTCGACGTGATCCGACCGGAGGCAACATCCCGATGAGCGATCGGCGGCTTCCGATTCATCCCGCGCAGCGAGTCGATCGATCGCGCCCGCTGTCGTTCACGTTCGACGGAAGATCAGTGGCAGCGTATCACGGCGAGACGATCGGTGTGGCGTTGTGCGCCGACGGCGTGCAGACGCTATCGCGGAGCTTCAAATACCATCGCCGCCGCGGACTGCTGTGCGCCGCGGGCCGCTGTCCGAATTGCTTGATGACCGTCGACGGCGTGCCGAACGTGCGCACGTGCGTCGAGCCCGTACGCAACGGCGCTGTCGTGCGCAGCCAGCACGCGTGGCCCTCGCTCGAGAACGACGCGCAAGGCGTCCTCGATTCGTGCGATGCGCTGCTGCCGGTCGGCTTCTACTACAAGACGTTCATGCAGCCGCGATGGCTGTGGCCGACCTACGAGAAAGTGCTGCGGCACCTCGCAGGGCTGGGGCGCTTCGATCCGACGCTCGACCCCGCCGCGCACAGCGACGTGATCCACGCGCACACCGACGTCGCCGTCGTCGGCGGCGGTCCGGCGGGATTGAGTGCGGCGCTCGAAGCCGCGCGACTCGGCGCCGAGGTGCTGCTCATCGACGATCAGCCGCGCCTCGGCGGGCACCTGCAATGGCAGCTATTGGCAACCGACGGGACGACGCCCGACTACCACGTTGCCGAAAAGCTTGCGCAGCGAGTCGCCGCCAAACCGCAAATCCGCGTCATGACGGACGCCACGGCGTTCGGACTGTACGAGGGTCGTCTGCTCGCGGTGATTCAGCGAGAACGGATGACCAAAGTGCGCGCCGATCGCATCGTCATCGCCAGCGGCGGCTACGAGCATCCGCTCGTCTTCCAGAACAACGATCTGCCCGGCGTGTTTCTCGGCGAGGGTATTCAGCGCGTCATCGCGCTGTACGGCGTTACGCCCGGTACCCGCGCGGTTGTCGTCGCGAACGATAATCGTGGACTCCGCGTTGCGCGCGAGTTGAAGGCGGCCGGCATCGAGCTGGCGGCTGTGGCGGACGCCCGCGTCGATTCAGAGGCCGCGCTGCGGACCCTGGGCGCATCGGTTGCGCTCGCCGGCTACACCGTCGTCGAAGCGCACGGCTCGAAGCGAGTCGAGCGTGTCTCGCTGGCGCGGCTCGACGCCTCCGGCACGCCGATGAAGGGCTCCGAACAGACGGTGGCTGCGGACCTGCTCGTCCTCGCGGGCGGATGGGAACCCAACACCACCCTGCTCGGACAGGAGACGTGCACGCTCGAATTCCGCAGCGATCTCGGCTCGCGCTTTCCCACCGGATTCCCGGACTGGCTGTTCGTCGCCGGGGAAGTCGCGGGCGCGACGACGCTCGACGGCATCCTGCGAAACGGCACGCAGGCCGGGCTCAAGGCCGCCGCGTCGACCGGCCTTGGCGATGCCGCCGATCGCACCGCGTCGACCGCCGCCACGACAGGCCTCGAGCCTTCCGGATCCGTCAGGCCGGTGATGGCTGCGTACTCGAACACGAAGCAGTTCGTCTGCCTGTGCGAGGACGTGTCGACGAAGGACATCAAGAACGCGCTGCAGGAAGGATTCGATCATATCCAGACGCTCAAGCGGTACACGACCATCACGATGGGCCCGTGCCAGGGGAAGATGTGCCATCACACCGCGGTGGAGCTGTGCGCGTCGATGACCGGTCAGACAATCGCGGCCACGGGCACCACGACGACGCGTCCGCCCGCGACGCCCGTTCCGCTCGGCCTGCTCGCCGGTCCGGCGCACAACCTGATTCGACGCACGCCCTGCCATCATCGCCATGACGAAAGCAACGTGACGTGGATGGATATGGGCGCGTGGAAGCGTCCGCTCGTGTATTCGACGGTGGAAGCGGAGTGCCGCGCGGTTCACGAGCGCGTCGGCATCATCGACGTCGGCACGCTCGGCAAGCTCGACGTGAAAGGCCGCGACGCCGCTGCGTTCCTCGAGTGGATCCATCCGAATCGAGTTGCGAATTTGAAGCCGGGGCGGATTCGGTATCGCGTGATGCTCGACGATGCGGGCATCATCGTCGACGACGGGACGATCGCGCGACTCGGTGACGATCACTTCTTCGTCACCACCGGTACCGGCGCCCTCGACTCGGTCGAACAATGGCTGGAGTGGTGGCTGGCCGACGGCGGGCGCTGCGTCCACGTGACGAACATCACGGCGGCGCTCGGCGCCGTCAACGTCGCGGGCCCGAAGTCGCGCGAGCTGCTCACGCGTCTGACGGACCTCGATCTGTCCTCGACGGCGGTGCCGTATCTCGGTTCGGCGCAAGGATTGGTGGCCGGCGTGCCCGCGCTGCTGATGCGAATCGGGTTTGTCGGCGAGCTCGGCTACGAGCTGCATTTTCCGGCAGAGTACGGCGACTATCTGTGGAGCACGCTGCTCCAGGCCGGCAAGGATTGGGGCATCGCGCCATTCGGCGTCGAAGCGCAGCGCGTGCTGCGGCTGGAGAAACTGCATATCATCCCCGGCCACGACACCGACGCCTTGAGCAACCCATACGAAGCCGATCTGGGCTGGGCGGTGAAACTCGAAAAGCCCGACTTCATCGGCCGGGCGGCGTTGTCGCGCCAGGACGGCCAGCCGCTGCGGCAGCGCCTCGTGGGCTTCGAGATGACCAACGGCGTGCTGCCGTTCGAAGGCGATGCCGTCGTGGCCGGCAATTCGCCGATCGGGCGTGTCACGAGCGCGAAGCGAAGTCCGCTGCTCGGTCGTACCATTGGCTTGGCGTGGGTACCGCCGGACCTCGCAGTCGAGGGTCGTGTGTTCCACATCAAGAGCAACGATCGCGTAAGCGAAGGCCGCGTGGTGCTGAAGCCGTTTTATGATCCCGACGGCGAGCGACTGAAGAGCTGACATGGCCCGAAATCAATTCCAGCCGTACAGAGTGAGCGGCGCATATCGCGCGCAGCTCTCGCAGAAAGCAACTTGGGCGGACGTCGACGGATGGCGCATGCCGGCGGCGTTTGGCGACGCCGCCGACGAGGCGGCGCGGGTCCAGCGCGGCGTTGGCATACAGGACGTCAGCTCGCTGGGCAAGCTGGACGTGAAGGGCACGGCGGTGGACGGACGCCTGGGTGAGTGTGAACGCCTCGACGGCGTCAGCGCCGTGCTGCGACTGAAACCCGGTCATGCCCTCATCCTGACCGCACGTCAGGACGACCGCATCCGCGAGGCGGTCGAGAGCGTCTTCGCGCACTCGACCGGCTGCGTGCACGTCACAGATATCACGTCGGCGCTCGCGGCGTTCGCCCTCGTCGGCCCGAATGCTGCCGATCTGCTCGGGGGCCTCACGTCGGTCGATCTGCGTCCCCGCACGTTCGGCAATCACGCCGTGGTGCCGTGCACCGTCGCACACGTCCACGCCACGCTCTATCGCAGCGACTGGGGCGAACTGCGCGCGTACATGATGCTCGTAGGCCGGGATGCCGCGGAGTACATGTGGACAACGATTCACCACGCCGGCGAGCAGCTCGGATTGACGCCGTTCGGTACCGCGGCAGAGCAGCTGCTGTGCGGGTCGCAGGCATCGGCCGCAATGCGCGCGCAAGCCGTCGGCGTCAACGCGGGGTGAGCCGATTGGCTCCTGCCCGCAATTTTTAGAGATCAGATCATCATGTGGTGGATGCGTCACGATCGGATGTGGACGACCCGCGAGCTGAAGGGTCGGTACGACGTCGTCATCATCGGGGCGGGCGTGCACGGCCTGGCGACGGCGTATTACCTGGCCAAGCACGGCATCACGAACGTGGCAGTGCTGGATAAGG
Organism: Acidobacteriota bacterium; assembly: GCA_046728115.1. Lineage (GTDB taxonomy): Bacteria > Acidobacteriota > Vicinamibacteria > Vicinamibacterales > CAVVIG01 > CAVSWN01. The sequence goes on along the minus strand of JBKPDW010000117.1, from coordinate 1,527 downwards.
GGTACTTGGGCGGCGGCGCGAGCGGCCGGAATACCGCGATCATCCGATCGAATTATCGAACGCCCGAGGGCGTCGCGTTCTACGACGAGTCCGTCAAGCTGTACGAGCGGATGTCGGTGGAGCTCGGCTACAACGTGTTCTTCTCCCAGCAGGGACATCTGAGCATCTCGCACACCGAGAGTGGGATTGCCGGTCTTCGCGTGCGCGCCGAAGTCAATAAGTTGATGGGGGTCGACAGCCGCGTGATCGACGCCGACGAGATCAAAGCGCTGGTGCCGAGCATCGACATTTCCAAGCGGCAGCGGTATCCGATTCTTGCGGCGCTGTACCACCCGCCCGGCGGCATCATCCGGCACGACGCGGTCGTATGGGGGTACGCGCGCGAAGTGGATCGGAGGGGCATCTCGATCTTTCCGTTCACCGAGGCCGTCGGCATCGGCACGTCCAACGGCGACGGCAGGAGCGTTACCTCCGTTCAGACCAATCGCGGCACGATTCAGACCGGGACGGTCGTGAATGCCACGGCGGGCTTCTGCTCGACGGTCTCGAAGCTCGTCGGCCTCAAACTTCCGGTCGTCACGCATCCGCTGCAGGCGTTCGTCACCGAGCCGCTGACGCCGTTCCTGGACCACGTGATCGTGTCCGCGACGCTGCACGTTTACGTCAGTCAGACCGATCGCGGCGAGCTGGTGATCGGATCGGAAATCGATCCGTACAGCTCGTACAACACGCGCTCGACGCTGCCGTTCCTGGAGTCGACGGCGTCGCACACGCTCGAACTGTTCCCGTGCCTCCGGCACGTCCGGGTGCTGCGCCAATGGGCGGGCAGCTGCGACATGACGCCCGACTACAGCCCGATCATGGGAACGGTGCCCGGGCTGAAAGGATTCATCCTCGATGTCGGCTGGGGCACCTACGGCTTCAAGGCCGGCCCCGTCGCCGGCAAGCGCATCGCGGAGCTCATCGCGACCGGTAAAACGCCGAAGGTCCTGCAGCCGTTCTCGATCACGCGCTTCTCGGAAGACAGGCTCGTGGGCGAGAAGGCGGCGGCGGCAGTGTCGCACTGATGGGCAAGCGCGACATCGACATCGCGCGCGCCGCCGCGCTTCGACCAATCGATCAGATCGCGGCGGAGATGGGGCTGACGGCGTGCGACGTCGAGCCCTTCGGGTCGCACAAAGCCAAGATCAAGCTCGACGCGCTCGAACGGCGCCGCGACGCTCCTGACGGCGCGCTGGTGCTAGTCACGGCGATCACGCCCACGCCGGCCGGCGAGGGCAAGACGACGACCACAGTCGGTCTCGGCGACGCGTTCCGCCGGCTCGGCAAGAAATCGATGGTCGCCGTCCGCGAACCGTCGCTCGGCCCCTGCTTCGGCGTCAAAGGCGGCGCGGCGGGCGGCGGTCATGCGCAGGTCGTCCCGATGGAGGACATCAACCTCCACTTCACGGGCGACCTGCACGCGATGACGGCCGCCAACAACCTCCTGGCGGCGATGATCGACAACCACGTCCATCACGGGAACAA
>JBKPDW010000116.1:0-15049 GCA_046728115.1 Acidobacteriota bacterium | reverse complement strand
GTCGTAGATCGTAGATCGCACTTTCTGCAGTCACAATCCGTACCATGCTGATTATACCGTAAATTCGTGCGATTTTACTGCTGAGGTGTAGTTAGTTTACGCTTCGAAATCATGGCCTCCCTTGAACTCACCACAGCCGTAACCGACCTAATTTACGTTTAGGACGCATTTCTTCGGCGCTTCGTCGGGCGATCACCGCTTCTATGAGTTATTTCTCGCATTACGAACTGTCAGATCTGCCAGCACGTCGCCGAGTTGGCTCAACGCCTCTCAAGAGATCCGCGGAAAGGGTACTGGACGTCTTCCCAGACAATCTCCAGGGCGTCGATTCGAGTGGTGTAGCGGCTGTGAACGTCACAGCAACACGGCCGAGCGTCAGGTGCTCGCGCTCTCGACTTTGACGAGGTCGGGCTCGGAGACGCCAGGGCGACGGATGCGCTGCCCCCCGGTTGGTTGTTTCGCCGGTCGGTACGGCGGGATCTGAACGGCCTTTCCTGTTTCCGCAGACTCGTAGAGGGCTTGCACGATCCTGACATCCTGCAGCCCCTCCTCGCCCGACGGTTCCGGCGATCGGTTGCGTCGGATGCAGTCGGAGAAGTACAAGAGCTCCGGCGCGAATTGATCGCGCTTTCCGATTCGTTTTCGCGTGGTCTTGCCGTTGATCGTCAGCTCGTATGCGAGGCCTTCTGCGTACTCGTAGGCCGGGTCGACATGCACCTGCCCCTTGGTGCCGACGATTCGATACGACGCGACGTCGGCGGCGTTGAAGCTCGTCACGAATGCCGCCACGCGTTCGCCGTCGAATCGCAGGAGCGATCCCGTCGACTCGTCGACCTCAGCGAGCCTGGCCGAGCCACCGTTCACCGAGACTGCCATCACTTCCTTCGGTTCCGACCGAAACACGTGGCGGGCGGCATTGATGCAGTACACGCCGATGTCGTACAAGGTTCCGCCGCCCAACTCTTTTTTGGTCCGTATGTCGCCGTCGCGAACGGTCATCGAAAACGACGAGTTGAAGAACCTGGGCTCTCCAATACGACCCTGCCGGACCAGATCGATCACTCCGAGATTGATCTCCTCGAAATGGAGGCGGTAGGCAACCATGAGCTTTACGCGGTGCCCGCGGGCGGCGGCGATCATGGCCTCGCACTCCTCCACCGTCACGGCCATGGGCTTCTCGCACAACACATGCACCCCGGCGCGTGCGGCGCGAATCGCATACTCCGCGTGCATCGCGTTGGGCAGCGCGATGTAAACTGCGTCGGCATCCTCGAGACACGCATCGAAATCCTGGTACGCGTAGGTCCTGGCGACACGATATTTCTCTCCGAGGATCCGGCGCTTGCGCGCATCGTCGCTGACGAGCCCTACCAGCCGCGAATTCCGTCGCGCGTGTGCAAACGCCGGGAGAACCGCAGCCTGTGCGATATGGCCGAGGCCGACGACCGCGTATCGAACAGGTCCGCCACGCCGTGCTTTGCCGTCCTTCGCCATACAAACCTCGACGTTGGCCGGTGCAAGGTACGTGCTGGGCTTCGTCGGCGAGATCTCTGGCGTACTCCATGCTTGAGTCAGCGGTATGAGATCGCGTTTGCGGGTGCCACGTGAACCAGAAGCTCTTGAGGAAAACGTCGAGACCATTCACCAGTGGGAAAGTTCGGCGCTTCGTAGCCGATCCGCGGCCGAACGCTTGAGCGACCGCATTACGGCGCTGGCCGCAAGCGGACCCATGCAACTCGTTCACGTCGCCTGGTTCACGGCGTGGATCTTGGTGAATACCCGTATCATTCCGGCCGTCAAACCGTTCGATCCGTTTCCATTCCAGTTGCTGACGATGATTGTCTCGCTCGAGGCGATCTTTCTCTCCCTCTTCGTCCTCGCGAGCCAGAATCGGTTATCGCACCACGCGGACAAGCGAGAAGAGCTCGATCTGCAAATCGATCTTCTGGCCGAGCGCGAGATGACGGCGGTCCTTCAGCTGCTGCGAGATATTGCCGAGCATCTCGACGTGAAACTGACGTTGACTGCCGATCAGATGCGCGATCTCACGAAGAAAACCGACATCCACCAGCTGACCCAGAAGCTGGAGGATGTCGAAGCGAACGAACGAGGCAAGTGATCTCAGGATGGCTGGCGGCCTCGACGCGATCGCTTGCGCGACGATCGTCGCGGCACCTTGCCGCCCTTACGACGTGTCTCGTTGAGCGCGATCGCAATCGCCTGCTTCCGGCTCTTCACTCGCCGCCCGGAGCCGCTTTTGAGAGTCCCCCGCTTGCGTCGATGCAAGGCCGACTTCACGTTTCTTTTTGCCGCTGTGCCGTATTTGGCCATAAGAACCTCGGCCGCTTTATGTGCAAACCACGTGCTGCACGATTCCGTGGCTTCTCGGCATCACGATCGCGAATCGGTCACTCACGTCCTCACCTCCTCTAGCGCCGCGTCGGCCGCCTGGCCACCGCGGCCGCCGATCCGCCGCGCCCTGTTCGTGCCGGGGCCTCTTCCTCCTCTTCCTCGTCTTCACCGGGATGCGCGGCATCGGCGGCTTCCTGGTTGATGCCGCCTTCGGCGAGCGACGTGAGCTTTTCGTCAGCGGCCTTTTCTTCGTCGAGCGTCTCTTGGAGCAGTTTCTCGGCGTCGGTATGACCCATCCCGTGCGCCCAGGCCACGAGCGTACCGTACGCGGCCATCTCGTAATGCTCCGCGCGCTGACCGGCGGCGATCAGGCAGGCGTCCATCGTCGCCTCGTCGAAGTCTTCGTCCATGATCGACTTGCCCTCGTCGATGATGCCGGCGATGCCTTCGCAATGCTTGCCGCGCGGGGCTTCGTCCAGGCTTTCGAACACCTGCTCGAGACGTTCGACATGTCCCCGCGTCTCTTCGAGATGCGACTCGAAGGCAGCGCGAAGATCTGATGACGTGGCGGCTTTGACCAGCTTGGGAAGCGCCTTGGTCAACTGTTTTTCCGCGTCGTAGAGGTCGCGCAGTTCGTCGAGAAAAGCGTCGTGCAGTGTGCCAGCTTCAGCCATGGACTGTTCTCCTCAGGTTTTCTTGTTTGACGTGTTCGGGTTTAATCACGACCTTGATGCACGAGTCTTTTGTCACGAAAGGTCCCATCGATTCATGCGAATACCCACCTTCCGCAATCAACGGAAACGAAGCACGCGACGTACCATCGAAAACGGCACAGCCCCGTCCTCATGTACTCCGTGCTCTGCGGGTGGGCTGTTCCGGGTGGAATTCATAAGGCAGGCTGAACATCGTGCGCGCGCGACACACGGCAAGGCTGCTGCCGCATCGAGACTGAAGAAGTACACGGCCGGTTTCCCCTTGCGGCGCGTTGCTGACGTCTCCGCCTCGGACACCGACTCCTACCGCTCAGCAGTTGTCGACTCTATAACGCGCTCCCTGCGCGCTTGGTTTTCGCATAAGGTTCCCTCGGTCGCCGCACCGGAGCAACGGCCGTAGCGCTCAACAGTCTGGCACGCTTCGCGCCTTCAGCCTCGGCAGGAACGGGCGCGCAGCCGTCGAGTCAGCGCGCCAGGACCGATGGCAACGACGCCATGAACTCGTGAACAGCTTCGATGTGGCTGCGCTGTGAGATGAACTCGAACGCCGTCGGATCGATCTTCCGACACGGCCTTCGCGACGCAGTCATCGCTGCGTGCATCACCGGACATTCGTCGATCAGGGCAAGCAGGGCGGCCCAGGACGGCGCGTCCAGCATGATGATCACGTCGAGCGCATTGCGGACCCGCCACGGCTCGCGATTTCGGACGTGCTGTATCAGCTCGCACCGAAGTTCATCCAACCGCAGTTGAATGTCGCGGTCTCGACATCGGATCCCGGCAATCACATCAATCAAGCGTTCGGCGGCGTACATGCAGACGTCGCGATGAAGGACGGTCCACCCCACCTGAAACGCGGTGGCGAGATCGGCCTCGACCCAGTGCGGCGGCCAGTTCTCCAGGCCAAGGTTGCAGATCGCGACCGCGCCGTCGGAGGCATCCTGGGTCGAAAACGGCCGTCCCTGAATCGAGCACCCGGCCATGATCGTGTTCGCCAGAAAGGCAAGTTCTTCGGCGCTCGTCGGATGAGATGCGACGTACGCCTCGATCGACGAGAGGCGCGATGGATCTCCGTTGGCGGCTTCGAGCAGCGCTCGCGGCTGCAGCGTGAGCACACCCGCTTCACGGAGAAGCTCGATGACCTTGTCGATCGCGTTCGCGTCAAGCTGCGACGCGGCCTCGACGCCGGATTCCGACCCAGCATCAACAGATTCGCGAGGCGCGTCCGCGGTCGCGGTGCCTGTTGGCTCGAGCGCGCGGAAATAGGCGCGCGCAATCGGGCTCCGCTGCGGCGGGTCCGCGCCGAGTTGAAGCTCACGACCGCCTCGCAGGAAGGCCCGGGCCTGCGCCGGCGTGACGTATCCCTGCGTCTCACGACGCGCCTCGCGATCGCACGCCAGTTCGAACATGTCCTGCTCAGCCTCGTCCAGCAGGTCGTGCAAACCGTCGTGTTCGCGCGGTCCATTCGACAGTCGAACGCATGCGTGCATCAAGCGATGGAAGTACGCGGAATGCTCGGCGGCGAGGAACGCAAGCAGGTCGCCAATCGCCTCCCATGCCGACGTCCGTCTGGCTTCGATCACGTAGCCGCCGATTTCGGACATCGGGCCGCTGCCAAGCGGACGACCCGGCGCCTGCTCACCGTCGAGCGTCGGGTACGACGACACGGCCGCGTGATCGAACACGGCCACGTGGCGCGCGAGTCCCCCAATCACGAGCTCGATGTCGAGGCCGATGAGCTTCTCCGCCGCGATCGCCGCGCCGGATTCCATCAGTACCGTGATCCAAAGACCAAACCGCACGGCATCGAGCGCTTCGTCGCCGCCAGGCGCTCGAACGCGCCAGACGTCGACGTCGAGCATGCGCGTCAGCTGCTCGAGAGTAGCGAGTGCGACCAACTCCGCACAGTCCTCGAGGCCGCACCGCTGAATCACACGGTGAAGGACTTCCGGTTGAAGGTGAGGTACGATCGTCGCGAGGTCCGGCGTCTTCAGCAGGCGATCGAGCAACCGCTGCGGTTCCGCCATGGGAGCGCGGATAATACCGGACCTTCCAGTAAAGAAACAGTCTTGAATGAGCACGTAACGTGAAGCACAATAGAAGTGGGAGAGGCGATCACTCGCCTCAGTCGATTCCGCTTCCGAACCCATCGGGCGCCTACTGCCGTCTCGAGCCAGCCATCGGCATCGCAGAATTCCGACACTAGCCGCGCTCCTGCGATTGAACCTCCGACCCCTCGGTCCCGAACCAATGTACTTCAACGATTTTTCGGAGCACTGTCGCGAGTTTTTGGGCGTCGGGTAACCGCCGTGTAACGATGTTCGGCCTGGCCACGGCGTGATATCCAGATTCGTCCCGTTCCATTTCTGACCACGGACGAAGTCGCACCCATCGATTTGCGCGCATCGCGAAGGTGGCGTTTGCTGTCCGCGGCAAGAACAGTGCGCTGTTCGCGACGATTGTCGACAGTTCACGCAAGTAGACCTGCATGAACTGACTCGGCTGCAGATGTGTCCACAGAATGCCGGAGGCTTCGAGGACACGAATGACGGCTGATCCGCTGGCACCGGTCGCACCTGTAATGAGAATCACTGTGAGCCTTTCTCGTTCACAGCGGCTTTGATGGCCAGTTTGTCGTCCACGGGAATGACCACGACGGCGAATGGTGTGCCGCCGTCGTCCGTCACAATCGGAAGCGGTTGCCCGAACTCGTTGTTTCCCAGCGTCTCGTTCCGGTAGTACGGCGAAAACACCATCATGTGCGGATGCCAATGGCCGATGCCTGGCCCCAGGTGCTGATTCGCGGACCACATGTACGCGAAGCTGACGCCGTCACGCCGTGGCAGCTCGCCTCGCGCGTAAGCGGCCTCCACACGCTGCGCAATCCGATCGGGTGCGTAACCCTCCATGGCCAGCCTGCTTCGCAGCTCGTAATACGGCATCACGGTCTGCGCTGCAGCAGGATCGAAGCAGATCGGCGCGCGCACGGTCGCGTCGTACACAAGATCACGAAACTGATCCGGTGTGTATGTCGGCGCGGACCACCCGCGCATCACCATGCATACGAAACCGTTATCACCCTTGCGATCGACGGCATAGCCGGCCTGCGTCAACACTTTGATCGTGGCCCGACCCGAGATATTGGCCGGAGCCGCGCTCCGCGCCAGCGCGACTTCGGCGTCGCGCGACATCAAGTAATCCGCGAGAGGCGGATACTTGCCGCTCTGTGCGTACACCGCCGGGACACCGACGGTGCCGAACATGTACATCGCGAGAACTGTCAGTCTTCGTGTGATCATTTCCTCTTCACCTCTACCTGGTATTACGGCCGCCAGGCCGCGGAAGATACGCGCGCGAGCCGCCGCGGACTAGGAGGGTTGGTCGGCGATGACGGTGGTGGCGGCCGGGAGCACCCACGGGCAGTGCCAATAGTCGGTGATGCCGACGATCCGGCCGTCCATGACCTGCAGACGGACGGCCGCTCTTGGAGCCCAACCATCGATCGCGGCGTGGTGAACGACGACGGCCATTTCTCCATCCACTTCCCCGACGGTCAAGCGCCATGACACCGGCAGGCGCTCGTAGTTGCGGAAGTAAGGCGCCTCGACCAGGCGCCCGATGAAGCGATCGGCCACCTGCAGGCGAGCATCGGCTGCAATCAGCTCTCGAAGACCAACCCAGTCGCGCTGATTGAATCGATCCACGTACAACCGGAGGAGTGCTGCGTCTTCGTTCGTTCTGACGCGAGCCGGGGCGCCGCCTGTTGAGCGCGCGGCCAATTTCGATCGACCCCGATTCAGCGCAGCTTTGACGCCGCCGACAGTTGAATCCACGAGCTCTGCGATTTCTTCGAGCGAGTAGTCGAAGACGTCCTTCAGGAGCACACACGCCCGCTCTTTGGGGGGCAGCATGAGCACGAGGTGTTCGACAGCTTTGCCGAGTGCCGGGCCGACCGGCTCGACTGGCGGCGCGGAATCAGCTTCGGCGCCGGCAGCCTCTGACTCCACCTGCTCACGAATTCCACGGCGACGCAGAAAGTCAACGCAACGGTTGTGCGCGATGCGGAACAACCATGGCGCGAGGGGTCGTGTATCGTCGAACGTGTCCAGTTTTCGATAGGCTTGGAATAGCGCCTCCTGAACGATATCCTCGCCATCCAACACCGATCCGGTCATTCGTGAACAGTAGCGGTGCAGACTTGGACGCAGATGCGTGATGGTCTCGAGAAAGGCGAGATAACGCGCTTCGAGACGACCGGCGCCGGCCCTCGGGGCCTCGCTGGTGTCGTCGTCCGTTGAGGACAGGTCCGCGTTCATGTGCCTCTAATCACCAATACGCACCCGGCTGCACCGAGGATACGGGCGACGTTCCTGACCGTCTCGGCCGTAACGCGCCGCTGCATCAGATTAGATGAGAAGCGCGTCCTATGCCGCAGGCGTTTTTATCGCGCGTGATCGCCGTGCTGGACGCCAATCGCAAGACCGCGTTTGTAACAAAACCGGGGAGCACCCGTAAGACCGAGTAGACAGGGCGCATGGAGCTGCTGAAGCGCTTCAGGCAGGGAGACCTGGAAGCTTTCGAGGCACTGTTCCGGCAGTTTCAGACAGAAGTGTACGGGTGGATCGTTCGCATCGTTCGCGATCCTGCGGCGGCCGAGGACCTCACCGTGGAAACGTTCTGGCGGGTCTATCGCGCACGAGGCCGATTCGATCCCGGTGCCTCGTTTGGCGCGTGGGCGCGACGCATCGCGACAAATTTTGCGATCGATCACCTCCGCCACACGTGTGCGGAAGTGGAGCTTCCTGACCATCTGGCGGAGCCCGTCTCTGGAGACCTAATCGTTCGCCGCGAGACGCGTCATCAGATCGCCGTCGCGTTTCGGCGGTTGCCATTGAAGCTCCGAGTGGCAGCGACGCTCTCTTTGATCGAGGAACAGTCGCCCAAAGAAATCGCCGAAGCCCTTGGCACATCGGAGGGCACGGTCAGAGTCAGGGTGTTCCGCGCTGTGCGGCTCCTGCGACAGCAACTGATGACGATGGGTGTGAAGCGATGAGTGAGCAGCTTCAGGACGACGACATTCAGAGGCTCCTGCAAGACGTCTTTCCGCATGTGAATGCAAATCTGCGGCGAGATCTCTGGCCAGTGATGTCGCGGAAGCTCGATGCACGGACGTCGCGGATCATTTGGTACGACTGGGCCTTGGCCGGACTTGCGGGTGGCGTGATCGCGGCGTCTCCCGATCTGATCCTCGTGATCTTCTACCACCTGTGAACGGGAGAGAACCACATGAACCATCCATATCTGCGCGCCTACATGGCGGGGATTGTGGTGCCAACGGCTTTCCTGCTTGTGGCGATGACGGTCTTCACGCTCGCACGATTCGTGTTCCAGGTGCCGGTGCCGATTGAGCGCGTCATCGTTTTTCCAATGGCCCTCATCCCAAACCTGTTTGGCGTCTGGAACATGTTGTACGTCGGCCTGAGGCCTCGCAGCCACCTATCGATCGGCGCGCATGGTGCGCTGCTTCCGTTTGTCCTCGTGCCCCTGGGCCTCACGTTGGGGACGCTGCTCGGCGTCATCAGGATCGATCAGGACGGAGTGCAGGCCTTCCAAGCGGTCAGACTGCCGTATTTCAAGGGCGTCGTCGTGTTGCCGGTTGTCGTCGTCGTGTACTACCTGGTGTGGAAGTACATCGTTGGGTTCCTGAATGACCTCGTCGGAATCGAGTGATGCGAGACGCAGCTGCCCTGGCGTGCGCCTCGTGATGGGAACGTGAATGTTTATCAGCACCTGTACCAGTGTGTTCCGGACCGAACCATAGCTGCCGGCGACTGGCTCGATAAACTGTTCATCCGTCAATTGTGAGAGGACCTCGAACAGCTTCCCGTTTGCCCAATAGCTGTAGTCAAACAACGCCTCGAGATCCTTGATGGTCATCTCATTCTCTCCGCTCAGCCGCCGGCACTGAGGAGTCCGTATGCGCCGGTGGCCTCGAGCGCCGGTTAAGCTTACGAGAGCGATCTACATGACCCCGGACGGAGGGCGAGATGCGGTGAGTGCGATGGCCTTGACCGGACTCGTCAACACGTATCCGCGTGCATTGACAAACTCGATTCGAAAGCCGACGTGCACGCTGCGCTCTTTCAAGAAGCTGCCGCCGCGCGTCGCGCCTGTCAGGCGCGCCGGAGTGAAATCGGGAAAAAACTGCCCCCCACGCACAAGGACTTTGCCCTCGGTCGGAGCGACAACGACGATCTCGTAGGTGCTGTATAGCGTGAGGACGGTCAGCCGGTCGCACACGGCCAGATGATCCATCTGCACGCCGTCGCTCATGCGCGCGATTCCCAAGAGCTTCTCAGAACTCGTATCGCAGACCGACCCTGAACTGGGGTGGCGTGAGGAGCTCCTGCTCTGAGACGACACCGGACACGCCCGCAAGGCCGAAGTCCGGGTTCGGCACGCCGAACCGGAGGTCCGAGAAGGTGTTGTACTCGAGTGCACTGACGGACAATCCTCTCCTCGTTCCCATACCGGTCCTCCGTGAACCCTGCGCAGATCCGCCGCCCCGACGTCCCGTCGGGACCGCCGTCAACTGTGATGTATGACCCTGAGCTGGGCGATAATATTCCGCCGCATCGTGGAAGGCGCGATTACGCGCAGCTCTGTGCTGACCTTCAGTCAGGACGTCGAAATTCCCGGCAAAGTTCTACCGGCCGGAACGTATGTCTTTCGACTGGCGGACTCGCCAGCGAGCCCGCATGCCGTGCAGGTGTTCGATCGCGCTGGCAGGATAGTTGCCACGGTCTTGACAATCCCGACGGCCCGCCTCACCGCAGCAGACGACACGCGCATCACGTTCGAAGAGCAGCCGGCAGGCGCTTCATTTCCGGTCAAGACGTGGTTTTACCCCGGCGATCTCGCCGGCGAGGAATTCATCTATTTGACGCACACAAGATGACCGCTCATCGACTGATCCCAATCCGACGTTCAAGTTCCTGGAATCGCCGGTCGGCACGAAGAGGATCGAAACCCGGGCGCAGGAGGACGCCCGGGTTGAATCGCTCTTCATAGCCTTTCTCGAGCCACGTCATCGCTTGATCGTTGTCGCCGAGCGCTGCATAGACAACGGCAATCTCGGAAGCATTCGAATAGGCGGCACGCAAATGCTTTAGATCGTCCAAGAGTCGTGCCGCCTCGTCTTTCCTACCTGATACGGCGAAGGCACGGGCGAGATTGGCTGTGCACGTCGGGCTCCCTGCGGAGAGCTGCACGGCTTTTCTCAGTTCAGAGATCGCTTCATCGTGCCTCTGGCTCCGGAGGTACGCGAGCCCCAGTTGATTGTGTGCGAGAGCAAAGTTTGCGTCCATTTCGATCGTCTTGCGGCTCTGTTGAATCGAGTCGTCGGTGAAATGCGCTATGAGCAGAAGCTCGGCCAGATCAGCGTTGATGATCAGGGACAGCGGATCGAGCGTTTGCGCTTTCTTCATTTCGACGATGGCGTCGTTGTTCCGTCCTAGTAAGGCCAAGTGCCACGCATACCAATGATGAGCGGTCGCGTAGCCCGGGTTCAGCTCAATTCCTCGCCGGAATTCGTTGTCGGCAGATTTCGGATCCCAATCGAAGCCATCCAGGCAGAATGCGAGTGACGTGTGCGCCTCGCCGAGTGTGTTATCGAGCTGCAGCGCTTTGACGGCCGCAGCCTTCGCTCGAGGAAACGCCTCCTTCGGAGCAAGCACGCCATATTCCCAGTCGCCCAGCAAGGCGTAGGTGTCGGCCAGGCCACTGTACGCCTGCCCGTAGTTCGGATCGCGCTCGATGGCCCGGCCGAAATACTCCACCGCCTTGTCAAAGTCGGGGCCCGTTCGTTTGTTCCAGAAGTACCGCCCCTTGAGGTACGCCTCGTGCGCCTCGGGATCGACCAGTCTGCCGTGCCTCAGCGTGGCCTGTTCCTGCGTGTTGAGGTTGACACGAATCTGCTCGGCGATCGCCCGCGCGACCTTATTCTGCAGCGTCAACGTGTCGCGCAGATCGCCGTCGTAGGTCTCCGACCACAGGTGCTTGTCGTCTCGCGCTTCGATCAATTGCGCCGTGATCCGAACCCGACCATCGGAACGGAGAACCGTGCCTTCGACGAGAGCCTCGACGTTCAGCTCACGCGCAATCAGCGGCAGCGGCTTGCGCGCACGTTTATACGGCATCACCGAGGTTCGCGAGATCACGCGCAACGCACTGATCTGACCGAGCGTCGCAATCAACTCGTCGGTCATCCCATCGGCGAAATATTCCTGCGACGTATCGCCTGATAGATTTTCGAGAGGCAGTACGGCAAGCGATCGGATCGGCGCCGGCTGATTTCTCCGCTGAAGCATCCCAAAGACGACGGCGAGCGAGGCAAGAGCCAGTGCGATGCCGGTGAACGCCCACGGATGCCACCGACGCAGCCGTCTTGGGAACGGAGACGGTGGGACTGGCGCGACCGACTCACTCGCTACCGGTACGAGGTCCTCAGTCCTCGTCTCCGATCTGGCAACAGGCGCTCCGACCACAGCAACGTCCGCGATAAAGCGGTAACCGCGCCGAGCGACAGTCTCCACGAACCGTGGGCTCGTCGCCGAATCACCGAGCACATCCCGGATCCTGTTTACGGCTTTGTTCACGCCGTGGTCGAAATCGACGAAGGTATCGCCGGTCCACAGTCGGTTGCGAAGCTCTTCCCGGGTCACCGTCTCACCCGGCCGTTCGAGCAGCATCGCGAGGACCTGAAACGGCTGCTCCTGAAGTCTGAGCCTCACGCCGTGCTTCCGCAGTTCGCCGGCCCGGAGATCGACCTCGAATACGCCGAACCGTAAGCGAACGCGCGAGCTGGCCTCTGGCATGGGAGGGCCGATCGACGATCGCGAGTCTACCACCGCACCCGGTACCAAACGTTCAGAGGAGGTTCTCGCGCAACCCCTTCGTTTCGAGCCATTTGCCGGGGGACCCATAATCCAGCGACGCAGGATTGCGATTCCATTGCCCTCGCTGCTCGCCCAGCGCACATTCGACGCTCGAGCGAACGAAGTCGAACTTGTGCCGACATTGATGAGGAGAACGTGCCGATGAGCGAGCGAATACGCGTCCGAGCCGAGGTTGGCGGGCTGGCCGAACTGCTTCTGTCGCATCTCGATGCTGCCTACAACCTGGCGCGCTGGCTGGTGCGCGACGACGACGAGGCGGAGGACGTGGTGCAGGAGGCCTACCTGCGAGCGTTTCGATATTCCGGCGGGTTCCGCGGTGGCGATGCACGCGCCTGGCTGCTCACAATCGTGCGCAATACCTCCTACCGGTGGCTTCGTACGACGCGTGCGTACGAGCCTGTCGTCCAGTTCGACGAAGAAGTACATTCCGGCGGCAGTGGGACATCGAATCCTGAAGAGCTCGTGCTACAGAACTCCGACCGTCGCCTCGTCGAGAAGGCTTTGAGCGAGCTTCCCGGTCGGTTTCGAGAAATCCTGATCCTGCGCGAAATCGAAGGCTTTTCGTATAAGCAGATCGCCGACATCGTGGGTATCCCAATGGGCACCGTGATGTCGACGTTGTCGCGCGCACGCGCGAAGTTTAGAGATGGAGCCGGCCGTTTAATGGGTCTTCTGGCGCTACCGCAGCCGGCGACGGCAGGACCGGGTCAGGCTGGAGATCCCGAGGTGAAGGCACGGTACGCGACCAGCACCAACGCGATCGGAAAGTGAACGAGCACTCCCGCGTTCGTGGTGCGACCGCGTCGGAATAACTTGGTTTCAAACTGAGTCATACCTGTGAGCTGACCCCATGAGAGCCGCGACATCGCCGACGACTGTCGCTTTAGTCAGCCAGAAGGAGTGTCGACGTGCGATTCCTGACGACGTTAGTATTGGCGGGCGCAAGCGTGGCGCTCCAGGCGGACCGAACGACCAGCACGACGAATCGGTCGATCAACCCGGTGGTCCGGTGGAACAAAAATCTCCTGTCGATTGTCCGCACGCCTGGTGCGCAGTCGCCGACGATCCATCCAACCCGCAGCTTCGCCATTCTGCACGCGGCAATCTATGACGCCGTCAATGCGATTGCCCGGACTCATATTCCGTACCGGGTGACCGTACCGGGCGCGTCGCGGCGGGCTTCACAGGACGCGGCCGCCGCTGCGGCAGCACACGAAGTTCTCGTGACGTTGTATCCGACGTTCAGCCCGATCCTCGATGGTGAACTCCAGGAATCGCTGGCGCAAGGCGCGCCGATCAGTTCCGTCCCGGTCCTCCTCCGGCGTTGACCAGCGAGAGGTACACCCACGCCCTCAACGAAGTCGAAGCCGCGGGGGTTGCAGCTATCCAGATCGCGACCGCTGATGAGGCTCTGACCGGCCGTTTTTGGAACGGTGCCATTCAGAACTATTGGAACGAGATCGCTCAAACGGCGGCAGAGAAGCGTCACATGACGACCGCCGAAACGGCGAGGCTGTTTGCGTTGCTGAACCTGAGTCTGGCGGACGGTGTGATCGCCTTCTACGACGCGAAATACACCTACAACTTCTGGCGTCCGGTGACCGCAATTCGCGCGGCCGACAGCGACGACAACCCCGAAGCTACTGGAGATGCGAGCTGGTTACCCGAGGTCGGCAAGACAGGCCCGGACCCCTCCTATCCCGGTGCGCATGCAGTGATCAGCGCCGCAGGTGCAGAGGTGCTGATCTCACTGGTGAAGGAAGGTCATTTCGATTTCTCGGTCACTTCCGAGGTGCTTCCGGAAGTGGTTCGGTCCTTTACGAGTTTCTCGGCGGCCGCCGAGGAAGCATCGTTGAGCAGAATCTTCGCGGGACAGCATTTTCGTTTTGACGATGTCAGCGGCGCGCAACTCGGTCGGGACGTCGCTGATTTTGTGGTGGACCATTTCCTGAGGCCTCTCCACAAGCAAGGCGACGATGGCTTTACAGCCGATGGCCCCGCACGGTCCATCCACCTGTCGCGAGCCGGCGCCGGAACGGCGTGGCCAATTGGGGAACGGAATCTCGTGATAGCGTTGCAGCGGTGACGGAACACCCGTTGTGGCACTGCCCGAAATGCGGCGCGCGACTGGTGAGCCGCAACCTCTGGCACTCGTGCGGCCGGTTCACGCTGGAGGCGCTCTTCTCCGGTTCCGCGCGTGGGCTACTCGCGGCTGCACGCAAGTACGTGGCGCTGCTTGAATCGCTCGGCGACGTCCAGGTGCTCCCACAGAAAACCCGCCTGGTCGCCGTCGCCCGCGTCCGCTTCGCCGGCCTGTACCCGCGCAAAGATCACTTTATTGCCGGTTTCGCCCTGCATCGCTGGCTCGAGAACCCACGCATTGTCAAGACGGTCGACTACGGTCCTCGCTGGCGCGGGCATTACGTCCGCATCACCTCGGCCGTCGATCTGGACGGCGAGCTGCGCGCCTGGCTGCAGGAATCGCACGACGTCGTTGGCATGCAGAGCGACTTGGCGGAGCGCCGCGTCGGTCAGGCGAAGAGCCGTCGGCGACGCTAAGGAGGTCGGATATCGGGTCTCAACCTGCAGGGGACAAACATCCGATTGGCGTCGACCGGAGTCGGATCCATGGACGCGGTTACCTTAGATCGGCTGTACTCAAATCGACGAACAGCCTTTTTTTGTCATGGCGTTCGCGAAGACTCGGACGTCGGAGCGGGGCGATGCGTGAGCTCCCACACGTGCCACGGAACGATGCCCTGCTCAGGGCGCGGTTCGTGAGGGAGCATCGCGATGTACTCCAGCAAGTGACCATCGCGGTCGTGGAAGAAGACAGACGCGGCCGGCATCCAGGCGAGAACCACAGGCTGGTCTGTTGGTTGGCCGTCGAAATCCAGAGGGGTGACGCCCGCAGAACGCAATGTGGTCGGGGCTGCGATGATGTCTGCGAGGCGGACGCGAAACGCAACATGTAGCGCCATCCTCTGCGGCCCCGAACCAACTCCCCACAGTCCAAGCATCGCGTTC
>JBKPDW010000115.1:0-3009 GCA_046728115.1 Acidobacteriota bacterium | reverse complement strand
TCGATGTTGGTGGCGGCCAGCGTCGGGGTGTGGGGCCTGCACACGTATCCCATGCCGATCGACGATCCGTTTCTCGCGATGATCGACCTCCAAAAACCGGCGGTGTTTCAGGTGCTGGCGTACGGGTACGCGACGCTGTGGTTTACGACGCCGTTCTTGCTGGCATCGCTCGCAACATCGATGCTCGCGATTGTGGTCTATCACTATCCGCCAACGACGCGGTCACGACCGCTGCCGCCGTATCCGGATCCTGATACACGAGCCACACCGATGCTCGTGCTGGGCGAGAGCCATTTCCCGCGCAGTTCCGGCCCGGCTCCGACACCAACCTGGCTCACGATTCCGCAGCGTGGGTTGTACACGGGCGTCCTGGTGTTAGGCGCCGTCGGCACCGGCAAAACGTCGGCGTGCATGTATCCGTATGTCGAGCAGCTGCTGCGGTGGCGAGCGACAGATTCCGCGCAGAAAATCGGCGGCCTGGTCCTCGAGGTCAAGGGCGACTTCTGCGCACAGGTCCGCAAGATTCTGCAGCGCGCGAATCGTGAAGCGGACTACCTGGAAATCGGCCTCGATACGGGCGTCAGTTACAACCCGCTGCATAACGATCTCGAGCCGTACGCCGTCGCGTACGCGATTGCCAGTCTGCTCAACAACTTGTTCGGCAAATCGAAGGAACCATTCTGGCAACAGGCGTACACGGATCTGTTGAAGTTCGTGATTTCGCTTCGGCGGATTACCGACGGCTACACGACGCTCTCGGAGGTGTACCGCTACATCATCGAAGACGAGCAAATCGGCAAGAACATCCGCACATTGAAAGCGCAGTTCGACAACCCGCCCGACGTGCTCGCAATCGGGCGCGAATGGTATCACGGTGTCGTTCGCCAGGCGCCCTGGACGCTGTGGGTTCCGCTCGGCGACACGCACGTCGCACATCCGTACGATGCGGAGCTCGAAGCGTACCTCGCCGGCCACGACATTCCCTTTGAAGTTCGGACCGGCAATGCGGCGATTTGCGCCGAGCGTCGGCACCGGCTCGAAGCCATTCAACGCTGGTTCTACAACACGTGGACACGCCTCGACGTGAAGATCAGGGCGTCGATCGTCGAAGGCATCGTGGTGTTCCTGTCGCTCTTCGACGAAAACCCCGCCGTCTACCGCGCGTTTTGCCCGCCGCGTTCGGCGTACATTCAGCCGCCGAAACCGGGCGAGCCCAAGCCGCTCCCGCCGCTCGAAGACCTGCTCGAAACCGGGCACGTGCTCGGGTTGAATTTTCCCGTCGCGATGAACCCGGCCCTGGCGCGCGGACTCGGGGTCATGTTGAAGCTGGATTTTCAGCGGGCGGTCCTGCAGCGGATTCCGAAAATCACCGCGAATCCGAGGGCTCAATGGCGCGATGTCTTATTCGTCGCCGACGAGTATCACGCCTTTGCGACGGTCGGCGAAACCGATCCCACTGGTGACGAACGGGCGTTCGCGTTGTCGCGGCAGGCCCGCCTGATTCCGATCGTCGCCACGCAGAGCATTTCGTCCCTGCGGTCTGCGCTCGGCAGCGACGAAGCGTGGCGGACGCTTCTCCAATGTTTTCGGACCAAGGTCTTCCTGGCAACCAGCGACGAGTTCACTGCCAAGATCGCCGCGGAACTCTGTGGCCGGGCCGATCGCTTGAAGGCGCGGTACACGCTCGCCGAGGGCGGGCAGGGCGCGCACATTTCGTTGCTCACAGGTAGGGCGACGGCCGCCAAACACAGCCTGAGCGCGAGCAAGACCTACATGCTCGAATCCGACTACCTGTTTCAGCCGCGCGTGTTCACGGAACTGCAGCACGCGCAGGCCGTCGCCGTCCCGTATGACGGCCTGAATCCGCTGCCGCCGCAGTACTGCTATTTGAAGCCGTACTATCTCGACGTCCAGACGAGTTACTTCGACCATGTCAGGCGAGGTGTCTTGTGAGCAGCCTCGATCGCATCCTGCCGTTTCTAAAACCGATCGAGGATCTGCTTCGGGACCCGACCGTCACGGAGGTGATGGTGAACGGCGGGGGCGGGCGCATCTTTATCGAGCGGGAAGGCGGCATGGAGCTCGTCGCCGGCCGCAGCCTGGAGCCACGGAATCTGGCGGTCGCCATCAAGAACATCGCCCGCGCGTGCGGCGATGAAATCTCGGATATCCAACCAATTCTGGATGCCCGGTTGGAGGACGGATCGCGAGTTGCCGCCATGTTCCCGCCGTGCGCGATTGCTGGCCCCGCGCTCACGATCCGGAAGTTCACGCGCCGCTATAGCCTCGACGATCTCGTCGCGGTCGGAACCCTGACGGCGGCCTTGGCCCGTCGGCTTGCGGAGGCCGTCGCCACGCAGCAGAACGTGCTCATCTCCGGCGGCACGGGCACCGGCAAGACCACGCTGTTGAACGCGCTAGCGGCGCTTATCTCCGAGCGCGATCGGATCGTCGTAATCGAGGAGACGGCCGAGATTCATCTGGACAAGCCCAACCTGCTGCGGTTCGAGGCGCGCCGCGCGCAGGCGCCGCTCGGCCAGGAGCAGCCGCTGCCGCCGGTCACCATTGCCGATCTGGTCCGCGCCACCCTGCGGCATCGGCCGGACCGGATCATCGTGGGTGAGGTCAGGGGCGCCGAGGCCTTCGATCTCCTCCAGGCCCTGAACACAGGCCATCTGGGTAGCTTGAGCACGATCCACGCAAATTCGGCCAGCCAGGCCCTCACGCGATTGGCGGACTGCGTGCTGACGGCGAACGTCGGTCTGCCGCATCGGAGCATCCGCGAGGCGATCGCATTGGCGATCAACCTGGTGGTGCACATCGCCCGGGTCGACGGTCAGCGACACGTCCGCGAGACCGTCGCCGTGGGTGGCTACGACACTCGAACCGATCGCTTCTTGATCGAGCCGCTGGCATGCGACGACGCATGTGTTCCGCAAGGAGCGGTCGCATGAACGCTCGCCATACCTCTCCGTTCGTCGCCCTCACGATGCTGTGCATCATCGCGTG
>JBKPDW010000114.1:0-9444 GCA_046728115.1 Acidobacteriota bacterium | reverse complement strand
ATGCCCTGAGCTGGTCGACTGGCAGGGCCGCGAGCGCGGGGCGAAAAGCCCCGCGCTACTGACGATTCAACTTGTCGTCGTCTTTGCAGTCGGCGTGCTCGTCTGGTTCCTTCCGCTTGTCGTCCTCACCGGTGGTCCGGCGAGGTACTGGAGTGCGCTGTCGTTTCAGGGCTCCGCCGACATTGGCAACATCCAGATGCTGTGGACACGGCACGGCGCGCGCGACGTGGTCGACGCACTCTACTATGCGTTCGTCGCGCCCTGGGCAATGTGGCCACTGGCGGCGGTCGTGCTGTCCTTCGCCGTGCTCGGATTCCTCGCGCTGGCATCACGAGCGTGGCGCGTGCTCGTCGTTCTGGGCGTCGCGTTCGGTCCCTATTTCGTGTTCGACCTGCTGTTCCAGGAAATATTCACGAGCCGGTATGCGTTGCCGCTCGTGATCCCAATCGGATATCTGGCCGCTGCCGGCTTGCGCATCCTTCCCTGGCGCTTGGGCATTGTCGGTGTCGCGGCTGTGGCGATGTATTCGGCCCACGTCGGTGGAAGGTCGGTGGCGGCATTCGCGCGCGAAAAGGCGCCCGCATTCCGACTGCTCGACGACATGAACGCGGCATCGAAGCACACCCGCGCGGCGCCGGTCCTGGCGATGGATCGGAAGCAGTCCTTCGATTTCCGACGCCCCGTCAAGTGGCAGGACGGCGCGATGCCGACGTTTGCGCGCGTGTTGCCAATGCCGCCGCAGCATGAATGGCTGGAGGCGGTGACGTACTGGGCGGGTGGCGGCGGCGCGCCGGTGTGGTTCGTCGTCGATCCGAAGCGATCGATGATCGATCTGGTGCAGCATGACCAGCCAATTCGATATCGCTGGTCGCTGCCCGATCCGGTGCTCCTGAGCGGCGCCAGGCCTGACGAGATGGACTTTTATCGCGTTGATGTGCCTGAATGGTTCGTCGGTGAAGGCTGGGCTCTGACACCCGAAGCAGCCGGAATCGCGGAGGCCGACCACCGCGGCCCGTCGTATGAGCCCATCGAGGCGTGGTTTACGAGTCGCGTCGCTGGCGGTGCGGTCATGATTGGTGGGCGAAATTTCTCACCGCGTCCGGCCACGCTGAGCTTTGACGTCGGAAACGGAAGTCTCAATCCCCTTTTCCCCTCCTTCGATGTGGCGCCCGGGTCTTTTTTGCGATTCATACGGCTGCCGAATCTGGAATTGCCGGCGTCGGGCTATCTCAGGATGCTGGTGCGTTCGTCGATGGATTCCCGCGTCGCGATCGAACAGTTCGATGCGTCGAGCACGCGGCCCGTCATGGGCTTCGGCAATGGATGGCAGGAGCAGGAATTCAATCCGCGAACGGGGCTGCGATGGCGATGGCTGAGCGAACGCGGCGAGCTGCGGTTCGCCCGCGGAACTTCGCGCGCGATGCTGCATCTCGAAGGCGAATCGCCGCGGAAGTACTTTCCGCGCGGGTCCCAGCTGGTCATTCGCGCGGGCAATCAGATCATCGTCGATCGCGTGCTCGACTCGGACTTTTCGCTCGGCGTGGCCGTTCCAGACGGATCGGAGGCTGTAACGCTCGAGACCAATCAGGTCTTCCAGCCAGCCGATCGAAGTCGGCGCAGCGCCGATCGCCGGCATCTGGGGCTGCGTATCTTCAGGTGCGAGGTGCAGCAGGCATCCTAGTGCGGCCTTCCACATTCGTGTAGTGCCAGGATCGCCGCCTGTCCTTGGACCCAAGCACAAAGGACGGACCGCTACACCGACGTGCAAAGAGTAACGGAACCCCGTGTGGGCGTCCTACTCGGGCTTTCTCGCCAGACACAGCAACGAGCTTCCTGCCGGGACGTCGAACCAGCGGACCCAGAGGCTTTCGAGAAGGAGAACGGCCGTCAAGAGTCCGTTGACTGGAGCAGGTGGGATCGTGATCTCCCGCTGCGCGTCTACTTCGCTGCGCAGTCCGCGGCGGCGCTGGATCGTTCGCAACACGAACATCGGAGCGACCAGGGTGAAGTTGGTGTACGTGAGCCGCTCGATTGCAAAGCCGGCCCGGACGATCCGCTCTCGCAGCATCGGCCGGTTGTAGCGCCGTAATTCGTGGCTGAGAACCGAATGGTCGCCTTTGAGAGACTGCATGGCGGCCACGTTGACGATCGCTAAACCTCCGGGCTTGAGCACCCGATACATCTCGGCAAGAGCTGCTGTTTCGACCGCTTGTTCCAGCGAATACAACACATCGAATGACGTGACCACGTCGAACGAGTCCGGCGGAAAAGGCACGGACGTGACGCCAGCGCGCGCGAGGAGCCGATGACCGGCCTTCCGGCCGAACTCGAGACCCGTGGCCGACAGGTCGAAGCCATATGCCCGACCAAACCGGTCCAGCAGCGCCAGATTGCCGCCGGTCCCACAGCCGCAATCGAGCAGACGTGCGTGCGATCGGCCGGCGGTCGCTTGTCGGAGGAGCGGCGTGACGAAGGCCCGAAACCCGCGGAACCAGAAGTGACGCGCTTCCGCTCGCGCGGTGGCGCGCAACAGGTGATCCACGGCCGCATTTTATCGTCGGCAATCTACCTCATGCATTGACACTAACTGATCAACTTTGTATCCTGCCGAATACATTAAGGAGTTCAAGATGTCCCTTCGCCGCCTGATCGCTACTCTTGTATTCAGTTCATCCGTCGCGATTCTGGCGGCGGGTTGCCACAAAAAGGCCCCTGCTGTGGCGCCTGCACCGGCGCCGCCGCCCCCGACAGCGCCGGCTACACCGCCACCGCCACCACCACCGCCGCCGCCGCCGCCCAGCGTGACGCCGCCCCCGCCGACCGAGGACGAAATCTTCGCGCGCAAGTCGTTGGAACAGCTCAACGCCGAGCGGCCGCTCGACGACGTGTTCTTCGACCTCGACAAGGCGGAGATTCGCGACGATGCGCGCGCGCCGCTCCAAAAGGACGCCACCTGGCTCAAGCGGTGGACGAGCACGCAAATCACGATCGAAGGGCACTGCGATTCGCGAGGCAGCTCTGAATACAATCTGGGACTCGGGTCGCGCAGGGCGAGCGCCGTCAAGGAGTACCTTACCAGCCTGGGAGTGCCGTCTGGCCGCGTAGTGATCGTCAGCAAGGGAAAAGAATCCCCGTTCTGCCGCGACGAGGCCGAATCGTGCTGGCAACAGAACCGGCGCGGACACTTTGTGATTACGTCGAAGTAGGGCAGGAGAAAGAGGCAGGGCGAGTAAGGCAGGTCGGGTCGGTGGGAGAGAACTCACCCATCTGTCTTACCTGCCCCACCCGCCTCGCCCTCCCGAGACATCAGCATCCGCACGAGCTCCTCCTCACGCAGCCGATACT
Organism: Acidobacteriota bacterium; assembly: GCA_046728115.1. GTDB lineage: Bacteria > Acidobacteriota > Vicinamibacteria > Vicinamibacterales > CAVVIG01 > CAVSWN01. The sequence goes on along the minus strand of JBKPDW010000114.1, from coordinate 6,099 downwards.
TCGCGACCTTCTTCCCGTTCACCAACAACACAGGGACTTCCAACCCGTATTGAGACTCGAGGTCGGGGTCCGTGGAAATGTCGACTTCCTCGAGTGAGATTTCGAGTGGCGACGCGCGCGCGACGCACGTGACGACGGCTTTCATGTCATCGCAGAGGTGACAGCCAGGCCTGGACAGCAGTGTCAGGACGATCACGACACATGTGCAGCGCATTGCGCGGCGATGCGTTCAGCCGCGGCGCGCGGATCCGATGCCGAGAGGATGGGACGTCCGACGACAAGATAGCTCGCGCCGGCGGCTAATGCCGCAGCGGCCGTCATCGTCCGGCTCTGGTCGTCGTCCGACTCGGCATCGCGGATTCCCGGTGTAACGACGAGAAAGTCGCGGCCGCAGCGGCGGCGGATCCCGCCTATTTCCTGCGGCGAGGCAACGACCCCGTCCAGGCCGGACGATTGCGCCAGCGCGGCCAGGCGGTCCACTTGCGTTGGTATCGCGTCCGCGAAGCCGATTTCCTTGGCCGATCGCCCATCCAGGCTCGTCAGCATCGTCACACCGATCACGAGCGGCGCTGGTCTCGATCCGCGAGCTGCTTCCTCGTCAGCGGCATGACGGGCGGCGCGCATCATCGCGCTTCCACCCGACGCATGCACGTTGAGCATCCAGACACCGAGCGCTGTCGCTGCGCGCACGGCACCCGCAACGGTCGTAGGGATATCGTGGAACTTCAAATCGAGAAAGACCCGGTCGCCGAGGCCGCTCAACTCGGAAACGAGTCGTGGCCCTTCGCGGGTGAACAAGCGGCTGCCTATCTTGAAGGCGCCGGCGACGCCTCGCAGGCAATCAGCAAGTATTTTCGCGTCGACGCTGGTATCGACGTCGAGCGCGACTATGAGCTGATCCATTCCTTGTCCTCCGATTGGGTATCGAGAGTGCCCACGACATCGGCGACACGGGCGATCTGGTGACGCTGGAGATAATCGCCAATCCCGCGGATCAGTTTCGGCCAGATGAACGGATCGACGAAGTTCGCCGTTCCGACCTGTACCGCGGTCGCGCCGGCAATCATGAATTCGAGCGCATCGCGCGCATCGGCGATGCCACCCATGCCGATAATCGGGATTGTCACCCTCTGCCGACACTCGTAGATCATCCGGACAGCAATCGGGCGGATCGCCGGACCGCTGAGCCCGCCGACAATGTTGGATATCTTCGGCCGGCGAGTCTCGACATCGATGACCATCGCGAGGAACGTGTTCACGAGCGACACTGCGTCCGCGCCAGCCTCCTCGGCCGCGCGCGCGAACGACGCGATGTCGGTGACGTTCGGTGTCAGCTTCGGGATCACCGGCAGCCGCGTCACCTTTCGAACTGCGCTGACTACATCGAACGTGCCGTTCAGGCTGCAGCCGAACTGAATGCCGCCTTCCCTGATGTTGGGACACGAGATGTTCAACTCGAGCGCGGCCACGCCTTCTGCATCGGAGAGGATTCGCGACACCTCGACGTACTCATCGAGTGTCGTACCGCAAACGTTGACGATGACCGTCGCCCTGCGGGCACGCAATTCCGGCAGCTTTTCGTCGACGAATCGATGGACGCCGATGCCCTGCAGCCCGATCGCATTCAGCATCCCTGCGGGAGTTTCGACGATCCGCGGAGCGGGATGACCCTCACGTTCGGTGAGGAACAGCCCTTTTACGGCGACGCCGCCCAGCGACGACAGATCGATGACGTCGGCGTACTCGACGCCGTACCCGAAGCAGCCGCTCGCAGCAATGATCGGGTTTTTGAGGGTCAGCGAGCCGATGCGGACTGAGAGATCCATATCACCGCGCTACCACGAGGTTTCCGGTCACAAACCGTACACGGGAGTTCAGCGTTTGTTCGTCTATGGGCTCGTTTCGTGTCAGCGACTCCGTTGCGACGCATCCGTTTACCAGATTATCTGATCCCCTGCCAGCACAGGACCGGCGACACAGGATCGGACGTGGTGCATGCGCCCATCGACTCCTCGCATCGGCACGACGCAACTGTAACAACCGCCGAGTCCGCACCCCATGATTCGTTCGACAGATACCTGACAGGGACGGTTGTACTTCATCGCCGTGCGGGCCGTTGCGGCCAGCATGCCTTCTGGACCGCAGGCGTACACCATGACAGGCTGGGTCGACGATCGCGTGGCCAGCGCGCGATCGAGCGGTGCGACAATCCGGCCCGCCTCGCCGAGCGAGCCGTCCTCGGTTGTGAGGACCAGGTCAACGTTCAACTGACGGAAGAAGTCGAGGTAGAAGAGTTCCGTGCCACTGCGCGCTCCGTAGAACAACGTGGCCGAGACGCCGCGGGCACGCAGCGCTTCGGCCAGCGTCGCGAAGGGCGCCAGGCCCACGCCGCCGGCGACCATCCACGCGTCGATTGGCGAGTCGACGATCGTGAACGGACGTCCCAGCGGGCCGAGGCAGGGCACACGCTGCCCGGGACGTGCGTCGTAGATCAGCGAGGTCGAACGACCGATGCGTTTGCTCAGTAGCGTGAGTGCCGTCGGCGCACCGCACTCGTCGCGGACGACCTCGAACACCGAGAATGGTCGCCGCAAAAGCGGGTCGAACCCGCCGCCAGGTTTGACCATCACGAACTGGCCAGGGGCTACGGCGGCTGCAATGTCAGGCGCTGCAAGCGTGAGGACGTTGTAGTCGCTCGACAGTTGCCGATTGGCAATTACCTCTGCATCGATGTCGAGCGGCATTCCGGGCGATAAGTATACTTTCGGGCGATGATATAATTTCCCCACGTTCTCTTTAACGCGTCCCTGCGAGGACGCGAAGAGGTGTCGATGTCGTCACGTCCCGAAACGCTCAATCCCCCAATCAATTACCCGATTACCCAATTACGCGACTATCCAATCCAGGTATCCCCATGCCTGTGGTGATCGACGCCGATCGCATGAGCCGCACGCTCGCGCGTATCGCGCACGAGATCCTCGAGCGCAATCGGGGCATCGAGGAGCTCGCCCTCGTCGGCATTCGCACGCGCGGCGTGCCGCTGGCGAAGCGACTCGCACGGACGATTCACGAGATCAACCGGCACGAGGTGCCAACGGGCGCACTCGACATCACGCTGTACCGTGACGACCTGATGCGGCACGCCGTCGGCGCGCAACCGGTCGTCGGCCGCACCGAGATTCCGTTTTCCATCGACGAAAAACGGATTCTGCTGGTCGACGACGTACTCTATACCGGTCGAACCATTCGCGCCGCGCTTGACGCTCTCATCGAATTTGGCCGTCCGAAAGCCATTCAGCTCGTGGTGCTCGTCGATCGCGGGCATCGTGAGCTGCCGATCAAGGCCGACTACGTCGGGAAAAACCTGCCGACCTCGACGTCCCAGAGCGTGCAGGTGCGCCTGGTGGAAATCGACGGGCGGGACGAGGTGGTGATCCAGGAAACATGAAGAAGGATCTCCTCAGCATCGGCGACCTCTCACGCGACGAGATCTACCTTGTCCTCGAGACGGCGGAGGCGATGCGCGAGATTGGGCAGCGGCCGATCAAGAAAGTGCCGACCTTGCGTGGCAAGACCGTCGTCAACCTCTTCTACGAGCCGAGCACGCGTACGCGAACGTCGTTCGAAATCGCCGAGAAGCGTCTCAGCGCGGACACGTTGAACATCGCGGTGGCGACGTCGAGCGTACTGAAGGGCGAAACGCTCGTCGATACGGCGCTGAATATCGAGGCGATGGCGCCGGACATGATCGTGCTGCGCCATGGCTCGTCGGGAGCCGCACACCTGCTGTCGCGGATCTGCCATTCGCGCATCATCAACGCCGGAGACGGGACGCACGAGCATCCGACGCAGGCGCTGCTCGACGCCTTCACGATCCGCGAGCACAAGCGGCGCATCGAGGGCCTGAAGGTCGCGATCGTCGGCGATCTGCTCCACAGCCGCGTGCTGCGGTCGAATGTGCTGCTGCTCACGACCCTCGGCGCCGACGTGTGGGTGTGTGGACCGCAGACGCTCGTTCCGCCCGGCATCGACCGTGCCGGCGTTCACGTGTCCACGTCCATCGACGAAGCCGTTGCCGACGCCGATGTGATCATGTTGCTGCGCATTCAGCACGAGCGCATGGCGGGCGTGTTCCTGCCGTCGCTGCGCGAGTACTTCAACACGTTCGGCATGACGGCCGCACGCGTCGCCAAAGCCAGGCCGGACGTGATCATCATGCATCCGGGCCCGATGAATCGTGGCGTGGAGATCGCGTCGGATGTCGCCGATGGACCGTACTCGGTGATTCTCGAGCAGGTGGCGAACGGCGTCGCCGTGCGGATGGCGGTGCTGTACCTCCTGGCCGGGGAAGTCGAAGCTGATTAGCAGGGATGCTTTTCACAGCTTCGCCGTCATGAGCGCCTTCGCCGCAGGATGCTTCACGGCTTCGCGGTAGGGTGGTCACGGCTTCGCCGTCGAGTGCCGCATCGCCTCAGATGCAGGGGTCAAGGGAGTTTGCGTCGCAGAGTGTGCTGATGGCCAAACGATTGCTCAAGGGTGGACGCGTTGTCGATCCGGCGAACGGCCGGGACGGGACGTTCGACGTGTTGATCGACGCCGATCGAATTGTCCGCGTCGATCGCGATCTGCCAATCGACCGGGACACGATCATCGTGGAGATCCCGAAGGCGCTGATCGTCTGTCCCGGGTTGATCGACATGCACGTGCACCTGCGCGAACCCGGGCAGGAGCACAAGGAAACAGTTGCGACCGGCGCGGCCGCGGCAGTTGCCGGCGGATTCACGGCCGTCGCGTGCATGCCGAACACGAGCCCCATCAACGACAACGCGGGCGTCACGGAATACATCCTGAAGAAGGCGTCAGAAGCCAACCTCGCGCGCGTCTTCCCGATTGGCGCCGTGTCGCGAGGCCAGGACGGCGAACAATTGGCCGACATCGCGGAACTGAAGCAGGCGGGCTGCGTGGCGATCAGCGACGATGGCCGCCCGGTTGCGACGGCACTGCTCATGCGTCGCGCTCTCGAGTACGCGCAGATGTTCGATATGCCGGTCATCGAGCACTGCGAGGAGCAGACGCTGAAACGCGACGGTGTGGCGCACGAAGGCTTCCATGCCTCCACGCTCGGCCTGCGCGGCATTCCCGGCGCAGCCGAGTCGATCATGGCTTTTCGAGACATCTCGCTCGCCGAGCTCACCAGGGGAACCGTGCACATTGCACACATGAGCGCGCGACAGACGCTCGATGCAGTGCGGTGGGGTAAGAGCCGCGGAGTACGCGTGACGTGTGAAGTCACCCCGCATCATTTCGTACTCACCGACGAGAGGCTGGCCGGACCCGTGCCGTACGACACGAATCTCAAAATGAACCCGCCGCTGCGGGAGCCCGCCGATCGCGACGCCATGATCGCAGGACTTGCCGACGGCAGCATCGATGCGATCGCCACCGACCACGCGCCGCATCATTACGACGAGAAGCGGGTCGAATTCGACCGCGCGCCGTTCGGAATCACCGGATTGGAGACCGCGGTATCCCTATGTCTCGATCGCCTGGTACATCCTGGCGTGATCACGATGGCGCGCTTGATCGGGTTGCTCTCGACGAACCCCGCACGCATCCTGCGAGTGCCGGGGGGTTCGCTGTCGGAGGGCGGGCCGGCCGACATCTCCATCCTTGCACCGGATCTGACGGTGACCGTGTCGGCGTCGCAGATGCGATCCAAGTCGAGGAACACGCCGTTTGACGGCTGGACGCTGCGCGGCGGCGTGGCGGCGACAATTGTCGGAGGTCGCGCGGTCTTTGTGAATGAATTGGTCGCCGACTATTTGACAAGTCTCAAGTCTCAGGTCTGAAGTCTCAAGGGAGACGCTTCACGTTTTTCGTGAAGATCGCGACGAGTTCATCCGCCTCGTTGCTCGAGCCTTGAAACTTGCTAACGCCCCTTGGGGGTCAGCGTGAGATGTCCAATCGCGCCTCGCTCGATGTCGGCACGATCCATCCGCATCTTCCGATGCCGAACATCGTGCCAGTCCGCCTGGAAGTCCGCATAGTGGCTGGACAAGAAGTGTCCCGACTCGCCGACCGCGTCGATGAAGCGGCTGT
>JBKPDW010000113.1:0-2213 GCA_046728115.1 Acidobacteriota bacterium | reverse complement strand
CGACCAACGCAAACGATGGCACCACTCAGATCTCCGTCAGCTTCGACGTCGACACCGATCCGAATACCGACCAGGTGCTCGTGCAGAACCGCGTCGCGCAGGCGCAGCCAAACCTTCCGACCGACGTCAATACGTTCGGCGTGACGATTCGCCAGACGACAGGACTGCCGATGATGGCCGTGGCGCTGTATTCGCCACATCACACGTACGACGGGTTGTTCCTTGCTAACTATGCGAACATCAACATCTCCGACGCGCTGCTGCGGATTCCCGGCGTCGGCCAGGTGCAGATGTTCGGCGCGCCCGAGTATGCGATGCGCATCTGGATCAAGCCGTATCGTATGGCCACTCTTGGTCTGACGGTTCCGGATCTCTCGAAGGCGATTCAGCAGCAGAACACCGTCAATCCCGCAGGCCAGGTCGGGGCCGAACCCGCGCGAGCGGGCAAGGAGCTCACCTTCACGGTTCGAACGCGGGGCCGTAGCAGCCAACGCGCGCTTCATCAATCGATGAAGTGAACACGCCACACGCGTGAGCGCGGGCTAAGGCCTTTTGCCGTCTGGCGTGTGCCGCTCGCGCCTTGGGTTTGCCAGGCGTCCTTGAGCAAGGAACGATATTCGGGTGACGCGCAATTTGTGTCCAGCATTTCGCCACTGGCGAGATTTCGCCGCAAATGGCCGACGCGAAGACCCGCCGATTCAATGCCTTGCGGAAGGATCGGAAATTGCCTGATGGGCCGCAATGCAGGATGAGAGGCTGACGGGCCCAGTGACCCATCACACGAAGGACATGGACAATGCCGACATCCACGAAAGTTGGTCTCGATGCGCTTCTGACGCCGGAGACCTGCGTCGTTCTTCTGATCGATCACCAGCCATCGCAGCTCGCCAACGTCAACAGTCACGACCCCACGATGGTCATCAACAACGTCACAGCGCTCGCTAAGGTGGCGAAGGCGTTCGACGTCCCGACGATTCTGACGACGATCGGCGCGGCCCGCGGCGGCGAGATCTTCAAGCAGGTCCAGGCGGTCTTTCCTGATCAGAAGCCCATCGACCGCAGCTCCATCAACTCCTGGGAGGACCATCGCGTTGTCGAAGCCGTGAAGAAGACCGGCCGCAAGAAGCTCGTTATCGCGGCGCTCTGGTCGGAGATGTGTCTGGCGCAGCCCGCCATCCACGCCATGGGCGAGGGCTACGAAGTGTACGCCGTCACCGACGCGTCAGGCGGTGTCTCGGCGGAGGCGCATGACATGGCGATCCGCCGTCTCGTGGCCGCGGGCGCGCAACCGATCACGTGGCTCGGTATGGCCGGCGAACTGCAGCGCGACTGGGCGCGCACAGAGAGGCTCGGAACAGTCGCTCAGATCCTGTTCGATCATGCCGGCGCTTCCGGCACCGTACTGGCGTGGGAGTTGGCGAACGAGGCAACGCGCGCGTAGCCCTCTGGATATCTCACTGGATTTACGCACGATGCGACGAGGTGTCAGCTGTGACGAGCGATCGAACAATTCTCATCACCGGAGTGACAGGCCATCAGGACGGAGCGGTCGCGCAGGCGCTGCAGAACAGCGCGTTCCGTCTGCGCGGGCTGACGCGAAAGCCGGAGAGCGAACAGGCGGCGGCACTGGCGCGCCACGGCGTCGACGTCGTCAAGGGCGATCTCGATGACGAGGCGACGTTGCGCCGAGCGTTGACCGGCGCATGGGGCGTCTTCGGCGTGCAAAACACGTGGGAGGCGCGCGTCGAGCGGGAAGAAACGCAGGGCAAGCGTCTGGCGACGCTGGCGCGCGAGGTCGGCGTCGAACACTACGTCTACACATCCGTGGGATCGGCGCACAAGCGGACAGGCGTCCCGCACTTCGACAACAAGTGGCGCATCGAGGAAACCGTGCGCGGCCTCCTGTTCCCGTCGCATGTGATCCTGCGTCCGGTGTTCTTCATGGAGAACCTTCTGGCGCCCTACTGTCTCCAGGGCGACACGCTGTCCTCGGCCCTCGGGCCGGGCACGAAGCTGCAGATGATTGCAGTGGACGACATCGGGTGGTTCGGCGCGCGCGCGTTCATCGACGCTGCGGCCTTGAACCGTCGCGAGATCGATCTTGCCGGTGACGCGCGAACGATGCCGGAGGCGGCGGACATCCTGACGGAGGCGCTGGGTCGGCCGATTGCGTTCGCGCAGACGCCAATCGAACAGGTCCGGCAGTACAGCGC
>JBKPDW010000112.1:0-9200 GCA_046728115.1 Acidobacteriota bacterium | reverse complement strand
GCTCAGGGGCGTAGGGATTGTCGCGCATCGGTTGATCATAGAGGTTCTAGGGTTCTAGGGTTCTAGGGTTCTAGGGTTCTAGGTTCTAGGTTCTAGGGTTCTAGGTTCAAGGGTTCTAGGTTCTAGGGTTCTAGGTTCTAGGGTTCTAGGTTCTAGGGTTCTAGGTTCTAGGGTTCTAGGTTCTAGGCGGGGCCGACAACGGGTCGTTGTTACCCGACTGGGTAGTTCGGTCACCACGTTTTCCGAGCCACGGCTGAAGGCCCTTTGCGGCGCAGTGCTTCAGGTACTTGATCAAGTTCGTGTTCGCGCCGAGTGCTCGGCGCGACAGGATCCACATTCGATCGAACTGCGCCTGGTCGACGAAACCGCGATCGCGGGCTTCTATGAGGCCGTCTTGGACTTCGTTCAGCGAACCGTGAGCATACTCGAGAAATCGGGCGAATTCGTTTGGTCGGAATCGTCCGAATCCCTCCGCCGTGTTCCTTGTCGCCGATGACGAGGCGTCACGAATTTGGTCCCGGTATCTGAAGTCGCGCGACGCCGGCCCTGTGTTGGTGAAAGCCATCACCTCACGCCGCAGTTCGTCGGCCAGCTGCCACACGATCAGGTCTTCAAATCGATCGACGCCGTGCATGCCGACGGATTAGCATGCCGCATGCCGAACTCTAGAACTCTAGAACTCTAGAACTCTAGAACTCTAGAACCTAGAACCTAGAACTCTAGAACCTAGAACCTTGTGATCATTCCTGCGCCAACGCCACGACCGGATCGACACGCGATGCGCGGCGTGCCGGCAAGTAGCAGGCGGCCAGCGAAACGATCGCCAGCAGCGCACCGGCGCTGGCGAGCGTGGCCGGATCGCCGGGCCGCACGCCAAACAGCACGCCCTGCGTCAGTCGCGCAAGCGCGATGGCGCCGGGGACGCCGATCGCCAGAGCAATCGCCGTGAGTTTCAATCCGCGCCCGACGATCTCGCGGCGCACGCGATTGCCCGACGCGCCGAGCGCCATGCGGATCCCGATCTCGTGGGTGCGTTCGGTGACGGCGTACGACATCACACCGTAGATGCCCACTGCCGCGAGCAGCACCGCGATTCCAGCGAACATCGCCAGCAGCGACGCGAGAAAACGCGTAGAGCCGCGCGAATTCTTCAGGAGCGTGTCGAGCGGCGCAACGGACCACATTGGCTGGTCTTTGTCGACCTTCCACACCGCACGCCGGATCTCGCTGGTAAGGCTTGCGGGCGGCACCGCCGTTCGGGCCACCAGGCTGCTGAAGATCATCGGCAGCTGGTAGTGAGCCAGATACAGCTGCGGTCGTGCCGGTTCGGTCACCGTTCGATGCTTCACGTCGCCCACGACGCCGACGACAGTCATCGACTCGTGGAAGTCTGGCACCGTCAGGTGCTTGCCAATCGGATCCTCACCCGGCCATGTCGTGCGCACGAGCGTTTCGTTGACGATCACGACCGGAGGCGCATGCAGGTCGTCCCGATCCGTGAAGTCGCGTCCACGCGTCATCGGGATGCGCATCGATCGGAAATAGTCGGGCGTGACGATGTTCTGCCCCGCTCTCGGTTCGGATCCCGCCGGCACAGGCCGGCCCTCGACGGTGAACGGTGTATCGCCCCAATTGCCGCTGAGTGGCACGCGCCGGACCAGCGCCGCCGATTCGACGCCCGCTACCTCCCGGATCCGTGCGATCGCCTGCCGGAAGAATTGGGCGATCGCCTCGGGCGTCGGGTACTTCCCTGCCGGCAGCCGGAATTGCAGCGTGAAGACGCTGCGACTGTCGAAGCCGACGTTCACCCGCTGGAGCGCCAGCATGCTCTGAATCAGCAGACCCGACACGGCGAGCAGCATGATCGACAGCGCGATTTCCGCAACGACGAGTCCGTCGCGGGTTCGAGCGCTGCCGCCGCCGGATCGGCGGCCGCCGGCCTGCAGCGCCTGGCTGACATCCGCGCGGGTGATTCGCAGCGCCGGCGCCAGTCCGCACACGATCGCCGCAGCGATGGCGACCGCAACCGTAAACGCGAGCACGGCACCGTCCATCGGGATCCTGTCGGGAATCGGTACGTTCGGCGGTCTGAACGATTCGAGCGCGCTCAGCGTCCATCGGCCGATCACGAGTCCTGACACGGCGGCCACGAGCGACAGCAGCAGCGACTCCACCGTCAGTTGCCGCAGCACCGCCGCCCGGCTCGCGCCCAGCGCCGATCGCACGGCCATTTCCTTTTGACGATCGACAGCGCGCGCCACCAGCAGGTTGCTGACGTTGACGCAGGCAATCAGCAACACGACGCCGACCGATGCGAGCAACAGCCAGAGCGAGGTCCGCGAGTCGCCGACGAGGTCGTCCTGCACCGCGAACACGCGGGCGGATCGGCCCTTTTGGATGTTCGGATTCGCCGCTTCGAGCCGCTTCGACACCACGTCCACGTTCGCATTCGCGGTCTGCAGCGAGACGCCCGACTTGAGCCTGGCAACGGACAACCAGCCTGGCGACGCTTTGGCCTGCGCCATCGTCACACCGCTCGGAACGGGAAACAGGCCGGCAGGAATGAACACGTCGTAGTTCACGTAGTACCCGTCAGCAGGAACGGTGTGTATGTCGAACGGCGGCGCGAGCACGCCGACGACGGTGAGCGGCGATCCGTTGAGAATCAGCGTGGACCCGATGGCGGCAGGATCGCTGTGGAACTGCCTCTCCCAGTACGAGTGAGAGATCACGACCACTGGCTTGACTGTCTCCGGCGCACCTTCATCTTCCCCAAACAGACGCCCGCGTTCGGCCTTCAGCTGCAACACGTCGAAGAACGATCCGGTCACGAACGAGCCGACGATGCGCTGAGGTTCCGGCGTCCCGGTCAAGTTCACGCTCTGGCCGAGCCACAAGCCGACGGAATCGAACGACTCGCGCTGGGCCGCGAACTGCTGATACTCGTCGTACGAGATCAGCGTTCGCGGGTTGCTCGGCGTGCGTCCCCACAGCGAGACGAGCCGATCCGCATCGGCGTACGGCAGCGGCCGCAGAATCACGGCATTGACGACGCTGAACATCGCCGAGTTGGCGCCGATGCCGAGCGCCAGCGTGACGATGGCCACCAGCGCGAGCACGGGCTTGCGTCGCCAGAGGCGCAGTGCGTACCGGACGTCCTGCCAGAGAGAGTCCATCTTCTTCCTCTTGTTGGGTGTTTTTTTCAACGCGTCGCGTGTCGCAACCAGCCATTCGACCGGAGCGTTGCGCATTGTGTCGAGGATCGCGCGCAGGCAGACAGCCGCGCGCGGTGCGCCGCTCGCTTGCGCCGCTCGCATGCGATCATCGAGGGTATCCACAAGTCCCAGGCCGACGTCTCGCTGGAAGCGCGGCGGATACGCGCGCACGAGAATCCAGGCCAGGCGTCGGGACAGGCCCCCCTTGGTGGTGCCGCCGCTTTGGCGGGACAGGTCCATCTTCGCGCCGTCACCACTGCGGCGGGATAGGCCGCTGCGGCGCGACAGACCTGCCTTCGAGACGCCGTCGCTCTGGCGCGACAAGCTAGGCACGGGTGAGCAACCTGTGCGCTCGAGCGACCGTGACCAGTCGCCACAAGCGCTCCGCTTCCGCCGACGCCACACGCCGGCCCAGCGGTGTGAGCCGGTAGTACCGCCGGCGCTCGTCGTCGAGGTCCGCGGCCGGACGGCGCGCAGATTCGGCCACCCAGCCATCTTTCAGCATGCGGTGAAGCGCGCGGTACAGCGTTCCCGGCTCGGGCTGCAGCTCGCCGCCTGTCAGCGCCGCGACCTCCTGGAGGATGGCATATCCGTGCCGCTCTTCGCCGGCCAGGGACAGGAGGACGTGAAATTCAATCGGACGTAGAGGCATAAGTCTGTGTGTGCAGACTATATGCGCCACACACAGATTTCAAACAAAGGGTACAGACGTGTGAAATGCCGAAAAGGTTTCAATTCACTCTGAACTGCCAGCGTCAGTCCTTTATTTCAACGACAGTTCTGGCGCTCCGGTGGGTCTGGACGGTCTCCGGGAGGAGTTTCTTGCTGAGGTATACCTTGGATTCGGCGTTATCCGCGGCGTTACGCTCGTATTTGACGACTTCGAATCGCAGGTGGTCCAGCGTGCCGCGCATGTCGTAGAACCTGTTTTTCGTCTTCACGACGATTTCGTCGAAGCCCTGCTCAATCGCCCAGTGCTCCTGCTGCTCGGTAAGGGCGCGGAAGAAGCCCTGGCCGCGCCAGTCGCGCCGTGTGCCGCCAATCCATGTGTACATAACACGGCGGCCGTTGAACTGGACGTAGTCACTCAAGCGATGGACCAGATCGATGAGTTTCGGCTCGGTTTCCGGCGCTTTGATTTCGTGTGCAACCTTGAAGGACACCGGCACGATCGATGACGGTTCGTCGGGCAGCGGCGCCGTCGCGAGCAGGATCAGGTGCGCGCGGCCGCTGAGGCGGCGCTGGATTTCCGCCGCGGTCTTCTTGCGCGGGAACTCGCCGAAGTACTCCTCGATGTACTGAATCTCGAGCGCGCCCTGCTCGAGATCGTACTGCTGGATGTGATATTCCACGGTTCGGAAACAGGCATTGTATACGATAAAGACGTGGTCTCCCGGCGACGGTTTCTGCAGTGTGTCGCAGCAGCGGCCGGAGGCCGCCTGGGGACGAACGCCACGTTCGAGCGGGCCGCCGCGTCCGAGCAACGGAAGGGACGGCCGCGCGGATCGAAGTTCGTCTTCGCGCGGCTCCGGTACGAGTCCGGCGACTGGGACTACAACCCGAAGGTCGCCGCGAACGTGCTCGATTCCATCGTGCAGTACACCTCTATCCCGGTATACCAGGACGAAGTCGTCATCGGTGCGTCGTCGACCGAACTCCCGTCGTTTCCTTTCCTCTTCATGACGGGCCACAAGCTGGTCCGATTCAGTGCGGCCGAGCGGGAGAACCTGCGGCGTTTCGCGGACGCCGGCGGCCTCCTCTTCTCCGACGACTGCAATCACGACGTGAATGGGCTGTATGCGAAAAGCTTCGAGCAGGAAATGCGCCTGACGTTTCCCGACCAGCCGCTGACGAAGCTGGCTGCGGCGCATCCCATCTATCGAAGCTTCTTCACGTTCGCCGGCGGTCCGCCGCAGACCTCGCACGAATTGAACGGCTGGGGCGACAACATCGTGCACGACTACCTCGAGGGGATCGAACGGCGCGGCCACCTGACGGTGCTGTACAGCAACAAGGACTACGGCTGCGAGTGGGACTACGACTGGCGGAACAAACGGTTCCTGCGCGAAGACAACACCAGGTTCGCGATCAACATCGTCGTATATGTGATGTCGTGATATTGCGGGCCGATGACTCCACGGCTTGTGCGAAGGCCAGACATCCCGCTATCGGTTTCGTTCAGCGGCCTCCGTGGTAGCACATGTTCTTCGGGCAGAGGACACCGACACCAAACGGAGGGAACCGATTAATCTGCGACGCACTCTTGGATCGAAGCTGTGGAGGAATCAGAATTGCCGCGTCAAAATTTCGCCAGCGGCACGCGATGGGAACCTGTCGTCGGGTACTCGCGAGCCGTTCGAGTTGGCAATCAGATTTGGGTTTCGGGGACAACCGCCACGGGTCCGAACGGCGACATCGTCGGGGTCGGCGACGCGTACGAGCAGACCAGGCAGGTGCTGAAGAACATCGAGGCTGCGCTCGCACGCGCTGGCGCGCGTCTCGAGCATGTCGTGCGCACGCGCATGTACGTCGTGAACATCGCCGGCGACTGGGAGCGCGTGGGACGCGCGCACGGCGAAGTCTTTGGATCGATACGGCCCGCAACGGCGATGGTCGAAGTCCGCGCGCTGATCGACCCGCGGATGCTCGTCGAGATCGAGGCCGATGCCATCATTGAGTGACGGAACTACTTTGGTCTCGGCGTAGTTGTTGCTGTCGTGGAGACAGGACCTAGGTAAGGCCTCGCAGACGGCGGAGCCACCATTCTCCGCTCAGGAAGCCGACAAACGGCACAATCCACCAGATCGATCGCATCGGCGCCAGTTCGACCGGGCGCGGCGGCGCGGTGACGTCTCGACGCAGACGCTGCTCGAGATCCGCGAGATGGTCCGGCGTCACATCGATGCCGCCATGCGACTCGGCGAGAAGCGACAGCGGCGGACCAGGCGGCCTCGCCATGCGCGCGCGGGCCGAGACGATGAAGGTCTTCGATGCGGTCGCGCGATTGCCGGCGCGGACCGACAGTCGCGCGGTTCCAGGCTCGCTCGGCGCGATGAAGGACCCGCGAAACGAGTCCGGCGCAGGCTCGGGCCACAGGCGCACTGGATCGCTGCTGGTGGACATCGTCGCCGATACGCTCAGGCCGTCGACCGGCGTCAGGCCGAACGCGCTCCGCCGGACGCGAGCGTGTACTTCGACCTCCTCGCCGGGCAACACGACTGCCGGCGTGATCTCGATGTCGATTGGCGCCCGCGATTCCGATGCGAGGCCAGACACAGCCGACTGCCAGAATCGATCGAAGGCCGATTGGTCATTCAAACGATAGCGCCACGAGTCCAAAGCTCCCGACACCATGAGCCGGCCCGCGCCAACGGGCGAAACGTAAACGACTGGTTCGTTCCGACCCGTTTCGCGTGCCAAAGGCCGGGATACCGGTGACACATCGAAGCGCAGCACCTCGGATGATTCGAAGGGTCGGAGCGGCGGCTCTACATCGAGCCTGACCGGCTCTTCGAGCAGCACCTCGGTTGCGGTTGGAAGCGGCAGCCATCGCGCCGCCGCTCGAGCGGCAGCCAGCGAATCCGGCAGCAGCACAACGGACCCGCCGCGTTCACGCATGAAGCGCGCGAGAATCCCGGCGTCGGCCGATGTCAGCCGATCCAGGCCTCCGACGACGATCGCGCGCACGGACTCCAGCGACATCGTTCGAAGAGACGTCGCGCCACAGTACTGACCGTGACCCCGCGAGACGGGTAGCTGACGCTCGTCACCTCGAACCGCGGGTCGCGTTCGAGCGCCCGGCGAACAAATGTCGCCGCCCACGAGGGCCGCGGCTCGACAAAGAGCAGGCGCGCAGGCTCGGCTCCGTCGACCATGATGTCCGCGATGTTGTCATCGAGTTCCCGCTCACCCGGAGCGGCCAATGCCCGCACCTGCAGGCGCCACGGTGGCGGCCCGAGCGTCGTGACGTCAATCAGCGCACGCCACACTTCGCGCGCGGCGCTCCATTTGTGTGCCGCTCGAGCGACCTCGACGTCCGAATCTCCGGTTCGCACCACGAGAATTGTTTCGGCACCGCTGACGTTCATCCCTTCGACGTCGGCTTCGAGATGAACGAGCGTGCCAAGGGGCGAGTCGAGCGGAGCACGAACCGCGGTGACACTGATCTGCGGCTCGCTCGAAGACGGCTGCATCGTAATCGTGTACGGCCGCTGTCCATCCGGTACGCCCGTCGCGCGATAGTCGGTGCCGATGAACGTCGCGGCGTCCGCGCTGTTGTCCTGCCCGGCGACAAGGTCGAAATCCCGACCCAGGCTCGTCCTCAGCATCTCCAGCACCCGCCGTTCCGCTGCATTCTCTGGATGCTGCTGCACGAGTGCAATTCGCGGACGTCCTCGCGTCATCATCGTCAACGACGGATCGATGAAGCCGGCGATAACAATGGCAATCGCGAAACCGCGGAGAAGCGCGATCACCGCAGACCTCCGCGACTGACCGCATCGGCAAACGCGCCTGCGATGGAAGAGGAAGCAAACGGCGCCTGTAGAGCTGGCGCAGCCAAAGCCAGCGTGGTCTCTCGTTGAACAGCCGCCACCACATCAGTCAGCGCCCGCTTCCGCGCGTCCGCCCTCGCCGCGGCCCAGCTCTCGGCGATTCGCTGGAGATCTGCAGCAATCCGCCGGAGCGTTACGGAGTCCGGATCGATCCTCAGCGCTTCGCGGGCAAGCACGACGATGCGCGATGAGGGTGAGTCTGAAACGAGGCTGCCAACCCCGGCCAGGAGATCCTGAAGCAACGCCGCTCGCCGATTTTCGATCGCCGGAGGCCGCACACGGCGCCAATCGCCGGCCTGCGACAGCACACCAGTGAGCCGGCGCGAAGGATCGAGCCTGGTCTGCCCGGTCAACGCGCGCAGGATGTAGCGGTCTCGTGCAAAGGCCCGCTGCAACGCCGCACTCGCTTCGCGCTCTGCCGTCAGCGCCTCCCGCGTGCTGCCGCCCGTCAACAACTTTTCTGCCTGACTCATCGACACCGTGGCCTGGCGCAGGTCGCGCTGGCCGCGGTTCTGCAGCCGGCCCTCCTGCAGCTCGGTTGACTGTGCAGCCTCCACCTCTTCGTCTTCGATTTCGCCGCCGAGCATGAACACGAACTCGGCGCGGATCATTCGCTGCTCGACGGCAAGGTTCATGGCGGCTTCGTTGAATTCGGCCGCAGGTATTGAGCCACGGCCCCGATCGAGCCGCGCGGTCTTGAGCACGAGCATCTGTTGACTCAACGCGTACCGGGTTTCCTGTTCCGGAACCGTGAAGCCGGCGCCGACGCCGAGCCTGGAGATCTCGATGAAGAAGGAGTCCGAACTGCCGGTGCCGGCACCGGGACGCGCGTCGGCGGCCACTGCGCGGTAGACCAGCATGCCGCCTTCTTCCAGTCCCAACTCGGCCAGCGACCGTGCCGCCGTGCCGCGCCAGTCGCGATTGTTCGGTCTGACGATCGACAACGCGACCTCGCCTTCGTGGAAATCGAATTGCTCGCCGGATCCCGCAACCTTCGTGTACTGCAACGTCAGCGAGCGGAGACCGAAATCGTCGAGCGCGCGGACATCGAAGCTGACGCGCTGATTCGCGTCCGCGTACACGAGGTCGCGGCCCGGGACAGTAATTCGCACGGTTGGCAGCGCATCGGGCGACACCACGATCGAAATCACACGCCGAGCTCCTGCATCTGTTGTGATCGCGTAGTACCCGGTTCTGGTCAGCTCGATTCGGTCGGCTACTCGTCCAGTCGCATCCGCCGACAGGGTGCGAGGTGCGCCGTCGTGATCGACGGTTACTCGGCCAGATGCCCGCGACTCGATGGCAACGGTCAGCGTGCTTCCCTGGACGGCCGCTACTTCCGCAGGATCGGCAACCGTTTTCGGAGTCAGACCGGTGTATGTGGGCGGCTCGGTCGTAACCATTACGTGCACCGTTTCGGCCGAAGCAGGAC
>JBKPDW010000111.1:0-33069 GCA_046728115.1 Acidobacteriota bacterium | reverse complement strand
GGACTGAAGAACGCGATCGTCGCCGGCTGCGACACGATCGAGCACGGTTTCGGCTTGACCCAGGAACAAGTCGACATGATGGTTGCCAAGGGGCTCTACTACGATCCGACGGGCGTTCGATACTCCGAGCCGTACATGGACGATGTCGATGCGAAGAACACCGGCGGCAAGTACCGGATGATTCCGATATTCGAGAAAGCCGCGTCGATGGCCGCGGCGACGAAGGGCATCAAAGTGATGATGGGCAGCGGCGTCGACGGCTCGACCTACGCGCACGGTACGCAGGCGCTGGACTTCGAGTGGCTGGTCAAGCGAGCCGGCCTGACACCGGCACGCGCGCTCCAAGCGGGCACCACGATCAACGCGGAAGCGCTCGGATGGCAGGATCAGATCGGCGCCATCGAGACAGGCAAGTATGCCGACGTGATCGGCGTCGCCGGCGACCCGCTGGCCGATATCACCGAGCTTCAGCGCGTGACGTTCGTGATGAAGGGCGGCACGATCATCAAAAACGGCGCGCCGTAGTCGCTAACGCACTTTATCCAGCCCCTCGGTCATCTCGATGAGAGTGCCCCAGGGATCGGTGAAGAACGCGATCGCGATGCCGAGTGCAGGCACCTGCCGGTACGGCACGTCCAGCTTGATGCCGTCGGCTTCGAGCTTCCTGCAGAACGCTTCGAGGTTCTTCACCTCGAATCCGATGTGATCGAGCGCGCGCCCTTGCGTGCCAACGACCGGATCGGCCGACGGTGAAAAGTTCAGCGCCACACCCGGCAACATCGCGGCGGGAAAGGGGCCGCCGGTTCGCGGCGTAGCCCCGAAGGTCTTCACGTACCACGCCTGCATCTCCGTGTTCTTCGGGTTGAAGAAGTGCACGTGGTGCAGCGCGATCGGGATGGTCTGCTGGGTGGCCTCCACGAACTCGACCTTCAGATCGTCGGGTCCCTGCGCAAACGCGATCGACGCGCCGCCGGCCTGCGCCGGCCCGGCGATGTCGTCGTTCACCACGCGATCCGCCGCGGCTTCGGTCTTTGTGATCATCTGTAAGCCGTTCGCTTTGACCTTGTCGACGACCTGACGAAGGTTTGGTACCGAGAAGCCGATGTGATTGACCGTGGTGCCTCTCGTGCCACCTGTCGGCGCCTGCGTCGTGCGGAAGAAAATCAGCACGTTTGGGAACTCGACGATCTCGGTGTTGTTGGTGCCAATCGTGATGAGCTTCCCGCCGAGGGTGTCGACGAAGAACTTCTTCTGCGCGGCCATGTTGGTCGTGTTCAGGTGATGATGGCCGTACACGATCGGGCCGTCCTTGGCCGCCGTGAGCTGGGCGGAGGCCTTCGACGCCGGCAGAACCAGCAGGGCTGACACCAGCAGCGCACGCGTTCGTTTCATTCCAATCCTCCTACAATGCTCCTCCGACGGACGAGAGTCTACATTGGATGCACGCCACCGGCTGGCGCCGATCGGACTTGCCTGTTGATTTTGACAGCGTGCGGACTTAACGTTCCGACGCGGATTGGAGGAGCACATGAACCTGCATGTGAATCCGAGAGCGTTGGTGGTGGCGAGCGCGTTGATGGCGTCGTTCGCCTGGGTCAACGCGCAGCAGCGGAGTGGCGCCACGGTGGCAATCGACCCCGACGACATCGGTGGCGTCGTCACCAGCTCGAAAGGCGCCGAGGCTGGCGTGTGGGTGATCGCCGAAACCTCCGAGTTGCCAACCAAGTTCGCGAGGATCGTGGTGACCGACGATCAGGGGCGCTACCTCCTCCCGGATCTCCCACGCGCGACCTATCAGGTGTTCGTCCGAGGGTACGGGCTGGTGGATTCGTCACGGGTCCCCGCCAAGCCGGGACAGCATCTCGATCTGAAAGCCGTGGTCGCGCCGGACGGACGCGCCGCCGCCCAGGTGTATCCGGCAAATTACTGGCTGAGCCTCATGGAGATTCCCAGGGGCGACGTGTCGGACAAGGACATGCTCCTCGAAACGAAAGCGTGCTACTCATGCCACCAGGTGGGCGACCGTGCGACCCGGGAAGTCTCCATGAATCGTGGGTCGTACGCGTCCAGCCTCGAGGCCTGGGATTACCACGTGACGGTTGGACCCAACGGACCCGGCATGACCGCCAACTTCAAACGGATGGGAGCGCAGCGCAAAGCGTACGCCGATTGGACCGACCGCATCGCTGCGGGCGAATATCCGAATGCTCCGCCACGTCCGGCCGGCCTCGAGCGCAACGTCGTGATCTCGATGTGGGACTGGGCGCTGCCGACCAGCAGGCGCACCGACGTTGCAGCGACCGACGAGCGCACGCCCACGATGAACGCCAACGGGTTGGTTTACGGATCCGTCCAAAGCTCCGACATCATCGCCGTCGTCGATCCGCGCGAGAACAGAGCGACCGAGATCAAGCTTCCGTCGCACGCTCCACAGATCGATACCGACACCCCGGCGTCTCCGTACTGGGGCGCAGAAAAGATCTGGGCGCGATCGGCCGACCCGCGCAGCGTCGTCATGGACAGCCATGGCCGTGTATTCGTGACGGCTCGGGTTCGCGGTCCGCAAGATCAGCCGGCCTTCTGCAAAGACGGGGCGATGAACAAGTTCGCCAAGTACTTCCCGCTCTCCGGACCGAGCGCCAGACAGGTCGAGATGTACGAGCCGAAGACGAAACAGATCACGATGATCGATACCTGCTTTGCCGCCGATCACAATCACATCGACGACAAGGATGCGATCATATTCGGCCAAAACAATGCCATCGGCTGGCTCGACACGGTGGCATTCGACAAGACTCACGACGCTGGAGCGTCGCAGGGATGGTGCCCGGCCGTGCTCGACACCAACGGCGACGGCACGATCACCGAGTGGACTGAGCCCAACCAACCTATCGATCCGAAGAAAGATCATCGGATCAATTTCGGATGCTACGGGGTTGCCATCAACCCAATCGATGGAAGCCTGTGGTGCTCGGGCATCGGCGTCAGGGACAAGACGCTCGTGCGCCTCGAGCGAGGCCCCAATCCGCCGCATACGTGTAAGGCGGAAGTCTACGTACCGCCGCCCAACAAAATGCCGCTGCCGGGTTCGGGCGGTGTGGCGATCGGGACGGACGGTGTCGTGTGGCAGAACTGGCGCGGCGCGCATCAGATGTTGAGCTTCGATCGGAGCAAGTGCAAAGTGTTGAGCGGACCGGACGCCACCGGGTCGCAGTGCCCTGAAGGCTGGACGGTGTACACGAAGCCCGGCCCGAAGTTCGTAGGCGCGGCAGATTATGCCAGCACGGACATGCTGTACATGACCGAGGTCGATCGCGACAACACGCTCGGCCTTGGGAAGGACGTGGTGCTCTCCGGCGACGTCAACGCTGACTCGTTCTTTGTCGTGATGCCGCAAGGCAGCGGGATGACGACATTGACGTTGCGCGTGCCGTACCCGTTGGGATTCGCCGCTCGTGCGGGATCGGGACGGATCGATGATCCGAATGCCGGCTGGAAGGGTCGCGGGTTCTGGTCGAGCTATTCGATGTACACGCCGTGGCATCAGGAAGGTGGAAAGGGCTCGAGACCAAAGGTTGTGAAGTTCCAAGTGCGACCGGAGCCGCTCGCGAAGTAGTCATGGCTGATGGCTCATGGCTATGCGTATCGGTCAACCCCGGCGATCGGGTTCAACCGGGTGTTCAGCCATCACCCCGTAGCCATCAGCTTTCGCGTGCTGCTCGATCGCTGCAAGTTGACGATGCCGGGCACGCATGCGCCCGGGCGCGGTACTGCCGCGGCCCCGGCATGCTCAGTGCTGTGTGCGTGAACGGATCGCCTCGTCCGGCAGCGCGAAGGCGATGAACTCGCCCGAGTAATTCCCACCGCTGACGGCGACGACGATGTACTGCTTGCCGTTCAACATGTAGGTCATCGGCGAGCCGCTCTGCTGCGCGGGCATCCAGACCGCACCGACCTGGCGCCCGGTCGCCTTGTCGTACGCGCGCAGCATGGCCCCCCGTGGATGTTCAGGCGTGGTTGTCACCTGCGGATCGCCCATGACGACCAGCGTCTTCGTGTTCATCAACCCGACGCCCGACACGGACATCCCTGTATTCGGGATCGTCAGCCCCTTCAGCGCCGGGTGGTTGCGCACGTTGTCGGGTGTCTCACCCGCCGGCACCTGCCACAAGAACTCGCCGCGATCGAGACTGATCGCGGTGAGCGTGCCATACGGCGGTTTCATGATCGGCAGTCCCTGAATGTTCAAACCGCCGCCGCCACCTGCCGCTCCGCCGCCAGGGGCCCCGGTGGCCGCGGTCCCGCCGGCGGCGGTCCCGCCAGCAGCTCCGCGGCCACGTCCCTCCGCTGCTGCTGCGGCCGCGGCCGGAGTTGGCGTGAGCGATGAAGGCGCAAACGGTCGTCCCGTTCCGTCCGCGGCGCAGCAGTCGCCAGGACCCGTTGCCATGAAAAATGGCCGCCCCGCAACGCCCGACACGTAACGAATGTCCGAAAACCCCGTCGGTGGCGTCACCACCGAGCGCGCCGCCACGCTGTGTGACCCCTGCGCATAGACGACATGCAACTCGGGATCACCGCCCGAGCCGGGCCAGTTTGTGGCCGTGCCCGCTCCTATCGCGCCGAGCAGGCCGTTTACGTCGCCGAGCAGCGCGGGCGTGAACGGAGAGTTCCCGTTTCGATACCGCTTGAGCACCTCGAGCCCCTGAGCCCGCAGCTCCGGCGTGAAATCGATCACATCGTCCGGTACCCGGAGATAGTTCCGCGCGTAGGCCGGCGGTCTGGTCGGAAACGGCTGCGTGGGCGATGTCTTCTCGCCCGGCACATACGATTGCGGCACGGGCCGTTCTTCGATCGGCCACACCGGTTTGCCCGTCACGCGATCCAACACGTAGAGGAACCCCTGTTTGCTGGGTGACGCGACGACTTTGATCGCGCGGCCGTCTACGTCGACATCCATGAGAATCGGCGCCGATGAGTTGTCGAAGTTCCAGATGGGATGGTGCACGTACTGAAAGTGCCATTTGCGCTGGCCGGTTTTGAGATCGACGCAGACCAACGAATCTCCGAACAGATCGTTGCCTGGCCGATGACCGCCGTAGACGTCCTCGGTGGGGTCTTCCACCGGCAGATAGACGAGTCCGAGGTCCTCGTCGACAGAAATCTGCGTCCACACGCCGGTATTTCCGTTGACGGCCCACGACTCGTTCTCCCACGTGTCGTTGCCGAATTCGCCCGGCCGGGGAATCGTATTAAACGTCCAGAGGAGCTTCCCCGTGCGAGCGTCGAACGCGCGAACCAGTCCTTTCGTGTTGTTGTGGCTGACCACCGTCGCGCCCTCGCGCATGGCCGAGCCCACGATGATCGTGTCTTTGACCACCACTGGTGTCGAATGGACGCCGATCTCGCCCGTTTCCAGATCGATCTGCTGCCCCTTGCCGAAGACGGCCCCCACCTTGAGATCGACGAACCCGTTTGTGCCAAACGAATTGATCATCGCGCCCGTCTTGGCATTGAGCTCCACGAGGCGGTAGCCGGTCGTCACGTAGACGACGCGGTCGTCGCCCTTGCCGTCGGTCCAGTACGCCACGCCGCGGCCCGAGAGCTGCCGCGGTGAGAGCACGGCGCGCTGTCCTTCGCGAAGGCTGTGCGACCAGATCAGCTCTCCCGTGCGCCCGTCGAGCGCCACGACCGAGCGCCGCACGCCTGCGGTCGTATACAGCACACCCTTGACCATCAGCGGAGTGCCTTCGAGCTTGTATTCGGGACGCGGCCCCAGGCTGTCGGTCTTGAATCGCCACGCCACCTCGAGCTTGTTGAAGTTCGAGGCGTTGATTTGATCGAGCGGCGAGTATCTCGTGCCGCGGATGTCAGCGTTGTAGCTCGGCCACTCGCCGTCCTTGGTCGATGGCTGCGCAGGCCACGATCCTTGAGCGGGGGACCCTCCCACGAAGATCTGCCCCGAGACGGCGGACGCGATGACGATGATCGCGATGACGAGCGATACGATCGCCGTTAAGCAACGCGCAGCCCTTCGCGACATCGTTCACTTCCTTCCTCATGGCGGACAGCATCTATGCGCGCGGGCGGATCGTTTGTGGAAAACGCCGGGATTATACCCCCGCGGCCGGGTGCCGGTCTCAACGCCCATTCCACCCGAGTGCAGCTGCGGACTGCGCGCCGCGTAACGTGGTTTCCGCACCCTACAGGCACGCGTCTGACGTCACGATACGGCCGGAGATACGGCACGCGTCGTCGTCGAGAAGGTCGCGCGTCGAATCTCCGTGTCGAGGCCGATCGCCGACTTGTTATCGCGTCGGCGGAGCCGGTTCTGCGGTCGGACCGACCTTCACGACGAGGATTCGTTTCGGCAGCTTGTTCGGATCCACCTTCGCAACTCGTGTGATCTTCCGTCCGGCTTTCATCATCGCCGTGACCTCGACGTCCACCTTGCCCTCGACCGGCAATCCGATATGCACCGGCATCACGCTCTGCGAGCAGTACCGGCTGCCGGTATCGATCAGACGCCCGCCAAGCACCCTTCGGATTCCTGACGCGTACACACGTACCTCTGACCCGGCGCGCGTGTGCCGTCCCTGCCCGTCGACCATCTGCACCTGGAGTGAGCGGCGCGCCCGGTCGGGAGGCATCACGTTGCGGAACAGGTAATGGCCCGCGTTCGGGTTGTTGTTCGCCAGGGCAAGATCGAGCGCCCCGTCGTTGTCGAAGTCGACCCATTGCACGCCGTGCGTCGCGCCGTGCCTGGCGATCACGTCGAGCATGGCGTTGGTGAACGGTCGCTCCGGTGTTGTGGTACAGGAAATCGTGTTCGTTGACAGGACGATCGACATACGACGACACGTACAAATCCGGCAGACCGTCATTGTCGTAATCGCGCCAGCTCGATGGCGTCGCCTTCTCACCGCCCGCGACGCCCAACGCTTCCGCGACCTCTTTGAAGCGGCCCTGTCCCTCGTTGTGGAAGAGGAAATTGCGCCCGTAGCCGGCGACGAACAAATCGAGCCGCCCGTCGTTGTCGTAGTCAACAACGCTGGGACCGTTGCTGCCGAAGGTCGAAGGCCGCCCCGCCGCGTCCATTCCCAGGTCGTGCGCGACGTCGACGAAGCGGGCCCCATCATTACGGAAAAAGCCGTTCAACGTGCCGTCCTGGTTCGCAGTGAACAGATCGAGGCGCCCATCGTCGTTCATGTCGAACCAGACAGCGCCCACCGTCTTGCGTGGATCGTCGACCCCCATGTCCCTGGCGACATCGACGAAGCGATGTGCGGCTGCTGCTCCTTGTCGTCGGGCTGGACGTCGATCGAGCTCGGTAACCGGAGTGGCGCCGGCGTGAGCTGAGGCAGCTGCGTGATCTGGAAGATCGGCCCGAGCGGCGGGTCGATCTCCACAGGCTGTCGCGGCACGCCGTAGGCGTAGTGAAACAGCAGGCACTCGACAGCCGGCGCCAGCTTGCGTTCGATGGCGTGCTGCCGCAGGTTCCGCAGATAGAGCGGGTCGTTGAGGATCGACGCGCAGAGCGCTTTCACGTCGCGCGTCGCTTTGTCCGGCGTGCCCTTTCGGCGCCCGCTGGTTTTCTTGCGCTTCATCTACTTCCGTCCACTTTAGATGACCTTCTGCTGCCGAACAGGACATGATCACCGAGACGCTCATCGCCCGCGGCGCACGAGCCGTTCGCCAGCGCGCTCGAGACGTCGATGACGGCGTTCGAGCTGCTCGAGCCGTTGGCATTCTCGGCAGCGACGCGTAGGGCCTCAACTGCGGCAAGGTTGTGATGTGGAAGATGGGGACGAGCGGCGCATGGACCTCGAGGGCTGCTTCGGCACACCGAACAGGGAGAGGGGTGTGGACAGGGCAGGAGAAGAAGCGCGGACGAACGACGAGCCGGCGACCGCTTGCCCCAAACCCTACCGCAAGCGGTAGAGCCGTATTGCGTCCGCTTCCGCGATCAGCTGCAGGTCGGGGACGGCATCGAGTGCCCGCGCGCGGTCCGGCGCGATGGCCGCCATGTGCACGGCGACGAGTGTGACGCCGAGCTCACGCAGCAGCGCGATCGAGGCAGGGTCGGGCAGGCCCGCCAGCACCCGCCCTCGCTCCTGAAACCCGCGCGTCTCCCAGCCGCTGTAGCCGTTGATGAGTGGTTCGAACCAGCGCGTGTCGTTCAACAGATACGGGCCGTTGCGGGACACGTTCGCGCCGTAGTACACGGGGAATTCCGCAAGCACGGGCTGCGGCTCAGCGCCGATTCGATCGTAGACGCGTGGCAGCCCTCGGAACGGCATGAACCCGACCGGCGCGCGTACCGCTTCGACAGTCGCGCCGGCACCGATGAGCACCGCGAACACCGTCCAGCCGGTGCGTCGCGGAGGCCAGCGCGCTCGCCACGCCCGCTCGATCGCAGCGGTCCCGAACCCGGCGAGCATCGCGATGCTCGCGATCAGCAGCCAACCCCATCGCGCGGCGGCACGCAGTCCGCCCACGATCGTGTGCGCGTGCAACCAGGCATAACCGGGCAGCGCCGGTCCGAACGACAGGGCGAATCCGAGGAGCCCGATCGGAATGGCCATGCGCGCGCGGCGATCGCGCCAAGCCCGCCCAGAGACGATCGGGACGGCCGCAAGCAGAACGCCGATGATCCCTGGAAATAGGGTGGTGCGGCCATCGACAAACGGCTGGCTCCACAATGCATAATGCAGGCGACCGCCGGTGGCGACGTAATCCTGCCAGTGCGCCGAGTAGCGCGCGACTTCACGCAGTCCGCGCATCATCCCTTGCTCGCGGTGCACCTCGTAGTACGGCCACAAAAACGGTGCGATGGCCGCCCCGCTCAGGATTGCGACGATCAGAAGGCTGATAACGACCCGACTGCGACCGCGCGCCAGCCATTCCGTCGGCCGCACGACCAGGATCGCGAGGATCGAAAAGGCGCCGAAGACGAGCATGTAATTCGAGCACAGCGACTGCAACACGAACGCACCGGTCAGCAGCCATTTGTCGCGGCGCGCATTATGTTCGAGCACGCGGTCGAGCGCGAGCCACATTACCGGCACGAACTCGGTGTGCTGCGCCTGCAAATGCATGAAGCGCATCAGCACGTGCGCGTTGAAGCCGTACAGCAGTCCCGCGATTACGCCGGCCGACGTGCTGCCGGTCCAGCGCGTGACCACGAGGGACATCGCCCAGCCCGACAGCGCGAGACCGAGTATCAGCAGCACATTGAACACGAACACCGGCGAGGCGCCGAGCCACAGCAACGGCGCGCCCATCAAGCCCTGCACGATTAAATGGTCGGCGTACGCCAGCGTGTGCCCCTCGGGGTAGAACATGGGCGCCTCGAACAGGTGGAGTGGCGCGCGCGGCAGGATGTGCCCGATCCACCCGACGATCCAGATGTCGAGTATCGCGTCGCTGCTGTCGGTCCGCGCCAGATGAAACGGATCGCTCGCGAGCGGCCACGTATGAACAACCGCCAGCGCGAGAAACAGTACGAGTGTGGCGACTGCCGTGACGGGGCGCGGCTCGCGCCGTACGGTGCCGATGCCTTCCGAGCGTCCACCTGCCGCTGGCTCGACATCGGGGACCGGCGACGGCTTGACGGATGAACCCCGAACCTGCATCTCGTTCACCCCCGAGCGAAATGATGCAGCTGTACGCGACAGCGATCATGGACGGCAAAAGGCGTCCCGTTCCAGGGTAACCGGTCTTGAGACGGCGACATTCCCTGGAACTCGTTCACCCCGATCTCGAGCTGCGGCGATGACCAGTGCGTCGCCACCGCGTCGGCGTCACGTCCCAAACGTGCCAGGATGCTGCCGACCTTGTTCCACGGTCAGCAAAAAACCATGCTAGTCCGTCGACGACAATCCCGACGGGCAATGAGTGGGTTAAGAACGTTGGCTCTCAGGGTCGGACTCCTAGGTTCGGCGACGTGCTCTACCGATGGCCGCAAGATCATCTTCGGGAGTCCGGGCGGAGCGAATCCAACTCTGTTGTATGCGATCGATTCGGACACGACCTGCGACACCAGCAAGCCGATGACTTCTTCGTGCTCCTGCACTGCAGGAGTCGGTGATGCCTGCGTGACGAAACTCACCACGGACGGCGTCAGCTTGTTCCCGCATCTGGGCCAGCTCAGGAACCACGTCCGCAAACAGTGCTGGTTCGTGATTCAGCAAGGTGGGTCCCGGGACGTTGTGTGTGAGGACAGGCAGATAGCCGCATCGTGTTCTGGGAGGTGTCAGATGCGAATCCGAACAGTGGCGAGGCAGGTTTGCTGTAAATAGGATCGAAGCGGTAATTTCTGCACGGCAACGTGTACCGCTTCCGGATCCATCCGTCTTGGAGCGGAACCACACCCCCGGGCTTCGCGATCTCCATCACATGCGGCGACGCGCTTATCGCTCACCGCCCGCGGCGCTCGGCGCCGAGTTCGAGACGTCGACCACGGTCGGAGCGCTGTCACCGGCCGCCGGCAGCGACGCGTAGGGCGTGAGCTGCGGCAGCCGCGCGATGCTGAAGATCGGCCCGATCGGCGCGTCAATCTCCACGGCCTGCTTCGGGACGCCGTAGGCGTAGTGAAACGGCAGGCACTCGACGGCCGGCGCCAGCTTGCGTTCGATGGCGTGCTGACGCAGGTTCCGCAGGTAGAGCGGGTCGTTGATGATCGACGCGCAGCTGCGGCCAGCTCGTGAGGCAAAAGATTGGCCCAGGCCGCTCCTCGACGACCACGGTCTCGCGCGGTTTGCCGTATGCGTAGTAATGCAACAACACCATGACCGGGGGGTGCAGCGTGCCCGCGTCCGCCTGACGCGCGAGCTGGGCACGGAACTTCGGCCGCTCGAGTCTCACGCCCCAGGGGCGGACGCCCAACGGAAGTCGCCTGCGTCCATCGCTTCGCGATGAGGCGTCGATGCCAGCGCAACAGCGTCGCAGGCGTGACGATGAAGGATCGCCACTGCACTCGTGGCAACAATCGGCTCGCAGCGGCGAGAAACAGGCGGTCGACGGCGCTGATGGCCGGACGGCGCCTTGTCCGCCGAAGAATGGCGAGTTCGTGACGCAGGACGATGATTTCGAGCTCCTTGAACTCCATGGACCGTGCGCGGAGCGTCACGAATTCGAGCAACCAGCGAAGCAACACGTAGCACATTGACACGAGCACGAAGCCTCCTACGTCGCTAGGCTACGGCCCGATTCTACCCATGTGATGCGTCTGGTTACTCGGCCCGCACGAAGGAAGCGCATACCAAAGGATTCTTGCGATCACGGCCGCTGCGTGACTACAAGTGCTGCTTGTCCCGAAACTAGTCCCGTCACCCGTATGCCGCCGGCGCGCTCCGCCCGAGTCCCGTTCGCCTGCACGGTGTAAACCACCGTGCCCACGCCCGTGTTGCTCTGGCCGCTCGTGATCGCGATCCACGGCACATCCGAATCGGCCTTCCAACCGCACGACGGGTTCGACGGCGCGACGGTAACGTTGAAATCCTTTCCGGACGCGTCGACCTTCTGGGCCTGCGGCGCCAGCGCAAAGCTGCAGCTGAGCACGCCGTTCTGGCTCACGCCGTAGGTTGCACTTCCATCCGGCCACGAGACGGTGATCGTTCCGGCTCGAGGAGCGGCCGTGCGATTCGCATCGACCGTGAAATTCACCGTGCCGGATCCCACGCCTGCTGCGTCGGCGATCCGAATCCAGGGCTCCGCCGCCGCCGCCCGCCAGCGGCACCCGGAGCCCTGCGAGTTCACCTGGGCCGTGAAGCTCGCGCGTCCGCCCTCCGGCGCCATCAGCCGCTTGGTGTGCAGGAGGACGTACCAACATCCCGGCGTTGCCGACCGAGCGCGCTCGAGCAGCCATTCGTAGCCCCCCAGGTTCATGCGGGCGATTGTGGCCAGCCGGCGGCGGTCGAAGATCGGACCGCGCGTGATCAATGCCAGACGGCTGTAGTAGGTCGCGAGGTGTGGATTCGTGATCCGGTTTTCGCCGCGCTGCACGGTTTCGCCGTAGCCGCTTGGGAGGTCGCGGTCGAAGTGGCCAATCCGCCAGTCGCTGCGCGACGGCAAGCGTGCCATCAACGGATCGCCGAGCCCGAGCAAGTCCAGAATGTGAACGGCCGGCCCCGCGGCATAGCCGAGCATGCCGTTGCAGCAATACGGGATAACGCTCGGGCCCGCGGCGCGCGTCTGCAGGCCGTCTTCGATCCATTTGCTTCGGGGCCAGTAGGGCGCGTCCCGCGAATACGCAATGAGGCCGTTGGTGCGGAAGTAGGAGGCCCGCTCGTCCGACACGCC
This sequence comes from Acidobacteriota bacterium, assembly GCA_046728115.1. Taxonomy (GTDB): domain Bacteria; phylum Acidobacteriota; class Vicinamibacteria; order Vicinamibacterales; family CAVVIG01; genus CAVSWN01. Next base: position 20,769 of record JBKPDW010000111.1, on the reverse strand, counting down.
GCTCGCGGCAAGAACATCCCGGGCGTCGGCGATCGACTGGCCGATAGTGATGGCGCGAAAGGCCTGGAAGCCGATTATTGCAGCCAGCGCAACGGCCATCCACCGATAGGCGAACAACGCCGCGATGTCGACGCGCATCAGGACGACGACGGCGGCGACGAACGGCGCGGCCAGCAAGCGGCCGCTCATGAAATCGCCGCCGGCGTATGTGAGGGCCGCAAGGTGCAGCAGAATGGCGATCCCGACCGAGCGCGTGCGACGCGGACTGATCCACACAGTCCACACGGCAACCGCGCACGTCACCAGCAGCGTCAGCGGATCCCGCTCGATTGAGTCGAGCAGATACGTCACGCCCTGCTTAAACAACTCGCGTTCGGCGACGCCGGTCTTGACCTTGGCGAATGCGGTGTTCGGCACGAAGAAGCCGTAATAGACAATCGAAAACAGCTCCCACGCGATCAGCGGAAGGAAGCCCAGAAGGAGCGTGCGGGATGTCTGCCGTGGCGCGCGCCACGGGATCAACGGGAGCAGTACCGGCAGCACGAGGATCGACAAATCGAGACGGTTGAGCAGCAGCAGCGCCGCGAGCAGCACGGTCGGGGTCGTCGCGCGGTGCTCGTTCAGCGCGCGGCCGAGAAACAGCACCAGCAGCAGATGCGTCAGCGGATTTTCGAGGCCGGAGGTCGAGTAGTCGATGAACGCGCGCGATGCCAGCAATACGGTCAGCCCTGCCGCGGCGGTCCACGCCGACGGTGCGCGCCGCAGCAGGAGCCAAATCGTGATCAGCGTGAGAGCGCTCGAGATCGCAATCGACGTGAAGAACGGCTCGCCGGTGATCCAGTAGAAGGGCGTCAGTAGCAGCATCCAGAGCGGATGCGTGTACGCCTGCACGCGCTCTGCCACGTTCCACCGCAGCCCGTACCCGTGCACGAAGTTGTCGATCGTCCGGAACGTGAAGTACGCATCGTCGCCTACCCAGGCGGTGCGGAGGAGCGCGAGGCTGAACAGCGACAGCCAGAAGATCGCCAGATTGCGGCGGGAATCCAGGCTTGTCATGGCGGCGTTCACCGGCGAAGATTATCGCCGCATACCCGCGAAACGTGTCCAGCCTTCGCTCGCCCGCGCGCCGCGGTGAGATTGTCGGTCTTGCGCTGCGCCGCGGCGCTGCGCTGCAGCCGGTCTCATCGCGTTGCTCGCTACCGCACGCGTGCTCGCGACGCTGCTTTTTCAACGTCGCCGTTTTCGACGTCGTCAGTTTCGCCGCCGCCAGGGTTCGCCGGCAGCGTCGCGTAGGGCGTGAGCTGCGGCAAGCTCGTCATGCTGAAGATCGGCACGAGCGGCGTGCGGTACAAATACTGGGCTCTCACGCTGGGATGGTGAGGGGGTGGCGAGCAAAGAAGGCTGCCAGGCCCTCCGCCAAGTCGCCGGGATTGTGTACTTTCAGCAGGTGCGTCGCATCCGGAAGCCCAAACGGCGATTCGTTACCTCGGTCCGGCGCAACGGAAGGCATTGGATGCCCTCGGGTACACGCTCGGCGGGCGAGCACAGAACTACCGGAAGGAGCTCGTAATTGATTCGTCGACAGCTGCGGAGACCGCCGCGCTCGAGGTGCTGCACATCTTGTTTGAGAGGTGTTCGGGTACCGCGGTCAGTGGCGACTCGACATCGAGCGGCACCGTGGCGAACACGCCGAACACGATGCGGTCTACACCAGCGTGACGCCTGAGGACTTTGCGAAGGTCGCGGCCCGTGAAGGGTGGGAAGCGACGGTGACGAACAATGATGACGCGGCGCTCGTGGCGTTGACACGTGACCGGCGCGCGTGTGCCGCGTTTATGGATTGGCGCGTGCCTGGTCAGAATCTGTATTCACAGGTCACCTTTCAGGCGGAGCTGAGGTTGAAGCGGCCGCTGGCGGACGACGCGATTGCGCGAGTCAATTCGATGATGCGATTCGTCAAGGTTTGGCGAACCGATGGTCGCACCGTCCGTATGCACATGCCGGTCGCGCTGAACGGCGGCGTGACGGCGACTTGGCTCGCGCACTCGCTGCAGCAGTGGATTGGCAGCTGGTGTGAGTGCGAGCGACAGCTTCGACGCGCTGTCATGCCGGCGAGGCGCCACAAGAAAGTACAGCGGACGGAACTTGTCCATTAAATAAAGGATGCAACCCAGTGAACGCAACAGAAACGGTAATCGAGGCAGCACGGCCAGTGAGACTCGGGCCTTTGACGCGTTTCAGAATCTCAGCCTTCTAGCGCTTTCGACCGCAGACGAGCGTGAGGCAGACTACCTGACGCTCGATGAAGCGAGCCTGACCTGTCTCCCGACCACTTCGTGTGGGTCGCCTGATGACTAACCCGGCGTCCGCCGGAGACGATGCGGGATTTAGTTCAACTTGGCCGGGAAATGTTCGTGATCTGAATGCCGCAATTACCTGTTGGCGACGCTGGCGCCGGCTGGTCGCATCACTGCCGATCAGGTGAGGGCTGAAATCGGCGCATCTCGAGATCCTCTTCGCTCGAGCGCGTACGTTCCGGATCAGCCAATTCAACGGCTTCAACCACTCCACTGGTTCGATCGATCTCGCCGCTCGCACCAGCATCATTCTCGCAATGGTGCCGCTGATTTACATGTGTTTTCGCGTGCTGATGTCAGCGCGTCGGCACGCGCTGCTTCAGCTCCTCGGTCCAGTTCAGGACCACCTGAATCTGTGGAGCCACGGGAAGACCATTGCTCCCGACGTCGGCGCGCAGGCCGAGGAAGCGCTTGCCGTCGCGCGCGATGTCGAAGGGGCGGGCGGCGGTCGGCGGCGCGTTCACGAACAGTCGTGGAATGAGGACGGGGTCGCCGAAGGCAAACGACGGCGTGGTCGTGATGGGAACCACCAGGAATCGATTGCCAGGGCCTGGCGTGTAGAACAACTCCCGACCGTCGGGCGACCACACCGCGTGGTGTCCGTCTTCCTCCGCTTTGGAGATCTGGTAGCGCGCACCCGTACGCGGATACGGCTCGACGTAGACGATGGCCTGGGTCGTGCCTGTGACCGGCCTCACGCTGTAGGCCACCCATTTGCCGTCCGGTGAAAACGTCGCGTCGCTCGGCGCATCCGACTCCAGCGACGAGAACGGCGTCACCTTCCCATCCGGCAGCGACAAGTCCATGATCGCGACGCGATCGAGGCGGACCTCGTCGAACAACAGATGCCGGCCGTCAGGCGACCAGGATTGCGGGTTATGGCTGGCGCCCTGCTCCGGACGCGTGAGCCGCGTGGCCGTATCGGTGCCATCCGCTCGCTGCCACCAGATGCTCGCGTCGCCCTCGCGCGTCGATTGGAAGGTCACGCGCTGCCCGTCGGCCGACCACACCGGCGACGTATTGCGGCCGCCGAAGGTCAGTCGTCTCGCGGCGCTCGATTTCGCGAAGCCGTAGATCCAGATCACCGCTTCCTTGCTGTCGTCCGTGGCGACCGCCAGCCGCGCGCCGTCGGGCGACACGCGCGGGTTGTAGTACGCGCCAAGCGGCACGTTCAACGACTCGGCGGCGCCAGTGCGATCGAAGAGCGCGAGTTGCAGCGACGCTCCCGCAGTCGACACCGGTCCCGGCAGGTACACCAGCGATCCGGTGTCCGAGACCGCGAAATGCACGGCGCCGGTCGTGCCGGGCGCGGCCCGCCGCACGCCTTCGATCACGGAAATGGGCTCGCCCACCACCGCGCGTCGCGTAGCATCGAATGGCACTGCGAAGACGACGCCGCCGCGACCGAACATGAGATGGCCCGTCGCGACATAACGGCCGTCGGTCGCGTTCTCGAGGAGCGTGGTCCGCTGACCTGTGCGAAGCGACTGGGCGACGACGCGCGCCTGATCCCATGACGGCATGCCCCGCGTGCCAAGCGTGAAGATCAGCGTGTCGCCGTCGGGGAGGAGCTGCGGGCCGTAGACCTCGTCGCGCCCGGTGAGCCCCACGACGACTTCGACCTTCCCGCCGTTGGCCGGCACACGCTTGATGCCCTGTCCCGCGTCGGCGAAGTAGATGAAGTCGCCCGCCCAAGTCAGCCCCAGGCCGCCCTCCGAGAGCGGACACAGCGTGATGATGGCACTGCTGCCAAGAGTCACGCGCTTCAGCGTTCGATCGCTTGCGGCCCAGAACACCAGCGCGCGTCCGTCCGGCGAGAACGCGGGATGCGTGCTGGACTGCATGCCTTCGGTGCCGGGGATAGGCTGCGCAGTGGCTTCGGAAACCGGCCGCATGTAAACCTTTCACCGGCGAACACGACGCTCTTGCCGTCTGGCGACAACGCCAGCACCTGGCGATTGAAGTTCGTGAAGAGCGCCGACTCGGCGCTGACGGGTACCGAAAACCGCACGACCTGTGGGGTGGCAGCGGCAGACCTCACAGACACGACGATCCACCCGGCGATCGCACTCGAGAGCACAATGGCGGCGGCCACGGGCAGCGCACGTTTCCACGATGGTTGCACCGGCGCATCGCTCCCGGTCGGGAGCGACGCTGACGGCGCGGCTACCGGCCCCGCGAGAATGAACTCGATCTCGGCGCGCACATCGCCTATCGCCTGCCACCGCTGCCGGGGCGATTTCGCGAGGCAGCGCTGCAGCAGCCTGACGAGTCGCGGATCCAGACTCGTCGGCAGCGTCGTCCACTCCGGCTCCCGCGCGAGCACTGATGCGAGAATGTCCGTCACCGAGTCGCCGGGGAATGCCTGCCGGCCGGTCAGGAGCTCGTAGAGCACGCAGCCGAACGAGAACACATCGCTGCGGTGATCGGCCGGCATCCCTTTCGCTTGCTCGGGCGACATGTAGGCCGCGGTGCCGAGGATGATGCCGGCCTGCGTTCCTCGCATCGACAGCGTCGGCGACAGCGAGAGGTCAGGGGTCGATCCGCCGCTGAGGTCCATCGCCTTGGCCAGGCCGAAGTCGAGCACCTTCACCGCACCGTCAGCTGTGACCTTCACGTTCGCGGGCTTGAGATCGCGATGAACGATGCCGCGTTCGTGTGCGGCCTCGAGCGCGTCGGCGATCTGTCTTGCGATGGCGAGTGCTTCGCCGACGGGAAGCGGGCCGCGGGCGACGCGATCCGCCAGCGTCTCGCCTCCCACGAGCTCCATCACCAGCACGTGGCGCGACGCGCTTTCCTCCAGGCCGAAGAGCGACGCGATGTGCGGGTGATTGAGCGCGGCGAGTGCCTTGGCCTCGCGCTCGAAGCGCGTGACACAGTCGGCGTCGTTCGTCATGGCGTCGGGGAGCACTTTGACGGCGACGTCGCGCCCGAGCCTGGTATCGCGGGCGCGATACACCTCGCCCATGCCGCCTGCCCCCAGGAGGGCGACAACTTCGTAAACGCCAATGCGCGTGCCCGGGGAAAGGGTCATCAGCGGCTGAGCTGGCGCCTATTGTAACGAGTCGGCTCCTCACGAGTCGACCCGCAAACACGGCTCAGCGCGGTCGTGTGACATGACGTGAACCACGCCGCCGCTGACGCAGCACGGCGCCATCCTCCGCACACTTCCAGTACATGGCGCCGGAACAGCTCGAAGGCCAGGCCAGGAATCGGATTTCCGGACCGACATTTTCGCGTTTGGCGTGACGCCGTACGAGACGCTGACGGGGAAGAAAGCGTTCGACGGCAGGACTCAGGCAAGCCTGATTCTGCACCGAAGCAGCTGTTTCAGGGAGGCTCCCTGACGAGCGGTCCGTTGCCGACGTACAGCGTCTCGAGCGACGGTCAGCGCTTCCTCATGGTCGATCCGGAAGGGGATTCACACGCCGATCACCTGACGGTGATCGCCCATTGGAGCGAAACCCTCAAACGCTGAGACGTGCATCCGAGTCGTCGTTGTCACCGATGGGCGCGTCCTCGGACTCGGCGACCTGGGCGCCAATTATCAAACTAGGCCTTCACGTTTCGCCAGGGCTGGAATGCGTTGGTCACCCCTGCGAGCGCCGGCTTCAGCTCGGGATAGTGGCGTTCCAGAATGTTCAGCATGGTCGTGTCTTTGATGTGCTGGATGCCGAGCTCCGTATAGAAGTCGGCGCGGTAGTCGTCGGTGAAGAAACGGTCGCTCTTCAGCCGGCGCGATGCCATCAGGATGAAGACGCGGAACGCGGTGTCGCTGAAGCCGAACCCGGGCGGCAGCGGCTCGGCGAAGAGGCCCGTCATCAGATCGACTTTGTCGAGGTCGTTGTTGTAGACGCGGCGAATCTCCTCGCGCCACGTCTTGTTGTCGGTCAGCTCGTCGAACGATGCGACCGGCTTCTTGTGCAGGAGCTGCCGGAACAGGTTGTAACGCGGCACGCCGCGTTCGCGGTCGCGGAAGATGTCGACCGCGGCGAGATCCAGGTGCTCGCCGTCGTCCCGGGTCAGGTTCTGCAGATGCCGCGGATAGTTGTGGAGCGTCACCGCCCCCGGATGCGTCACGCCGAACGAGTAGAACAGATCCGTCATGGCGATGCGGCCCACGACGCCCGGCGTTTTCCGCCCGGACATGTCCGGTAGCGCAATGGTCTCGAGAACCTGATCGTTCTTGAGCGAGCGCACGACCAGATCGTCGGGAATGAGCGGGTGCAGGCGGTAGACCGAGACGAACTCCTCGGTCAGCGAGAAGGGTGCCCCGTTGTGATCGTGCTTCGATCCGATGATCCCGCCGACCAGCTCGTTGTCGTTCAGGAACTTGAATACGTCCTGCAGCTCATCGCCCGCCAGCCCGTACCAGTTCACGTGCATGCCGAGCTGTGTGATCGGATTCGGCAGGATGGCGGGCGTCCACTCGACCGTGTGGATCTTGGCCATTAGGGCGGTATTGATCAGCCTGGCCTTCGCGAAGATCTGTGCGTCGGTAAAGCCCGAATGCTCTTTCGCGAGGAGATCGCACAGGTAGTTGTGCTCGCAGACGAACACCGTGTGGAGCATCGCGAGGCCAACCCACCAGTTCTGCGTGAAGCCGCTCAATTCGATGCCCGTTGCCGGGTCGACCGGCAGCATATTGGTCGGATCGACCTTGAGCTTGCCGCCCTCCTTCGTTCGGAGCATCGCCGCCGTTTCAGCGTCCGACCCGTAGATCTGGGAGCCGTCCCACCAGTGGCTGTTCGGGTTCACGTAGGCCGGCGGACGCTTGGATCCGGCTGGCGCCTTGTCGGGCACCGATCGCGGGATCCGCATCGTCTTGTCCGACCAGTCGTCGCCCGGCGCGAGCGGGATGTCGATCCCGTCCGACATCGCCGATCGTTCGTGCACGAACCAGTCGTGGACCATGAACTGAATCCAGGCCGCGGCGAGGAGATTCAGGATCGTGGCCGGCTGGAACTCGTTCCGCGTCATCAGCTCGCGGCTGACGACGCGCGGACTCGGCGTCATTAGGTTCGCCGTATCCGGATATGCATGCTCGAGCGGAACGTTGCGTCCGAACCGTCGGCCGCTGCAACCCATTGGCGGGTAGTTCAGGTCGTTGTAGCTGCCATCCACCGTGCGCCCTTCGCGCAGCGCCGGATCGAGATCGGCGGGAATGTCCTGCTTCTGGAACGTGGGGTCTTCGGTGTCGATCAGATTCTCCTGCCTGAGCTGATTCCGAATCTCGACCAGCTTCGGCATCGCAACGAGCCGGGGCAGTTCGTACCATTCCTTGTCCGAGCGCGACTTCAGATACTGGCTCACTTTGTCAACGACGTCGTCTGGCTTGTCGGGCATATGCGGAACCTCCATGAAGAACTCGGATCACCTTGGAATATCGTCCAGCTCAGTCATGAAACGCAGTGCGGGCGCGACATCCCGATCACGAATCGGGATGGGGTCGCCAACCCGGCGCTCACGCTCGCGCGAGTCTGAACGCCGCCATCGTCTGGTAGATCGTTTTTCGGGCGCGGTTGTAGTTTCCGAGCGGCCGATGATCGGGCAGCGCGTGCCACGGATTGAAGGAGAGCCGTTCGCAGGCGGCAACCTGCTCGGGCGCGCTGATGCTCTGAGGCGGAATCCGGATTTGCGCCACGGCCCGGTACGGCGACTCGTCCTCCTTCCATTCCACGCTCGCGTCTTCGATCGGCATCTTCTCGGCGTCGGTCTGGAACTGCACCATCAGATCGAAGAGCGCTTCCTGACGCGCCAGGTGCGCGACGAGGCGATCGTGCAGGTAGCTGTCGGTGAGCGGATCCGGCAGCGGCGTCACGCGATTCGAGACGGGACGCGCGATGTACTTCACTGCGCGACCCGGACCGAACAGATACGGCGTGGTGCTCCAGTACGAGATCTCGAGGTGGCTGGTCGCGTGCTGCCGCGATTCGAGCGCGACGGCTGCGGCACGTGGATGCTTGAGAAAGAACGCGGCCTGCTTCAGGCCCCCATCCTCGTGCGCGCGCAGCAGTTCGAGGAAATCGGCGGAGCCTCCGACCATCATGACCGGATAACTGTTCAGAATGAAATCCTGGGTCGTTTCTCCTGGCGTCAGGTTGTCGCCGGCAACGTCGAGGACCTTGATCGACATCCCGCGAACGTCTTTTTCCTTGTCCGTGTCGGTCGACGCGTGCGCAAAGCGGATCCGCGCCGCGTACGTGTGCGCCCGGGCGAAGAGGCCGACGCTCAAGTCGCTCGGCAGGTCGGCCGGGACGATGAGTTCGGCGTCGACGCACCCGGCGGCTCGCCCTTGATTGAAGCGAGGCATGGGGCCTGTCGGATGGTGCTTCTCGCTCGTGGCCCTGAGGAAGCTGATGAACTCGGTGGTGACGCGCCCTTCGTCCGGCAGAACCGTCTCCTGGGCCAGCTCATGTGTTGTTTCTGCCATGTGACGCTCCTTGTGGATCGCGGTGAGTGAGCGTCATTCAACCACAAGTCACCAGTGCGCTGCGACATTACCTTGCGCAGCGGCGGTAGCCTTATCGATGACCGCATCCCGGCCAGCCGGCTTGCCTCAATCGGTCGTTCGACAGGAGAGTCATTTGATTGGGACGCGCGCCTTGAGCTCCTCGAACCAGTTGATCACGACGCGGATTTCAGCCGGCGCGGCGGGGGCAGTGGCGCCCTTGAGCATCAGAAATCGCTGTCCCTGATTGTCAACGTCGTAATTCGCCCAGAACGCCGTGGTGCGCTCGAAATTCCGTTCGAACACCTCCCGCGGTTTGCCGGCGCTGAGCGTCCGGCCGACTGTCACGTCCACGGCCATGATCGCGTTGCCGCTCCGGTAGAACAACTCGCGACTGTTGCGCGGCCACACCGGCTCGACTCCTCCGCCCGCCGACACGATCAGCTTTTCGCCCGGCCTGTCGATCGGCTGCAGGTAGATCTCGGGACGGCCCGACTCATTGGAGACATACGCCATGTGCCGGCCGTCCGGCGAGAACACGGGCGCGCCTTCCGCGAACGGGCTGGCGAGGAACGGCCGCGGCGCTTTGCGCTCCGTGGCGTCGAACAGCCAGATATCGTTCCCGGTTTCAGCATTGATCGATACGAACGCCAGCAGCCGTCCGTCGGGCGACCACGACAGCGGGTAAGACGAGCGAGCCACCTCGAACAACCGCTCCTCCGATCCGCTCGCATCCGTGTTCTTCAAGTAGATATTGTAGGGTCCGGCTTTGCCCGAGCTGAAGGTCAGCCGCCCGTCGGACCTCCACAACGGAAAGGCGCTGCTCCCGTCGAACGTCACGCGCGTCCATGCGTCACGCGTCAGGTCGAGCTGCCACACGTCCGGTTCGCCTCTTGCGACCACCGCGACGCGCTGCCCGTCGGGGCTCAGTCGCGGCTGCGCGATCGGACGATCGAAGGCTCCGGCGGGTTGTTCCACGCCGCGGCGGTCGAGCCACACGAGCGTTCCCTGGCGAGCGACGCTGCCGCCGGTGACGTACACCATCGTGCCGTCACGGGCGACGCTGAGTTGCGGCGTACCGGCGGGCGTTTGCCGTACACCCTGGAGCACGACGATCGGATTGCCTTTGAGCTCCAGCTTGACCGGATCGAACGGGACGGCAAACAGGCTTCCGCCGCGAACATAGACGAGGTGTCCCGTGGGAAGAAACTGCGCGCCGGTCCCTTTCACAAGCGCGCGGCGCTCCCCCGTCGCGAGGACGTGGACGAACACCTCATCGTCGGCCAACCCGCCGCCGCTCCACACGCTGTAGAGAACCGCCCGGCCGTCAGGCAGCTGCTTCGGAAAGCGATGCTGATCTTCGCGCGGAGCCGGCCTGGTCACGGTGTCGGCGGTGGCGCTTTCCGGCCGCACGCGCAGGACGCCTGTCCCGGTGGCCTGGTTGAACAGAATCGATCCGTCGGCTGTCCAATCGAAGCCGCGACCCAGCACGGGCTCGCGAGCGACGACTGGCGATCCGCCGGCGAGCGTGATCGTCTTCAGCTTGCGATCCGCGAGAAACGCGATCGACCGGCCGTCGTCGGAAAACACGACGCCGTCGGCGCCGTCGGTCCCCGGAACGGGTGCGCTGTCATAGCGATCGATCTCGCGAACGAAAATGCGCCGGCGATTTGCGGTGCCGGCGACGTACGCGATGCGGCGTCCATCGGGCGATACCGCGACCACCTCCTCGACGTCAGCGAGCGGCTCGGCCGGCATAACCGTGAGCCGCGCGACCGGTCCGCTGCCGTTTGGCGCGGCCGAGCGCCTCGTGAGCGTCGTTGCGATGAGCGCGGCGGCAGCAGCCGTGCCGATCAGCGCGGCGGCCGCAGCCGCCGGGTTCCACCAGCGCGCTCGTGCGATGCCTGACGCCCCGCCGCTTGCTGGCGCAAGCGCATCTTCCATGTCGGCTCGCGCATCGCCGATGTCGCGGAGTCGTCGTCTGGCGTCCTTCTCGAGACAGCGCGCGAGAAGCCGTCGGATCGCCGGGGGCGTGGAAGCGGGCAGCCGATCGAATGCGGGCTCGCGCTCGATTATCGCGGCGACCATGTCGGAGGCCGTCGGCCCGGAGAACGCCCGCCGGCCGGTCAGCATCTCGTAGAGCACGCAACCGAAGGCCCAGACGTCGGCGCGCTTGTCGACCGGATACCCGCGCGCCTGTTCGGGGCTCATGTAGGCGGCCGTGCCGAGGAGTACACCGGCACCGGTCATGAGCGCCGGCGACGTCAGTGCCGACGCGGCCACGGTTTCGCCGGATCCCGACAGGTCTTCAACGGCACTGGAGGAGCGCGCCGAAGGATCGAGCGCCTTCGCGAGGCCGAAATCGAGCACCTTGACTGTACCGTCCGGCCGCAGCTTGATGTTCGATGGCTTCAGGTCGCGATGGACGATTCCCTGTTCGTGTGCCGCCTCGAGCGCGTCCACGATCTGCCGGGCGATGGAGAGCGTCTCGAGCAGCGGAATGGCGCTACGCGCGATCCGATCCGCAAGCGTGGGCCCCTCGATCAGTTCGAGTACCAGCGCTCGAACGGCGCCCGAATCCTCAAGACCGTAAATCGCGCCGATGTTGGGATGATTGAGCGACGCGAGCACCCGCGCCTCGCGCTCGAAGCGGCTCAGCCGATTGGCATCGGCAGCCACGACAGCGGGAAGCACTTTGATCGCGACGTCGCGACCGAGCTTCGTATCGCGGGCGCGGTACACCTCCCCCATACCGCCCACGCCGACGAGCGACATGATCTCGTAGCTGCCGAGGCGTGTGCCCGGCGCGATCATCGAACGGCTTCCAGCGTCACGGCGGTGTTGTAGTCCGGAGCCATCGAGTCAGACAGCACCTTCATCGCCACGTCGCGCTGCAGGCGCGAGTCGAACGCAAGGTAGAGATCGCCCATCGCGCCGGCCCCGAGGCGATGGCAGACCCGATACGGCCCGAAGGGAATTCCGTCCTGCAGCACGGCCGGGAATTGCCGCGATTATACGCGCGACGGTCAGTCGATCCGCCCGGCGTGCGTGCAGATGTTTGAAGCTGTCGCCGCGGACAAACCCGACGAGCGTGATATTGAACACCCGCCCCAGCTTGAGGTATTCCTCAAGAAGGACCTCACCAGGCGGGATCGCAGGCCCGAGCTAGCCATACTCCCTATTGATAGTCTTCGACGCGGACTTCGTAGCCATTGTCATTCTCCCAGCGAAACGTGATGCGGTACTGGTCGTTCACACGGTTCGTCAACAACTCAGGGGGCGAGCCGTCGGCGTGGACGGCCTCGACCGAAACCTTGACTCTAAAAACTCAGAATCTAGTGTGCCAGTTCCACATACTGATCGGTGTCGTGCCGTGTCGGGCAGTGGCATTCCATGACAATCGATCGTAGCCTCGTGCCATGAGATTCATTCCAGACACGAAAAATTCGCCGGTCGTACGGACCGATTTCTCCGATCCCGCGGCATGGGAAGTGGTCTGCACGGCAATCCAGCAGCCGGTCGGCGATTTTCAGGCGTACGTCACGTTCGTGGACGACCCGGCGTTCGACGGCCTCGACATCGCCCATGTCCAGGCGTCTGTTCCGCCGGAGTCGTACCGCTCGTTCCTGTTCGTTGTCGATCGCGAAACGCTGCAGAATCCCGAGCATCCCATCGTCGTGCTCGACTTGCAGGGCGTACCCGGTCGAACGTTTCGCGTCCTCCCGTCGGCAATGTGGTCTGTGGAAAACAATCTCTCACTTGCGAACATGGATTGGGAGGAGTTCGCAGAGGGCGTGGACGCCGACGGAGTTTTCCGGGGGTTTCCCGATTAGATGGCTGTGCAGATTCAGTGGAGATTTCTGCTACTCGGCCGACAACCGGATGGTTGCACGTCCGACGGCAGCTCGTCGTCGAACGCCAGCGGCCTGTCGCGCCACGCCAGTCGCCGTTATCGATCCGCGCCTGCCAGGCATGCGCGGCAGCGAGTCGTCCGTGGAACAGAATCACCACAGGCGAGCACACATTCTCGACCATATCGAACCGATGGTCGAGCACGGCATCCGCCGCCGTGGGCCGCTACGCGCGCGAGTATCTGCGATACGAGACGAGCACCGTCGCTGCCGCGATGAAGGCGGCGGCACTGACGATTGCTCCAAGCGATCGGTGCGTCAGCAGCAGTCCGGCGACCACGATGAAAAAGCCGAGACCAACCGTCGCGTACCCGCCGGCGCGATGCACCTGCTGCCAGAGTCGCGCGTTGCCCAGCGTCCGCGTGGTTCGGACGCCAACAGCGACATTCGGCCGCGTGCGGGGAAGCAGATTCCCGATTGCCACCAGCGTGATCCCGAACATGACGACGACCGCCCGGCCGGCGGACATTCGCACGGGCGCCGCCTCGATAGCGCGCGTAAGTTCGATCATCACGAGCACGTGCAGCGCGACGATGAAGAGGAGGGCAAAAAAGACGATGGCGTTGTAGGTGGACTCGAACGCGCTGTTGCCAGTCCGTACGCGATCGTGGCGCCACAAGCTGCGGAACAATGCGTAGATGACCAGCGCCGTCGTCGGCAGCGTAAAGGCTACGAGGATTCGCGCGGACGGCTGATCGTCGAGAAACGGTCCGGGAAGGTTCGGGTAGGCGACGAGTCCCGCGGCGAAGCCGGCGACGACCACCGCGATCGCGCGCGCCTGACCGGGTCGTTTCGGCGCCATCATTACGCCTCTTGCGCGCGGCGCTTCGCGGGCGCCGGCTGTCGAAGCGGTTTCATCCAGCCGACGAAGTGCTGGATCAGATCCTGGAACACCGATGTGTTCAGCTCGTAGTAGATCGCCTGACCCTTCCGCTCGCTGACGACGAGTTCGCCGGCGCGGAGGATGCCCAGATGCCGCGAAATCGTGGGCCAGCTCGAGTGGAACTGATCCGCGATCTCGCCCGACGTCCGCGGCCCGGCGCGCAGATACTCGAGGATCTCGCGGCGGGTTTGGTCCGCGAGCGCGCGAAAGACGGCGTTGGCCGGCCTCCGTTGTTCTTTCATGATTAGCATATTAGCTAATTAGCACAGCGGTTGTCCACTGGAACTCTTTGAACCGCACTGACAGATTGCGAATATAGGGCGGGATCCCCAGTCGCAAGTTGAACAAATAGCTCGCGCGCGACACGATCGACCGATTCCAGCAGCTCTCACTTTCGCACGTAATTCACGAACCTCCTCGGGCGAAATCGGACTGCCGCGCCATTGGGGTGTTCTTCGCGAAAATCTGGATGGCTTCGCACCGGTGGAGCGAGGCGCGCTCGGCCGCGCGGGAAACGCCGCCCGCGACTGAGAAGTGCGCACCGGGCCGGGCGAGCCGCGAATGGCCCTCATGAGAGGACCGCAGCCGGTGAGCGGTCTGGCCGCCCAACTGCGCCCATCAGAGTGAAGCCGGCCCATTCCGGGCGGCATGCAAAGGAGAGCGATCGATGAAGACCTGGATTTCGCGAGGGTTCGTCGCCCTGGGCGTCGCGATGGTCGCCGCATCGGCTGGTTCGACAAAGGCGTTCGGGCAGGAGCAAGCGGCCTCGGACCTGACGGTGAAGAAGATGTACGTGAAGACTTACAAGAATCAGAATCTCACGTTCATCCCAGACCAAGAGTCGCACATCTTCTCGAAGACGACGGTGAGCTGTCCCAACCCCGGCAACTGTCTCCTCAGAATGGAGGTGGCGCTGCAAGCGTCGTCCCAGGCCGGTAGCTCTCTGGTTGTCAAGCCAACGGTCGATAACGTTGAGCCTCTCCCCACCGTCGGTGGCGCTCGAATGTTGGCAGGCTTTCAGGATCAGTCTGGCTACGGAGAGACGCGCAGCTACACCTGGTATCAGGAGGTCACGCCCGGGAATCACAGCGTGGAGGTCCTCGCCTGGGCCTCGTTCATTGGCAGCACCGCACTCGTGGAGCACGGTACGCTCACGATTTCTGTTCTCAGGTAGTGGAGACGCTCATCTCACGTCTCAGAGGGTCAGCTCCTGAATCGACAGCTTTTGCACGACCTGACCCCTTCCCCCAAGAGGGTCAGGTCGTGCGCCGTACGTGAATTCAAGACCTGACCCCTCCGCCAAGAAAGCTCCTGAATGCTGGCAGAAAAGAGTGGCCGAGCCTCACGAGTAGCGATACGCTCATCTTGCAGAAGAGCTTGCAGGGATGAGCGCTCCGGACGCCGATGCCGCCCGTGTCACGCAACTGCTACAGCGGTGGAGCGGCGGCGACGCCGCGGCTCGGGACGACCTAATCCCGATCATCTATCGCACGCTGCATCGACTGGCCGAACATTACCTCGCCGACGAACGCCACGCGCAAACGCTTCAACCGACGGCTCTCGTCCACGAGGCCTACGTCCGGCTGGTGAATCAGCCTCAGCCCCAGTGGAGCAGCCGCGATCACTTTTACGGCGTGGCCGCGCACCTGATGCGCCAGGTCCTCGTCGATCACGCCCGCCGCCGGCTCAGCCAGAAACGGGGCGGCGATGTCGTCCGACTGGAGCTCGACGCCGCTGCGGACGTGGCCGCGCCTGCCAGCTCGCGTCCGGAAATCCTCGCCATCAACGACGCGCTCGACGATCTGGCCCGCGTCGATGCGCGCAAGAGCCAAGTGATCGAACTGCGTTATTTCGGGGGCTGCACCGAGGAGGAGACGGCGCGGCTGCTGTCACTCTCGATCGCGACCGTGCGCCGCGACCTGCGGGCCGGGGAAGCGTGGCTCGCCGCGCACCTCGGTTCCAGCCTCTGACATGGACGCTGAACGCTGGCGGCGCACCGAACAGATATTTCACGAGGCCCTCGAGCACGACGACGATGCACGCGCGGCGTTTCTCGACCGGGAATGCGGCGATGACGCGGATCTCCGCGGCGCCGTGGAGCGACTGCTGGCGGCGGACGGCGCGGCCGCGCGCCGGATCGCGTCGGCCGTCGGCGACGCCGTCCGGTCGCTGCATCCGGTCATCGCGCGCGGCCATCAGATCGGACCTTATGAAGTGCTCGAGCTGCTCGGCGAGGGCGGCATGGGCACCGTCTATCATGCCCGCCGCAGCGACGACGTCTTTTACAAAGACGTCGCGATCAAGGTCGTCAAACGCGGCCTGAACTCCTCGGCCATCCTGCGCCGCTTCCAACGCGAGCGGCGCATACTCGCCCGCCTCGAGCACCCCGCTATCGCGCGCGTCCTCGACGGAGGCACTACCGAGGACGGGCTGCCGTACCTGGTCATGGAGTACGTCGACGGACGGCCGCTTCCTGACTATGCGAACGCGCAGCAGCTCAACGTCCACGGACGGCTTCGTCTCTTCCTCCAGATCTGCGAGGCCGTTCAGTACGCGCACGATCGGCAGATCGTCCACCGCGATCTGAAGCCCGGCAACATTGTCGTGGACGCGTCGGGCCGACCGCGCCTGCTCGATTTCGGGATCGCCACGCTCGTGGGCGCCCAGGATCACGCGATTACTCAGACCGCAGGCGGGCTCGGCATGATGACGCCCCGATACGCGAGCCCGGAACAAGTGAAGGGGGAACCGGTCACGCCCGCGTCAGATCAGTACTCGCTAGGCGTACTGCTGTACGAGCTGCTGACAGATTGTCCGGCCCATCACATCGCCACCGACTCGCCGGCGGCCGTCCTCAAGGCGGTCTGCGAAGATGAGGTGCCGGCGCCCAGCGCGGCGGCGCAGGCCGCGCAAACCGCGGGTCGATCCGTGCCGGTTCCGCCCGGTGAGCTCCGAGGCGACCTGGACCATATCGTGTTGATGGCCGTGGCGAAGGATCCGGCGCGGCGCTACGAGACGGTCCAGGCGATGGCTGCGGACATCCTCCGGTACGTCGAATCTCAACCAGTGATTGCATCCCGACCCACCGCGCACCGCCTCGCGGGAAGGGTGGCGCGCCGATCCATCGGGCTCTTAGTGGCGTCGCTCGGCGTCGTCCTGGCACTTGGCGCTTCGATGTACGTCTTCCAGTCGGGACGCCGGGCGAAGCCGATAGCGTCGGGCGACAAAATGATGCTGGCGGTGCTGCCGATCGAAAACCTTACCGGGAGCGAGGACCGCGCCTACTTCGTGGACGGACTGCACGAGGAGATCATTTCGCGGCTCGGGCGGCTGCAACCCTCGCGGCTCGGCGTCATCGCCCGCACCTCCGTCCTCCAGTACAAGGGGACGTCGAAGCCGATCGCGCAAATCGGACGGGAGCTGGGCGCGGGTTACATCCTCGAGGGCAGCGTGCGCGAGGCGCTGTCAACCGTGCGCGTCACGGCGCAGCTGATCAAAGTGAGCGATCAGACGCACCTGTGGACGGAAACCTACGACCGGCGATTCCTCGACATGTTCTCCGTGCAGAGCGAGATTGGCGCGCACGTGGCCGATTCGCTCGCCGTCGGCGTTCTGCCCGACGCGCTCGCGGCGCTCGAACCGCACGATCAGCTGTCGCCGGAGGCGTATGCGGCGTACCTGCGCGGACGATATTTCTGGCATCGACGCGCGCTGAACTACCCGTCGAACGCGCAGCTGGCAGTGGATCAGTTTCAGTCGGTGACGCACGCCGCACCGTCGTACGCTCCAGGCTACGCCGCGCTCGGGCAGGCGTACCAATATCTGTCCAGCCTCACGCCATCGTCCCAGCAGAGGCAGACCCAGCTGGAGCAGGCCAGATCTGCGCTGGCGCGCGCGCTGGAGTTCGACGCCAGATCAGCGACCGCCCACGCCAGTCTTGCGTGGATCCGGTTCCGCAACGACTTCGACTGGACCGGGGCGGAAGAGGGGTTCCGCCAAGCGCTGGCGATCGACCCCAACTCGGCTGACACCCATCAGCAAATCGCGGCGCTGCTGGCGTACGGCGGGCGGCACGCGGAGGGTCAGCGCGAAATCGAGCTGGCGCTGACACTCGACCCTTTGTCGCCGACCATCCACGACTCGGCGTTTTACGTGTACCTCGCCGGCCGGCGCTGGGACAAAGCGCAGGAAATGGCGGATCGACTGGCGCGGCTGGTGCCGGACGACTCGACGCCGATTTACTTCACCAGCCTGTTGCGGGCGCTGCGCGGGGAATGCGGCAAGGCGCTCGATGAACTGAGGAACCTGGAGAAACGCGGACGAGAGCTGGCCGTATCGGAGATTGCGTACATTCAGCGCTACGTCACCGGCCGGTGCGGCGACCGTCAAGAGACGGTGCGGTTGGTGAAGGCCATGGAGAGCGATTCGAACTTCCTCGCGATCATGAATGCGGAAGTCTGGGCCGGACTCGGCGATCGCGCCAACACGCTGCGATGGCTGGAGGAGTGTTACCGGCGCCGCGAGGAGCCGATGACGTACGTCCCCGTCGACCCCATGCTCGCGCCGTTCCGCAGCGACCCCAGATTTCAGGCGCTCGTGCGCCGGATCAACTACCCGGAGCACTGGAGCCGCGACCGCAGGTAGGCGGCGGGGCGAGATCTACCCCGCCCGCGATCCGCGATTGCAGCGCCTGGCGCGCTCATCAAGCGCTGAACCCCGAGAACGACCTTAGACGATCTGATACTCAGGCGTACTCATGACCAGGTGCACGGTCATACGCAGCCCGTCTTCCATATATGTCTTCGCGCGCTCGATGCTGTCTGTCCCCAACTCCTTGGTCAGGAACGTCACGAAGGTATCGCGCGTCGCCTTCGCCGTCGGCACGCGGAGCATCCGCCACATCAGATAGTCAACCGCCTCCGCCGTTGTGTGGGCGCCGCTTTCCAGCACCGGCTGGGTCAGATCGAATTGGGCCGCTTGCCGGGGCGTGGGAATGAGCTTGCGCGCCGCCTGTTCCCAGCCGATGTATCCCGAGATGCGGGTGTTGAACAGCTCGTCGCGCTCGAGGGCGGCCCTGTCGAACACCGTCATCTTCGACGGGTCGTTGACGGCCGTGGCCGCGCCGATGTCGAGTCCATCGCGTAGCCGGCGACCGAGAATGTCGTCGGTCCCGGCCGCGAAGTTCCAGTCCCTGAACCCGGTCATGTCGGGGATCAGCACATCACGGGCCACATTGCCGCGTGCGATGAGCAGACCCGGCGTGATCCACGCCTTACCGCCGGCCCAGCCCGCCACCGACGGCGGGTTCAGCAGATGCTGGCCCATGGCGATGGTCGATTGATTGAAGTCGGGCACGCCAGGAATGGCGTCAACGCCCAGGTGCTTCATCATGCCCACCAGGTGCTCCACCGGCCCCTTGATGTGGCCGCCGTAACTGGCCTGGCTGTAGAAGTCCTTCGACGAGAACATCACCGTCAGCAGCGGCTTGACCTCCCAGTTGTTGTCCCGCAGGATTGCGCCCAGTCGCGTTCGCAGGCCAGGAGAAAGCTCGTCCCGCACCAGAAAGCGGTAGATCTTCCCGGCCAGATATTCGGCAGTGGCCGGCTGTTCAAAGATGATCTTCAGTACATCGACGCCGTCGAAGTTGCCTGTCCGGCTCAGGAACGTCTTCACGCCGTCATCGTGTTTGACGAGATCCACCTTGAACGTGAGGTTGTCGAAATACCAACCCGTGAACGCTCGCGCACCTTCACGCACGTCCTTCTCGGCGTAGTTCCCGACGCCCATCGTGAAGAGTTCCATCACCTCGCGGGCGAAATTTTCGTTCGGGGCGCCCTTGACGTTGTACTGCGCGTCCAGAAAGTACAGCATCGCCGGGTTCTGAGCGATCTGGATGGTCAGATCGCGGACGTTGCCCGTCGCCTCCTGCTCGAAGAGGTCGATCTGCTGCATCATCTTGCGGTAGTCGCGGACCTTGTTCTCGTGGGTGGCGAAGTGGCCGTGCCACATCAATGCCATCTTCTGCTCCACGGGATGCGTCGTCTGCAGCATTCGGTTTGCCCACCAGTACCCCAGCCGGCGGGTTTCGAGCATCGTTGCTCGCAGCCAGTAAAAGAAGCGATCGGAGACGGGCTGCACCGGACGGTTGCCGGTCGGCTTGCTCTCGACGCCCATCGAGACGCCATGCCTGGCCGCCCTATCCGTCGCTTCGGGCCGGCTGTCCGGAAACCCGTTCAGCGTGGGATCCCAAAGACCCGATTCGACGAACGGCTGCATCTTCGGATTGGCGATGCTCTCGTAGTGCACGAGCGAACGGACCGCGCGCTCGAGCCCGGCGTCAGCCAGCTTCTGAATCTCCGCTGGCGTCCCGCCGAACCCGGCGTGGCTCAGCAGGTGTGCGGCACGGTCATAGTTCCAGTCGGCGGCTGTGATGGGCGATAGATCGTCCTTCCAGGCCGCTGGTCCCGGAGACCAGCCCAAGCGATTGGCCATTGCATCCTCCAACAAGCGCAATTCCGAGCCGCACTGCGCTTCGCCGCTCGAGAGCTCGGGCCGTGCGAGACTCAGGCCCGAAACATGCGCATCGTGTTGAACTTCTGTCCCAGTACCTTCGTGGCGTCGCCGCCCAGCCAGCCCTCGATCAACGTGGCGTACACCTGACGGAAATCAACAGTGTTTTCGAGGTTGTCCCCGAGCACCAGGTTCGTGAGACTCGGTGGCGTTCCGAACAGACCGCCCTTCACCGCGTTGCCGATGACGAAGTTCACCTGTGCCGTGCCGTGGTCTGTGCCAAGACTGGTGTTCTCCGGCACCCGTCGGCCAAATTCGCTGTGGACGTACATCACCACGTCGTCAGCGCGTCCGATACGCTTCATCTCCTGGAAGAAGCCTGCGATGGCGTCCGAGCAGTACTCCAACTGTCGATCGTGCGGAGCGGCCTGGTTCACGTGCGTGTCGAACAGGCTGTTGCGCAGCGGCACGTAATATAGCTTCGTCGGGAAATCCGCTTCGATGAGCGCCGCGACTTTGTCCAGGTCGAGCAGGCGCAGGTCGGGATTGTCTTTGCCGCGGTATTGGCTCCAGGCGGCGCGCACCAGCTCGGACGCCTGCGCTGCGCTCCTGGTCACGTCCAGCACGTACTTGTGTGCGTCGCCGACCGGTTGGTGC
>JBKPDW010000110.1:0-55215 GCA_046728115.1 Acidobacteriota bacterium | reverse complement strand
TGGTTACGTGAAGGGCGGTACTGGAACGAGGTTTACTTTCTTCGCGCTTTTCTCTCCTACAACAACGCGTGGGAAATCGTTTTCTTCACATCCTACGTTGAGAAGGTTTTCGAAGATTTCATTCGAAAGACGATGCCCCTCTGTCTGAAGGGGGGCGGGGCGAGTCTGTACGTCAGAAGGACGAGCTGACGCGATCTTCTGCGGTATCATCCAACCATGATCATGCCAGGTCGCAGGGTCGTCATCGCCGGGCTCGTGTCGATGATCATGGCGACAGCCTTGGTCCGCGCGCAGCAGCAGAACGGGCTGTCGGCTGCGGACAAGGCGCGGCGATGGGATATCGAAAACGAGCTGCAGTCGCTGGCGATCGTCGAACGCAAAGTGATGATGCCGATGCCCGACGGCGTGAGGCTCGCGACCGACATCTATCGGCCGAAGAATGCCGGACCGGCGAACAAGGTCCCGATCATCTGGGTACGGACGCCGTACAATTTCAATTTCTGGGACGTGCACAACGGTGTCCCGGCCGACATGAGCGCGCAGCTGGCGGCCGTGAAACGCGGCTACGCGTACGTCCTTCAAAACGAGCGCGGTCACTTTTTCTCCGAGGGCAACTACGACATTCTCGGCGCGCCGCGAAGCGACGGGTACAACGCGATCGACTGGATGACCAGGCAGCCGTGGTCGAACGGCAAAGTCGGGACGACCGGGTGCTCTTCCACCGCGGAGTACCAGATGGGGATCGCCGCGCTTGGTCATCCCGGATACGCAGCGATGAACGTCCAGGGATTCGGCGCCGGCGTGGGACGCGTCGGCCCGTACTACGAGCAAGGCAACTGGTATCGCGGCGGCGCGGTTCAGATGCTGTTCATCACCTGGCTGTACGGCGAACAGAATCAGGTCCGGCCGATGCTGCCGGCCAACACGTCGCGCGACGATCTCATTCGCGTGTCGAAGTCGTTCGACCTCGGTCAGCATCTGCCGCCCATTGATTGGTCGCAGGCGCTGTGGCACCTGCCGGAGCAGGACATCCTGAAAGCGGTCGATGCGCCACACGGCATTTTCGCCGACGCGATGCCGGTCGAAACCGGCGGGCGAATGATTCAACGGATACCGAACGATGCCGCGTGGTATCGCGGCGGTCTGTACCACGACGACATGAAGCTGAACGTGCCGGGCTTGTGGTTCATGTCGTGGTACGACGTGTCGATCGGTCCCAACCTCGAGCTCTACAACCACGTTCGAAAGACCGCCTCGCCGGAAATCGCCGCTCAGCAATGGGCCGTCATCGCACCTGTTGGACACTGCGCCTACACCCGCGCCACGGCCAACACCATCGTTGGCGAGCGCAGCATGGGCGACGCGCGCCTCGACTACAACGAGATCGTCTACGGCTTCTTCGATCGATTCCTGAAGGGTGAGAAGAACACACGTCTCGACACGCTGGCAAAGGTGACGTACTACACGATGGGGCTCAACAAGTGGCAGACGTCAGAGACGTGGCCGCCGGCGGGCGCGCAGCCGTTGACGTTCTACCTGGCCAGCGGCAGCAAAGCGAACTCGGTGTCCGGCGACGGTGCGCTTGTCCCATCGGCGCCCGAGACCGACAAACCGGACGCATTCACCTACGACCCGATGAACCCTGTGCTGTCTTACGGCGGCAACGTTTGCTGCACGGGCAACGCCGTGCAGGCCGGCGCCTTCGATCAACGCCGTATGGAAGCGCGCGACGACATCCTCGTCTATACCTCGGAGCCGTTCAAGGACGGTACCGAGGTGAGCGGACCGATCACGCCGACGTTGTACGTCTCGTCGGATGCGAAGGACACCGATTTCACGGTGAAAGTGTTGGATGTCTATCCCGATGGCCGCGCGTACAACCTTGACGAGTCGATTCAGCGGATGCGTTATCGCGAGGGGTACGACAAGCCGGTTGTATGGATGGCGTCCGGCAAGGTCTACAAGGTCGCGCTGCAGCCGCTGAATACGAGCAACTACTACGAAGCGGGGCACCGGTTGCGAATCGAGGTGTCAAGCAGCAATTTCCCGCGTTTCGACCGCAACCTGAACACCGGCGGGAACAACTACGACGAGGCGAAGGGCATTGTGGCGCACAATGCCGTGCATCACTCGAAGCAGTATCCGTCGCAGATCACGGTGACCGTCGTGAAACGCCCAGGTGCGACAACGGCGGGAATCGCGCGATAACGTCGCTGAAGCCGAAGCGTTCCCTACTCGCATCTCAGCGCTTCGATCGCGTTGACGCGCAGGGCGCGATGCGCCGGCACGAGACACGCGCCGACGCCAATCACGACGAACAGCACGGTGGCGCTGGCGAACGTGACGAAGTCCACCGGCGCCACTCCGATCAGGAGCGAGGCAATCAACCTGGCGGCCACCGCCGCGAGCGACAGCCCAATTGCGGCACCAGCGAGCGTCAGAACCAGCCCGTGACCGACGATCATGCGCATCACGTCACGCGGTTGCGCGCCGAGCGCGACGCGAATCCCGATTTCGCGCGTGCGGCTCGTCACCATGTACGCCGTCACACCGTATACGCCAATCGCGGCGAGCAGCAGACCGACGAGGCCGAGACTGCCAGTGACCGACGCGGCCACCTGCTGCGGGACGAGGCCGAGCCTCGCGTATTCGTCGAGCGTCTGCGCAGACAGGATTGGCAGATTCGGATTCAACGACCGAACCACTGCGCGAAGCTGACTCGCGAGCCGCCGGTCGGTCGTCGATCGCGCGACGATCGTCATCTGAGAAAGGTATTGCTGCTGGAGCGGCACGTACACGAAGAGGCGCGGATCCTCGGCCAGACTGCGGTACTTGCCGTCGCGCGCTACGCCGACGACGGTCAACGTACGCATGGCATCCGGCGCCTCGGGCCGACCGTCCTGCCGCAGCAGGGTCTGTCCGATCGCGCTTCCTCCCGGCCACCACTGCCGCGCCGCGGTCTCGTTGACGATGACGACTGAGGGCGAGTCAGCGCGATCCGCGGCGATGAAATCCCGGCCTGCGGTCAGCGCGGTCTTCATCGTCTCGAAGTAGCCGGGCGTGACGACGTTCCAGTCGGCGGAGAAGAACCGCCGCCCCGGCGGCGGCGGCACACCAGGCACGCTGAGCCCGCCGAGTCCCAGGCCGCCTAGTCCGAGCGGCACGATGGCAGCGAGCGCGGCCGATCGCACATCCGGCAGCGCGCGTACGCGCTCGACCAGTTGGTTGGCGAAAAGCCGGCCGCTTGCCTCGGTGTAGCCGGCGAGCGCGAAATCGAGCGACGCAAGCTCGACACCGTGCGGATCGAAGCCCGGATCGATCTGCGCCGCGTGCTGCATCGCGCGCGCGAACAACCCGGCGCCCACGACCAGGACGATGCCGAAGGTCACCTGCGCCACGACAAAGGCACTGCGCAGTCGTTGGCGCTCCGGCCCGCCTTGCACATCGGCTTTGAGCGCGGGAATAACGTCGGCCCTCGAGCTAGTCAACGCGGGAGCGAGGCCCGCCAGCAGTGCCGCGATCAGCGTCAGGCCGACAGTAAAGGATACGCCGCGCGCGTCGAGCGGCAGCGACATGTCGACCGGAAGGGGCAGCGCCGGCAGCAACGCTACGAGCAGCGTCGTCATCGCCCGCGCCAGCGCCAGGCCAATGGCGGCGCCGATGAGAAACAGCAACAACGTCTCGACGAGCATCAGGCGGACCAGACGCGCGCGGCCTGCACCGATTGCGATGCGCACCGCGATTTCGCGGCGCCGTGCCGTTGCCCGGGCCAATAGCACGCCGGCGATGTTCGCGCAGGCAATCGCCAACACCAGCATGACGATGCCCATCAGGATCGACAAGAACGCTGCCACAGGGGCGCCGTTGCCGGGAATCGGCGACTGTGGAACGACGCGGAGGCCTTTTCCCCGGTTGTCGTCGGGAAATTCCTGCTCGAGCGCGCGGCCGATGGTGGCCAGCTCCGCCTGGGCCTGTGGCACCATCACGCCCGGCTTGAGGCGTGCCCCCATTACCAGCCAGACCGAAGGGCGACTGGTAAGTATGGACCCGGACTGTCGAGGCATCACCTCGGCCACCATCGTCAGCGGTACCCAGATGTCCGACGTCAGCACCGTCGTACCGTGGAATCCCTCTGGCGCGACACCAACGATCGAGAACGGCCGCCCATTCAACACAAGCTGCCGGCCGACGACCGACGGATCGCCGGCGAAGCGACGAATCCAGAACGCATGACTCAGCACGACGAGCGGCGTACTCCCCGGCTGCTCGCCATCGCTTGTCGAGAAGAACCGCCCAACCGCGGGGCGTGTTCCCAGGACGCTGAAGTAATTCGCCGTCACGAGGTTGCCGTAGATCCGGTCGGCACCGTCGGGCCCGCCCAGGCTCATGGGCTCCCCACCGAACCGAGCGGCATAGATGCCGTCGAAGACGGTGTTGCGCGACCGGATGTCGAGGTAGTTGGGATACGAGCTGTTGTCGAAGCCTTGTCCGTCCTGCGATCGCCCGACGTCCACCAGACGGGAGGCGTCGACTACGCCCGGGGGAGGTTTGAACAGCAGCGCATTCGCGACCGTGAAGATCGTGGTGTTCGCGCCGATGCCGATGGCCAGTGACAGGGCCGCCGTCAGAGCGAAGACTGGGTTGCGGCGCAGCAGTCGAGCAGCGTAGCGAAAGTCCTGAAACCAGCAATCGAGCATGGAACCCCCGGCAAAGGGTACGGGCCCCTTTTCCGGGATTATTACGCGCGGCGGGCCGAAAGGTTCACACCCGCCCTCGCTCGTGCGCGCACCGCGCGAGCCACGGCGCGGCAGGTCGCGTGGCTCAGAACGCCCAGCGATACCAGCCGACGAGCATCAGGATGATGCCGACGATGGCCAGCCAGAACCAGATGACTTGTGGAGAACGATCGACGGTGTTCGTAGGCATGGTGCACCTCCGATTGCGCCCGGTTCCGATTTCGGTCCGGCTGCAACCCGGACACTACTCCGCAGTGCTGTCACCGCCCGTCAGCGACTGCTGGCGAATGGCGGCAGCTCCCAGCAGCCCGCCCATCCCCATCGATTCGACGGCGCTGCTCGGGATCAGCATGAGCGCGCCTTTTTCCTTGAGGCCCTCGTACAGCATGTTCATCGCCCGCAGATGAAGGGCCGTCGGATTCTCGTGATACGCCTTCGCCGCTTCCTGAAAGGAATGGGCGATCTCCATCTCTGCCTGACCGAGGATGATGCGCGCCTGCTTCTCGCGGGCGGCCTGCGCTTCGCGCGACATCGCGTCCTGGAGGGCGCCAGGAATCACTACGTCACGCATCTCGACCGACTGAACCGTGACGCCCCACGGATTCGAACGCTGATCGATCAGCTGCTGCAGTTCCGACTCGATACGTTCGCGCCCGCGCAGCAGGTCGGTGAGCGTCGTGCGTCCGATGATGTCGCGGAGTGCCGTTTGCGCCGCCCAGCTCACGGCCTGACCGTAGTCCTGCACTTCGAGCGCGGCCTTCTGCGCGTCGTGCACCATCCAGAAGAGGACAGCATCGACGTTCACCGGCACGGTGTCCGACGTCAGTGTCTGTTCGGCGGCGAAGCTGGTGGTGATCGTGCGCTGATCGATCCATGACGACACCGAGTCGAAGAACGGCACGATCCAGAAGAGCCCTGGCCCCCGGAGTCCGATGAATCGGCCAAGGCGCAGCACGATCCCACGCTCCCACTGCTGAGCGATTCGCGGCGACTGCATGGCAATCACGCCCACGATGGCCATCACGACGATGGGCACTGGGCTCGCGGTCGCAATCACTCCCAGGGCGCCGATGACGAGCGAGCCCAGCAGCATCGCGATCGCCACGATGTTCATCCGTGGCAAACGCTCAGCGGCTTCCGCCGAACGGTGAGCGAACACGACGGGAACCATGAGGACTCCTCCTGCGCGAGCCTCAGCGGCCCGCGGAATGTCGCCGCGCATCGAGCGCGGCGACGAGAACGTCGAGACCGAATCCGGCGGCCGTGGCATCCGCAAGCACGCGCGTGACGAACGCATCGAGCCTGCGAGCGTGTTCCTCGGCCGGTTGAGCCTGTGCGCCCGGCGCAGCGACGAACGACCCGACGCCACGACGCGTTTCGAGAATCCCCGCGCGCTCGAGTTCGGCATAGACCCGCGCAACCGTGTTGGCATTGACCCGCAGGTCAACGGCTAGTTGCCGAACGGTCGGCAGCTGATCGCCGACCTGCAGTCGACCTGTCGCAATCGCGGCGCGCAGACCGCGATCGAGCTGGGCGTAAATCGGCGTCGGGTCTTTAGGTTCGAGCGTGACCAGACCCATTGCACAGTTATACTAATACATTAGTACAATAGCCGCAACAAAAAAGGCCTCGGCTGATAAACCGCGACCTTTCTGTGACTTACTAACCCTAACTCTAACGCCTAACCGCTGATCCCCAATCCCGAATCCCTGCCCCAGCCTACCGACTAATCATCTTCAGGCTGTCCGAGGCGATCATCTTCTTGCCCTCTTTTTCGGTGACCTCGCCTGTTACTTCAACAGTGTGGGTGATGTGAGGAATCAGCTTCGCATTCATGTCGGCCGCGAGACCGCCTGTGATTTGGTAGAGCTTGCCATCGCTCGTCAGCAGAGCTAGCGGAGCTCCCTTCTTGGCGCACGCGGCCGCGCAGTCCTTCACGTCCTGCGGCATCTTGTGATCGCTTCCTGCGTTGTTCGCGGGGTCTTTCGTGTAGCAGGTCTGATCGACGACCTGACCCTTGACGGTCTCGGTCGCGGCAAACAACGGCGCCCCGAGGGCGAGCACGAAGGCAACAGCGACACATCCGGCGAATAGCTTGACCATCGTGATCTCCTTCAAAAACTGAAAACCTTCGTCTTATACTCGCACGCGCGCATGGGTGTCAACGCACCCGGCCTCGCGCGCCTGCCTACCCTTACGGTCCACGCCCCGGGCTGGATTGTTCGCCGTATACTTCGCGGATATATGAAGACGATTACGACGCTCTTGTTCACGATCGTCACGGCGATGACGCTCGTGGCCCAACAGCCGAGCGGGGCGAAGCTTGCGCCTTCCGTGGACCAGATCCTGTCGCTCAAGCGCGTGGGCTCGCCCGAGATTTCGCCGGACGGTCGCTATGTCGCCTATACGGTCCGCGACACGAACTGGGACGAGAACGCGTATGAAACCGAGATCTGGCTGGCCGACACCACACTGGGCACGACGTTCCAACTGACGAACGCCAAGAAGTCGAGCCAAGCGCCGGCCTGGTCGCCCGACGGGTCGCGGCTGGCATTTATTTCCGACCGTACGGACAAACGGCAGCTTTACGTCATCAACCCGCGCGCGGGCGAGGCCGAAGCGCTGACAACGTTCGAGGATGGGATTGGCAGCTTTGCCTGGTCGGCCGACGGCAAGCGCATCGCATACACCGCAACCGAGTCGAAATCCGCCGCGGTCAAAGAGCGCGAAAAGAAATACGGCGAGTTCCAGGTTGTGGAGCACGACTACCGCATGACCCATTTGTTCGTGCTCGATCTGGCTTCGCGTGCGACGCGCGCGTTGACCAGCGGACCGTTCACGGTGGGCAGGTTCCAATGGTCGCCCGACGGCACGATGATCGCGTTCGATCACCGCGTCAACAGCAGCCCCTCCAGCAGCGGCACCGCGGACATTTCGATTGTCGCGGTGGCCGACGGCGCGATTCGAAAGCTTGTCACGCAGGACGGCCCCGACTCGAATCCGGAATGGGCGCCCGATGGAACCCGCATCGCCTTCGAAACCTCGATGGCCAATCCGGCCTACTACTACACGAACCATGTGATTGCGACCATTCCCGTTGCCGGCGGCTCGCCGACTGTTCTGACTTCCACCTTCGACGAGGATCCGAGCATCGTCGCATGGAAGGCAAATGGACTGTTTTTCTCGGCAAGTGAGCACACCTATGCGCATCTGTATCGCCTGGACGTGACGAGCAAGGCGATTGCGAAGATCACGCCGGCCGAACAAGCAGTCGATTCGAGTTTCTCGTTCTCGAGCGACGGTGGCAGCTACGCGTATCTGCGATCCGATGCAAAAGGGATGGCGGACGTGTACGTGGCGGCGACAAAGACAGGCCAACCCAAAAGACTCACGGACATGAACGCACAGGCGGCGACATGGGTCACAAGCACGCTGGAGGTCGTGTCGTGGAAGAGCCAGGATGGCACGACCATCGAGGGTGTGCTGCACAAGCCGCTCGACTACGACGCCTCGCGCAAATATCCGCTACTGGTCGTCATTCACGGCGGACCCACGGGCGTTTCACGCGCGGTTCCCTTCACGAGCGCGATCTATCCGATCGATGTCTGGGTGCCGCGCGGCGTGCTCGTGCTCGAACCGAACTATCGCGGCAGTGCCGGCTACGGCGAAAAGTTCCGCTCACTGAACGTCCGCAATCTCGGCGTCGGCGACGCATGGGACGTGCTGTCGGGGATCGATGCGCTCGTGGCGAAAGGAATGGTGGATCCGGCCAGAGTCGGCGCGATGGGTTGGAGCCAGGGCGGTTACATCTCCGCGTTCCTGACGACGCATGATGCGGCGCGCTTCAAGGCCATCTCGGTCGGCGCGGGCATCTCGGACTGGATGACGTACTACGTCAACACCGACATCCATCCCTTCACGCGGCAGTACCTGAAGGCGACACCGTGGGATGACCCTGAGATTTACGCGAAGACCTCGCCGATCACGTACATCCGGCAGGCAAAGACGCCGACGCTCATCCAGCACGGCGCCACCGATCAGCGCGTGCCGCTGCCGAACGCATACGAGTTGTACCGGGGTCTGCTCGACAACAAAGTCCCGGCCAAACTCATCGTGTATCAGGGTTTCGAAGGGATCGGCCACGGGCCATCCAAGCCGAAGAGCCATCGCGCAACGATGGAGCACAACCTCGAGTGGTTCGATCAGTATCTGTTGCAGAGTCCGGTCAAACCAACGACCGAGCAACGGTGAGAAGATAACGCCGTTTTCCGACGGAGGGTAAACGTGATGGCGCACATTCGTGGCAGATCTCTCGCGATCCTCGTCGGCGTGCTCTGCCTCGCGCTGGCCGCGCTGCCGCGGCCGAGAGCCCAGACGCGCGCCACACCATCGATCGTGGCCATCCGTGGCGGCACGATCCTGACGGTGACGAAGGGCGCGATTCAGAACGCCACTATCGTGCTGCGCGAGGGCAAAATCGCAGCGCTTGGAGCAGACGTGGCCATTCCTTCGGGCGCCGAGGTCGTGGACGCCACCGGCAAGTTCATCTCGCCGGGCATCATCGACTGCCACTCGCATATCGCCGCCGATTCGATCAACGAGGGCGGCACGACAGTCAGCTCGATGACCGGAATAGAAGACGTGTTCGATCCAAGCGACGTCAATATATATCGCGACCTGGCCGGCGGTCTGACCGTCGCCAACGTGCTGCACGGCAGCGCGAACCCGATCGGCGGCAAGAATTACGTCATCAAACTGCGGTGGGGCAAGCCGCGCGCCGGGGACTTCATGTTCGAGGGCGCGATGCCCGGCATCAAGTTCGCGCTCGGTGAGAATCCGAAACGGCGCGGCGGCGGCGCCGGCGGCCTTCAGAATCCGGGACCCGCTCGTTACCCCGGCACCCGGATGGGCGTCGAATACGTCATCCGCGACGCGTTTGCACGGGCCAGGGCGTACGAGAAGGATTGGCAGGACTACGAGCGGCGCAAGAAGGCCGGCGAGAACGTCGAGGCGCCGCGACGCGACCTGCAACTCGAGCCGCTCGTCGAAATCCTCGAAGGCAAGCGACTCGTTCACGCACACTCCTATCGCGCCGACGAGATCCTGATGCTGCTGCGCGTCGCCGACGAATTCGGATTCAAGATCGCAACACTGCAGCACGTTCTCGAAGGCTACAAGGTCGCGAAGGAAATCGCCGCTCATGGGGCCGGCGCGTCCACGTTCGCCGACTGGTGGGGTTACAAGATCGAAGCGATCGACGCGATTCCCTACAACGCTGCGCTGATGACGCGCAAGGGCGTCGTCGCCTCCATCAATTCAGACGATGCAGAACTCGCGCGCCATCTAAATACCGAGGCGGCCAAGTCGATCAAATGGGGTGGGTTGAGCGACGACGAGGCGCTGTCGCTGGTCACAATCAATCCGGCGAAGCAACTTCGCATCGACAACCGCGTTGGCTCGCTGGAAGTCGGCAAGGACGCCGACGTGGTCATCTGGAATCATCACCCGCTCAGCACGTACGCCATCGTCGATCGCGTCTACATCGACGGGCAGAAGTACTACGACCGTCAGGACGATCAAAAGCGGATCGCGGATCTCGTGAAGGAAAAGGAAGCGCTGGTCAACGCCGAGCGGAACGAGCGGAGAGCGCCGACGACGACGGAAACGACGGCGCCGAGGGAGAACCGATCGTCGGGCGGGCCGAGCGATGAAGTTGCCTCGGACGTAGCGCGGTCCTTTCAGGGCCCCGATGGTTCGAATGGAGCGCGAGGTCAAGGCTCGTCTCTCGCTCGACAGGCTCAGGGCATCCCGAGCTCGTCGAGGGATGCAAGGCTCGCGCTGCGTACAGCCACCAAGGGCGTTCTCGCCATCACCAACGCGAAGATCTTTCCCATTACCAAACCGCCAATCGATCGCGGCACGATCGTGATGCGTGACGGCATCATCGAATCGGTCGGTGCGAACGTCAGCATACCGGCTGGGGCGCAGCAGATCGACGCCGCCGGCGCCGAGATCTATCCAGGCTTCATCAACGCCCAGACAACGATGGGCCTCGAAGATCCCGGAGCTGGCAGTTACGGTGACGCCAACGAGATTCTCGACTTCAACCCGCAGTTGCGTGCCCAGGTGGCGTTTCACAATGACAGCGAAGCCATCCCTGTCGCGCGCGCCAACGGTCTCACGACCATCGTCGTGACGCCCGGCGGCGGCCTCCTCGGCGGCCAGGCAGCCGTGATGGATCTCGATGGGTACACGTGGGAAGAAAGCGCCGTGGCGCCGTCAGTCGGCATTTCGTTTCAATTCCCACGCATCGGCGGCGGCGGCGGACGGGGCGGCGGCGGTGGACGCGCTGGACCGAATCAGGATCGCAGCTACGACGATCTAAAGAAGGAGCGCGATGCGCAGCTCGACAAGGTTGCGCGTCTGTTCGATGACGCGCGTGCGTACATGAAGGCTGCCGGCCCGAATCGGCGCCGCGATCTCGTCCTCGAGTCGCTCGAGCCGATCGTGGACAAGCGGCAGCCCCTCATCGCTCGCGTTGCCAACGATCACGACATCCGCGACGTCGTCGCCTTTGCAGATCGCGTCGGGGTGCGATTGATCATCGCCGCTCCAGGCGCCGAGGCGGCACTCGCAGCGCCGCTGCTGAAGGAAAAGAACATCCCCGCGATCCTGCTGCAGGTGCTCACATTGCCGCCGCGACCCGACATGCCGCATCAGGCCAGCTACGCCGCGGCAGCCGAGCTGGTCAAGGCAGGCGTCAAGATCGCGTTTGCCGTCCCGAGCGACACGAACGCGCGGCAGGTCCCCTATCATGCCGCCGAAGCCGTCGGCTGGGGTCTGCCTCGCGACGAGGCGCTGAAAGCGCTGACCATCAACACTGCTGAGATATTCGGTGTGGCCGATCGCATCGGCAGCCTCGAGCCGGGCAAGATCGGCAACCTCATCGTGTCGAATGGTGATCCACTCGAAGTGCGCACCCGCATTACGCACGTGGTCATTGCCGGCCGTGATGTCCCGCTCGACGACAAGCAACTCGAGCTGTTCGAGCGCTACTCGAAACGGCCGTAAGTCGGCAAAGGCTCGCCCATGAAACCGACGACAGTTCTATTCACCCTGGCAATCGCACTGCCGTTCGCGCTTCGCGCAGAGACGCCGAACGTTTACGCCATTCGTGGCGTCCGCATCGTCACGGCGGCCGGTCCGCCGATCGATGCTGGAACCGTCGTGATTCGTGGCGGCCTCATCGACGCGGTGGGCGCAACGGCGACCGTCCCGACAGATGCAACCGTGATCGATGGCCAGGGGCTCACCGTTTACCCGGGCCTGATCGATCTCGGCAACACGAGAGCAGCCGATCAACCTGCACCGCAAACGCCACAAAACGTGCGCACCACCGCAGAGCTCGAGCGCTGGAAGCGCGGGCAGATCCTGAAGCCGCAGGCGCGCGCGGCCGATGCCGTCAAGGTGGACGATGCGGAACTGACGAAGCTGGCATCGGCCGGGATCACATCCGTACTCGCGCTCCCGGCGGGCGACGTCATCGCCGGACAAAGCGCATTCGTTGACGTTGCCGCGCCGCCCGACGAGCCTCAGATCGGCAACATCGTCGAGCCACGTCGCGGGCTGATCGTCGTCAAGGCGCCCATTGCGTTACACGTATCGTTTCCCAACCAGCCGCGCGCAGGTGGAAATGCCTACCCGCAGTCGTTGATGGGCGTGATCGCGTTCGTACGGCAGGCGTTTCTCGACGCACAGCACTACGCCTCGCTGCGCCAGAAACCCGACGATCCGACACTCGAAGCGATGCAGCCCGCTGTCGACCGCAAACTGCCTGTTGCCTTCGAAGCCAATCGGACGCGTGAGATCCTGCGCGTGCTCAGGATGGCGAAGGAGCTCAAACTCGTGCCGATCGTCACTGGCGGACGAGGGGCGACAGAAGTGGTGGACGATCTGAAAGCCCAGAACGTCCGCGTCATTTACAGCCTGAACTATCCGCAGCGTCCGCGTCAGCTCGCGCCCGACGCCGACGAATCGATCGAGGCGCTGCGCGATCGGGCCGCAGCGCCCAGGACTCCGGCCGAACTGTCCAAGGCGGGGATCATCTTCGCCTTCGAGTCGGCAGGCCTGACCGATCCGAAGGACCTGGTCAAGAATGCCGCAAAAGCAATCAAGGCCGGCCTCGCAGAGGACGCGGCCGTCCGAGCGCTGACGATCGACGCCGCACGAATCGCCGGCGTCGCCGATCGAGTGGGATCAATCGAGAAAGGCAAAGCCGCCAATCTCGTCGTGGCCGACGGCGACCTCTTCGACGAGCGGACGAAGATCACGCGTGTGTTCGTCGCGGGCCGCGCGGTCGCGCTCGAGCCGGCAGCCGCCCCAGCCGGACGTGGGCGCGGCCGTGGAGGGCTATGACGGATCAGTTGTTGATCTCGAGGTCCGGATCGTAATCCGGCAATCCCTTGGCTGCGATCGTGTACTTGTACCTAAACGGTCGGGTGTCGTCTGAGCCGCTCGGGAAATCTCCCTTATCCCGCACCCGCAACTGGAAGGCACCGGCGTCCTCGGCATCAACGTCATCCCAGAACTTCGCGAACAGATCGATCGGATGATCGGGAGCATCGGGACGAGAATCCGGTTTCCGGTGGAAGTGAAACGGAGAAACGCTGACTTTATGTTCCTGCCCGTGATTGTTCACGATCACGAAGACGATCGCCTTGCCGGGTATGGTCTGGATTGGGTCCGGCGCCACACTGATCTCGCCAGCCTCGCTGATGGTGATGGTGGCGACATGGTCGATTTCGTCGATTTCCATTTTAGGCTCCCGCCTGCACGCTATCGAGACGTGCCGGCGCGCGCGCGTGCCCGCTGGCCAGCCGTAACGGCGTTCTCGAACCCCGGTGACGATTTCAGCGCCGTCAGTTCCGGATCGTCGCGGGCCAGCTGCGGAGAATATCCGCGCTCGATGGCCACCTGCAAGTGTTCGAGCGCCGCCGTCGCGTTGCCGAGGACGATGTAAACCTTCGCGCTGCGCATCTGGGTGTCGCGGTCATCAGGCGCCAGCGTCAACGCCTCCGCCACGTGCCGTTCGGCCGCAACCCGGTCGCCGATGTGGGCCTCCGACAGGGCCATGATCATCACAGCGGCCGCATCGCGTGAATTCACGGCATACGATTGCTGCGCCAATTCGATCGCTCGCTGATAGGCGCCGTGCGCCTCGCGAGTGCGGCCAAGTTTCGAGTAGTAATCTCCGAGATCGCGCTGGAGCGACGCGCGCGTCGGATCTCGCTTGACCGCCTCGAGGCTCGTCTGCAGCGCCTGCTTATCGCGGCCAGCCAGAAAATAGAAGTACGCCAGGTTCCCGTACGCCTGCGCATCACCGGCGCCAAGACTGATCGCGTGCTGATAGTTCCCGATCGCCTGCTCGACGTCGCCGAGCATGTGGTACGTGGCGCCGAGATTCGTGAAGACATCAGCCCGCCTGGGCTGAAGCTCAGTCGCCGCTCGAAACGCATCCACAGCCTCGCGATACCGCCCCGCGAGATACAAGACATTCCCTAAGCGGTAGTAGTTTTCGAACGAGTCGGGCCGGATTCGTACCGCCTCGCGCAGCTCCCCGACGGCTTCGTCGGTTTTGCCCTGGGCGGACAGAAGGCGCCAGCCCAGCAACCGGTGGGGATCGTCCGAATCGGGATCGAGCTCGATGGCCCGGCGCAACGACTGAACGGCGGCGTCGCGCCGTCCGGTGATGTTCAGAAGCATGCCGTTTGCGTAGTGGGCCGCGCTCAACTCCGGATCGAGCTGCAATGCTTTCGTCACCGCCGGTGTCGCACGCTCGATGAGCGCGGCGTCGCGGACACGTTCCCAGCGCATCAGGATCGCGGCGCCAAGCCAGGCGTGTCCGCCAGCGAACGACGGATCCACGTTGATCGCATCCTGCAGACGGGCGATTGCACGCTCGATGCTCGCGGGGACGTTCGTCTGCTCGAGCAGCGCGCGTGCCTCGGTATAGGCGGCGACGGCGTCGCCGCGCGCGGTTGGCAGACGGCGAAGTCTCGACCATTCCGCGTCGGTGAAGCGGCGGCGCGTCCACCCGGACAGCGTGCGGGCCACGCCTTCTATCAGGGCGCGCTCGATTTCCACCGGATCACCGGACAGCGTTTGCTGCCAGCCCGCCTCGGGATCACCGGGCCGCCGGAGCCGCGCCGTCAATTCCGGGCTGGGTCGCGCGGTCTTGACCGTCACGTCCAGCACGTACGCGGCGCCGAGTTGATCCTTGAGCGCCTGAAGATCGTTGCGCCTGCGCGCAAACTCAATCGTCGACGCTCGTGACACGACGTTCAGCGAGCCGATCGTGCGAAAGTTGGCAGCTACCAGCGACGCCATCGCCTCTCCCAGATAGGAGGCGTGCGGGTCGCCTGTCGGGTTGTCCACGGGCAGAATCGCCAACACCGACGAGGCGGCGTTCGGCGCCGGCGTTCGAGCACGGCTCGACGCGATCAGCCAGCCCAGGGCGCCGGCCACGGCCACGACCACTGCAGCCAGTGCGAGTCGTGAAAATCGGCGGCGAGAGACGTTCTCGACAAAAGGCGGGGGAACCTCGCGGGTCGTGGGCTCGATCAGTTCCTGGAGCGCGTCGCCGAGCTCTCGCGCGGACTGGTAACGATTGAACGGTTCGTGCTGCAGCGCCTTGACGATCACCGACGACAACCGGCGCGGCACGCGTGGATCGATGGCGTCTGGCGGCGGAGGCCGCGATGTGGTCATCGCGACGGCGAGCGCGACCGCGTCGGTCTCGATGTAGGGCCGGCGTCCCGTCACCATTTCAAATAACACGACCCCGAGGCTGTAGATGTCGGATCGAGTGTCGACACGGCCTCCGATCAGCTGTTCTGGCGACATGTACACAGGAGTGCCAGGACTGTCGGATCGGCCACCGGCCCCGGTGCGTCTGGTGGTGGGGGCTTCAGTGACCCCTTCTACCCGCGGAATCACCTTGGCTACGCCGAAATCGAGCACCTTGACGGTGCCATCCTGCATCAGCTGAATATTCGAAGGCTTCAAATCGCGGTGGATGACGCCTTGTGTGTGCGCTGCGCAGAGCGCATCCGCAAGTTGAAGACCGATCGCGATCGCTAGGTCGGGAGAAAGCGAACTTCGAAGAAGCCTGGTCCTGAGGCTTTCTCCTTCCACGTACTCCATCACGATGAAGGCGCGGCCCTCGTACTCCAGGACGTCGTAGACGCTCGCAATGTGAGGGTTGGTCAGCCGTGCGGCCGCTCGCGCTTCGCGCAGGATGTTGTTGTCATCGTCGCCGGCGTCGCGGTTCGTCAGACACTTCAGAGCCACCATGCGCTGAAGGCGCGTGTCGAGGCACAGAAACACCTCGCCCATGCCACCGGAGCCGAGCTTTTCGCGGATCTGGTACGGCCCAATCGAGTCGCCTGGCAAGGGGACCGTCCTCCACTCTGTCGTGTACGTCTGGGAGCCGCCCCTATTATTGGACGACTTTCGGCCCGATCTTGGCCGTTTTCGTTGCGGCGATGCTCAGCGTTTGAAGCTGATCGCCCCAGCCCTCGCGAGTACGTCCATGTATTCTGCGACCACCGAGAGGTCAATCGGCGCGAACTCTGCGCTGACGGCGTCGCGGATCTCGCCGACCGTTCGAACCCCGTCGATGAAATTCACGATTTCGTAAGAGACGTCCCCGCCGTTGTCGGTGCGGGCGATGGCGAGCGACGGCGGCGCGCCCGCCTTTGCGACGAGCCACTCCCCGTCTGGCGCGAGCGGACCCTTGACGCTCATGTTGCGAACCGGGACGCGTCGGTCGGCCGACGGCATCCTGAAGTTAGTCTGGGCCAAGCCGCTCACCTCGTCGGCCGTCAGGAACGTCAAGAGGATCGCCTTCGCCGTTTCTGTCAGCGCCGCGGCGAGTTGATCGATGTGTGCCGGCGAGTCCGACCGCACGAACCGCGTCAACGATCGCAGCCGCCGTTGTTCGCGCTGCACGGCCTGCACGACGATGATGGCCGCGTCGCGCTTGCGAGGGCGATCGGCCGCCATTGCGACTGCGCGCCTGCCATCTTCGGCCAGTCGCTCGTGCGCATTCGCGACGCTCAATGCCAGAAGCGATTCACCTTTATCCGGCATCGTGGCGAGATAGTAGCCGCAAGCGGCCGCAATGAAGGCAGACCGTTTGATCTTCGTCGGCTCGATGTTGTCGGCGAGATCGCCCGTCGTGTGGATGTAGATGTCGGGATGATCGCGCAGGTAGATCGCAGGAATGCCAAATGCGCCTTCCTGATAGATCCAGTGGTCGCTGCCGCTCTCGTAAGGCGTGATGTCGGCCCAGAAGGCGTCTTTCGTTCCGCCGTGCGATCGGATCGCATGCGTCATGTCGCCTTCTGCCGCGGCGCGAAACGCCCCCTCGATCACGTACCGGCCGAATACCTCCTCCACATCGTCGGTCACCGTCGCGATCGACCATGGCGAGCGCGTCACGTGCAGGATGGACTTCGTGATGAACGGATTGGCGCCGACCATGTCGAGATGAACCACTGCGCGAATGCGCGAGGCGACGTCCGGATACTTCGTCAGGTAGGCAATCGTCCCCGTCATCTCGGACGGCCAGATGAACCGGATCGTCCGCACGGGCCGTGGCAGGCGCTTCGCGTCGATCAGCGTTGTCAGTGCGCGCGCGATCTCGAGTATCGATGCGCATCCGCTGGCGTTGTCGTTGGCGCCCGGCTTCTCGTGATCGAGATGGCAACTGAAGACGATGTCTCCAGCCGAGGGATCGGTGCCGGGTATCGTGGCAACGATCGTTTCGTACGGCATGGTGTCGTCGTTCCGGGCGCGAACAACCGCATGGAGCGTGATGTGTTCGCCTCGAGCCAGCCGCTGCTGCAACGACCGCGCTTCGCGCCCGGAAATCATGATGGCAAACGTGTTGCGTCGGCCGCGCGAATCGAGATGCCCCCAGCGAATCAGATCCTGATCGTCGCGCCACCATGCGCTGACCTGATTGGAGTTGTAGCTGACCAGCCCGACCGCGCCGTGTTCTTCGACGGCTTGCCGATGGCACGCCGCGGGAACGGCATCGCACAAGACCAGCTTGCCGCGGACGTCCTTGCCGTCGTAGTCCTGTCGCTGCGCGCCCGATCCGACGTCCACGAGTTCCACGGTGACGTTTGCGCTTTCACTGTTGTCGGCGACCGCCAACCGCACATCGTCGTAAGAAATGATCCGCCGCGGCTTTGGCTGTATCTCGTCCAGCGTTCCGGCTTCGACTCGCCATCCGCGGTTGCCATGGAGCGTGCCGAACCAGGTCGTACCGTCGCCGGGGAACGTCTCGACATGCGCGTCGGTCAGCCCGATGGCTTTGGCGCGCCCCATCACGTACTCCACTGCATCATGGAATCCGGTAGATGCCGGCACGCGATGCAGCTGTGTCAGTCGCGAGACGTGGTCCTTGGCGGCCATACCGGAGAGTTCCTCGTCGAGGGCTGCGAGGATGGCCCGACTGAGCAATGTTTCGGCCGGCTGTGTCGGTACGGACTGCGCGCGCGCGAGAACACACGCGAGAACGACGAGAACGGCTGCGATGATGTTGCGAGCCATTCCGAGAGTCTATACTCGCCACCATGACTCTGGCCGGAACGGCCGGTCCCAGCCGGCTCACACGCAATCAGATTCGTGGATTCTGGGCCGCGTGGGGCGGCTGGGCGCTCGATGGGATGGACTCGTTCATCTACTCGCTCGTCCTGGCACCGGCGCTGACCGAACTGCTGCCGCGCTCGGGTATCCCCGGCACCCCCATCAACGTCGTCTACTACGGGAGCGTCTTATTCGCGCTGTTCTTGATCGGGTGGGGGCTCTCGATGCTGTGGGGTCCGGTCGCCGATCGCTTCGGCCGGGTCCGAACGCTCATGGCCACGATTCTCTGCTACTCGCTGTTCACGCTGCTATGCGGGGTCGTGACCAACATCTGGCAGCTCGCCGTCTTCCGTCTGCTCGCCGGAATCGGCATCGGCGGCGAGTGGTCGATGGGCGGCACGTTCGTCGCCGAAGAATGGCCGGAAGACCGCCGGAAGAACGGCGCCGGGTATATGCATACGGGCTACTACTTCGGCTTCTTTCTCGCGGCCATCGCGAACTACTTCGTCGGGGCGAAATATGGGTGGCGCTGGATGTTCGCGGTCGGCGGCACGCCTGCGTTGCTCGTTACGTTCATTCGATACGGTGTCCGCGAGTCGGCCGCATGGGAGCAACGCGTCGACGCCGTCCATCGCCCCACGATGCGGGAAGCCTTCGGGAAACTGTTTTCGGCGATGTACCGGCGGCGGACGTTGTTGAATTCGTTGTACCTGCTCGTATCGATCGTCGGTCTCTGGGCCGGATCCGTCTACGTACCGACCTCGGTGCGAGAGATCGCGCTGCGCGGAGGGTATGGTGCGGCGGATGCCGCGCGCCTGGCCTCGTACGGCACGATGCTGCTCTCGGCGGGCACGATACTTGGGTGTCTCGTCCTGCCGACCTTGGCCGAATCGTTGGGGCGCCGAATGACGTTGGGACTGTTCTTCGCCCTGATGTTCTTCTCGATCGCTATCGGCTTCGGGTACGTCTTCTATCTCTCCGCGAATGCGCTGCCGTGGTTCATGACGATTCTGTTTCTCCTCGGCCTCGGTGGCGCGAACTTCGCGATGTACACGTTGTGGCTGCCCGAGCAGTACTCGACCGAGTGTCGAGCCAGCGCCTTCGCCTTTGCGACGTCGGTGGGCCGCTTCGCCGGAGCGGGCATTACGTTCCTCGTGGGATCGGGCGTCCAGGCGTACCACACGATTGGAACGCCAGTTGCGTTCACGTCGATTGCGTTTGTAATCGGACTGCTCCTGTTGCCATTCGGTGAGGAAACGAAGGGCAAGCCGCTGCCGGTGTGACCGTCGCCTTTGCACTAGACCGCGAGGTTATTGCACGTTGCGCTTCAGTGTAGCGGTCGGTTTGTGGCGATCCGGCTTGGCACTACACCGATGCGAAAGCGCCAGCCGAACGCTACGCTCGCGGCACGAGATGAATCGATGTCGCTTTGATCGCTGCGACGACCTGCACGCCTTCCGACAGGTTCAAATCCTCCCGCGATCGGCGCGTAATCACCGCGTCGAGCGGAAACCCGCAGTCGAGCGTGATGCGATCGACGGCGCCCTCCGACTGGATCGACATCACACGAGCAGCCAGGTGGTTGCGCGCGCTCGCGCGCCTGGACGTCTGCGCTTCAAGTGTGACATCTTCCGCGCGAATGCAGGCGTAGACGTGCGATCCGGCCTGAATGCGATCGTCGTCGGTCCGTTCCGCAACGTGCAGCACGACGTCGTTGATGGCAACGGCCAGCAATCCGTCTGACGTCTCGGCGATGCGGGCCGGCAGAACCGCCTCGACGCCAAGTGCCGCGGCGACGCCGGCATCGCGCGGGTGGCTGAACACGTCTGCAACGGCGCCCACCTGACGAACCTCGCCTGCCATGACGACGGCCATCGAATCGCCGATCGCCAGGGCCTCGGTCCGATCGTGCGTCACCAGGATGGCTGGTGTGCCAATGCGGCGTAACTGTGCGCGCAGATCGCGGCGCAGCCGGCCGCGCGTCGGGCCGTCGAGCGAGGCAAACGGTTCGTCCAGCAGCAGCAGTCGAGGATCCGGCGTCAGGGCGCGGGCCAGAGCCACGCGCTGCGCCTCGCCGCCCGACAACTTCCTCGGATACCGATCGAGATCCGCGATCCCCAACGTCCCCGCAATTTCTGCGATGCGGTCGGACCCGGATGCGACCTGAGCGCGACCGGGCGGCGACGCGATCCGGCTGCGACCTGGATGCCGCCTGGCTGCGACCCCATACGCGATGTTGGCGCGGACGGAGAGATGCGGGAAGAGCGCTGGCTCCTGGAATACGAGGCCCACGCGGCGATCCTGAGCCGGACGCCAGATGCCGCGGTCGGTGTCGCACCACGACTGGTCATCGAACCGAATGGTGCCGCGGTCAGGTCGCTCCAACCCCGCGATTAATCTCAGCAACGTCGTTTTTCCGGACCCTGACGGTCCGAAGAAAACGAGGATCGTTCCCGGCGGCAGACGAACGTCCAACCTCGCTGCGACACTGAATCCGCTCGCGAAGCGCTGCGCCACCGACATCTGCAGGCCGGGGCCGGCAGAGTCTCCTGTCAATGCCGCGGCCGAACCCATACCGTTCGCTGAAGCAGATAGGCCGAAACGAGAATCACGAACGAAATCACCAGAAGGAACATCGACGTGCGAGACGCCGCTGCATAATCGAGCGACTGCACGGCGTCGTAAATCGAAATCGACACCGTGCGCGTCGCTCCCGGGACATTTCCACCCACCATCAACACGACGCCGAATTCACCGAGCGTGTGCGCGAAGCTGAGGACGACCCCGGTCACCAGGCCGCGCACCGACAACGGGATGACGATTCGTCGAAACGTGGCGAGGCGCGACACCCCGAGAGACCACGACGCCTCGAGCAGCCGCGCGTCAACCGACGCGAACTCGGTGCTGAACGGCTGCACGGCAAACGGCAGCGAGTACAGCACGGAGGCGATCAGCAGCCCCTCGAACGTGAACGGCAGCCCGTGTCCCACCAGACGCACGTACGCACGGCCGACGGGACTGAATGGACCGATTGCCACCAGGACGTAAAAGCCGAGCACAGTGGGCGGCAACACCAAAGGCAGCGCGACGACCGCCTCCACGAGAAATTTCCAGCGGCGCGGCGAGAATACGATCCAGTATGCGAGGGGAATGCCGATGGCCAACAGCACCAGCGTCGTCGCTGTCGCGAGGCGAATACTCAACCAGACCGCCGTCCAGTCCACGCTATTCTCCGGCCACCGAGAAGCCGAACTGCTTCAGGATGGCGCGGCCGTCGGCGCCGGTCAGAAAGGCTCGAAATTCCTGTGCGGCGGCGGGATTCGGTGTGCTCTTCAGGATCACGCCGCCCTGTTCGATGGTTGGATATTCGCTCGATGGAATCTCGAACCAACGACCTTGTAATTTGAGGTTCGGTGCGAGCGCAAGCGACAACGCGACGATTCCGACGTCGGCTGCACCGCTCTGAACGAACTGCAGCGCCTGGGCGATATTCTCACCCAGCACGAGCTTTGGTCGGATCCGATCGTAGATGCCGGCGTGTTGCATCGCGGCAACCGCCGCGCGGCCGTATGGCGCATGCTCGGGATTCGCGATCGAGACGCGCTTGACCGAGTCGGCGGCAAGCGTGGCCAGACCCGAGCGCTCGACGGCGAGCGGCGACGACGCCGGAACCCAGACGACGATCCGGCCGATGGCATAGGTGAACTCGCTGCCGCTGACGGCGAGTCCCCGATCCGCCAGTCTTTTTGGATAGGCCACGTCGGCGGACAAGAACATGTCGTACGGCGCACCATTGACGAGCTGGGTGAAGAACGTCCCCGACGATCCGTAGGAAACGAACACGTCCACCGCGTGGGACGCGGAGAAGCGAGCCGTCAACTCACCGAGCGCGGCCTGAAGGTCTGACGCCGCCGCGAGCCGGATACTCGTCCGGCCGCTGCCGGTGCCCGCAGGGGCGCTGCAGGCGAGGCTTCCCCCAAGCAGGACACATGCCACGACCCGACAGCAGCTCTTCACAACAATCGCACAGTTTAATATGATTCAAGCTGTTTTTTATAGGCGATATTAGCCATGTCACTCCTGACGGTCAGACAGGCTGCGCGGCGCCTCGGTGTCGGCTACTCCACACTGAAGCATTGGATCTACGAAGGCCGCGTCCGCACGCGGCTGACCAGCGGCGGCCACCATCGCATTGCCGAAAACGAGGTCGATCGCCTGCTGGCGCCGTCGACGAGGCCGAACGCGCGCAAGCGGCCGCCGCGGCGGACCGGCGCGATCGTCTCGATCAGCGGGCGGAATCAGCTGCATGGATACGTCGACGAGGTCCGCGTCGAGGGCCTCCTCGCCCAGGTGCGGCTCAAGATTGGCGATCAAACACTGACCGCCGTCATCACACGCGACGCCGTCGAAGAGTTGAAGCTTCGCAGAGGGGATGATGCGCTCGCGATTATCAAGGCGACCGAAGTCATGGTCGCCCGCGAGGCCACGCCGCCTTCCAACGCCGACCGGCGCCGTTGACACGTCATTTGACGATCGGCTAGGCTCACATCTTCATGTTCGCGGTCTGCCATCACGGCCACTTCCATCATCACGGCCATCGGGCCAGTGGAGTGTGCGCGATCTAGGCGGGACCAAGCACCAGGGACCAGGCACCAGGAACCAAGGACCAAAAAGGGACCCCGCCATCCGGCGGGGTTTTTTCTTTTATGGACTTTTCAAAACTCGACGGACTGATACCCGCGGTCATTCAGGATGCGGACTCGGCCGAAGTGCTGATGGTCGGCTTCATGAACGAACAGGCGCTGGCTGACACCAGGCGGACCGGCTATGCCACGTTCTTCAGCCGCACGCGCAACAGGCTGTGGACCAAGGGCGAAACCTCCGGCAACAGGCTCGAAGTGATCGACATCCTCGTGGATTGCGACGATGACACGGTGCTCGTGAAGGTGAAACGCCTCGGCGACGGCAACGTGTGCCACACGGGGGCGAGAACGTGTTTCTATCGCAAGCTCGAGCCAGCTCCAGAATCTCTCCACCACGGGGGACACGGGAGACACGGAGCATGAAAGTCCTGCCCCGTGTCCCGTGTGTCGTCTGTGGCGGAGAGCGTCGCGCCGCGCAGTGGAGAGCTTGCGCCCCGTGCTGGAGGTGTGACTGAAGCCATGACACTGAAACTCGGCATTCCCAAGGGTTCGTTGCAGGACGCGACCGTGCAGTTGTTCGCACGCGCGGGCTTCAACATCTACGTCAGCTCACGATCGTACTTTCCGGCGGTTGACGATCCGGAACTCGAATGCATGTTGATCCGCGCGCAGGAAATGGCGCGCTATGTCTCGGATGGCGTGCTCGACGCCGGTCTGACGGGACAGGACTGGATCGCCGAGCACGAGGCCGGCGACGGCCGGACCGGCGTCATCACGACCATCGCTGATCTGATTTATTCGAAGCAGAGTTTCGGGAAAGTCAAATGGGTGCTGGCAGCACCGGAGGAGTCCTCGATTCGCTGCCCGAGGGACCTCGAGGGGAAGACCGTCGCAACGGAACTCGTTCGCGCAACGCGCGCGTATTTCGAGCGGCATGGCGTCAAGGTGAACGTCGAGTTCTCGTGGGGC
The DNA here is from genome assembly GCA_046728115.1 of Acidobacteriota bacterium. Classification (GTDB taxonomy): domain Bacteria; phylum Acidobacteriota; class Vicinamibacteria; order Vicinamibacterales; family CAVVIG01; genus CAVSWN01. The sequence goes on along the minus strand of JBKPDW010000110.1, from coordinate 31,211 downwards.
GCCACCGAGGTGAAACCACCGGTTCTCGCCGACGCGATCGTCGAGGCGACCGAAACAGGCTCGACCCTTCGCGCCAATCGACTGCGGATCGTCGACACCGTGATGGAATCGAACACACAGCTCATCGCGAACCACACGGCGCTCGCCGACCAGTGGAAGCGAACGAAGCTGGAAAACATCGCACTGCTGCTCCGGGCCGCGATCGAAGCTCAAGGTCGCGTGGGCCTGATGCTGAACGTCCGGCGCGCCGATCTCGACGCGGTCCTCGCGCTGCTGCCGGCGCTTCAGCGGCCGACGATTTCCGGACTGAGCGACGAGGAGTGGGTGGCGGTCAACACGATCATCGAGGAACGAACGGTGCGCGATCTGATTCCGCGGTTGAAATCAGCGCGCGCCCAGGGGATCGTCGAGTATCCGCTGAACAAGATTGTTCTGTAGCCAGGGACTAGAAACCGCGCTTGTGGCGCCAAGGCTTCAGCCCAGCGGGCGGTTGGGAGGAACGGACTGGAAGAGCAGGTAGGACGTAGAGCGGTCGGGCGGGTGGCACGGGTTGGGAGATTAATCGATTGAGGATTGTCGAGGCGACCGATAAGAAGGCGATTCGCCGGCTGCTGACGCCTGCAACACGCGCGGACCCTGGGTTCGAGCGCCGGGTGCGGACGATTGTCGATGCGGTTCGCTCGGGAGGCGATCGGGCGCTCGTTCGATTCGCACGGCGGTTCGACGACCTGTCGGGTCCGCTCGAAGTGTCCGCCAGCGAGATGCAGTCCGCGGCCGCGCGGGTGGACGTGGCGACGCGGCGCGCAATCGCACGTGCCGCCGCGCACATCGCGCGCGTGGCATTCCGCCAGATTCCGCGCCATTGGGATCTCGAGGTTGCGTCCGGTGTGTCGATCGAACAGCGCGTCGAGCCGCTCGCACGCGTGGGGTGTTACGTCCCCGCCGGTCGCTTTCCGTTGCCGTCCTCGCTGTTGATGACGACGGTGCCGGCGAGAGTGGCGGGAGTGAGGGAAATCATCGTGGCATGTCCACGGCCCGATCCGGTGGTGATGGCCGCCGCGCTCGAGGCCGGCGTGACGAGGCTCTTTCGAATGGGCGGCGCGCACGCGATTGCGGCCATGGCATTCGGCACTCCGGCGGTGCCTCGGGTGGACAAGATCGTCGGGCCCGGCAATCGGTACGTGGCTACGGCGAAATCCCTCGTAGCCGGCCAGTGCGCCATCGATTTCTACGCCGGCCCCACCGAGATCGTCATCGTCGCCGGCCGCGGCCGGCCGGCCTGGATTGCCGCCGATCTGTCGGCGCAGGCCGAGCACGATCCCGACGCGAGAGCGATCTTCATCACGTGGAACCGGCGTCTTGGCACCGCGGTAGCCAACGCCGTGAACAAGGCGTGCAAATTTCGCACGATCGCTGCCCGCTCGGTCGCGCAGCATGGCGCGATCGTCATCGCGCGATCGAGCGACGAGGCGATGATGCTGGCCAATCGGTTCGCACCGGAGCATCTGGTCATCGAAAGCGAAGACCTGGGCCGCCGATCGCTGACTGCTGGCGCCGTGTTCATCGGCCCGTACAGCGCGCAGGCCGCGGGCGACTACGCGACAGGGTCCAACCACGTCCTGCCAACGGCTGGCGCGGCGCGGTTTCGCGGCGGCTTGTCGGCCGCAGACTTCATGCGCGTCATGTCGGTGCAGCGACTGACGCGGGCAGGACTCGCCGGGCTGGCGCCGATCATCCTGCCCCTCGCGCGTGCCGAGGGGCTCAACGCACATGCAGAGTCGATCGAGATTCGCTTGAAAGGCGCGTGACGTGTCGCATTACCAGAAACCGCCCGAGCTGTACGACGGCTTGCGGTTGCATCAGAACGAGAACACGGGTGGCTGTTCGCCGAGAGTCATCGAAGCGCTGGCACGGCTGCGCGCCGATCGGATTGGTTTCTATCCGCCCTACGACGCCGCCACCGCCACGGTTGCGCAATATCTTGGCGTCGATGCCGATCGCGTCACGTTGACCAACGGCCTCGACGAAGGGATCATGGCGCTCGCCGTCGCCTACCTGCGTCCATCCGTCGGCGGACCCGTCCTCGAAGCCGTCGTCCCCGAACCCGCATTCGAGATCTTCCGCTTCGATACGGCGGTCGCCGGCGGACGCCTCGTGCAGGTGCTGCCGAATCGCGACTTTTCGTTCGCGCTCGATCGCGTCCTCGCCGGCATCACGCCGCAGACGCGCGTCATCTTCCTGACGAACCCCAACAACCCGACGGGCGTCTCGATGCCGCTCGATGCGATCCGCACGATAGCGCAGCGCGTCCCGAAGGAAGCCGTGGTCTTTGTCGACGAAGCGTACGCCGAGTTTGCCGGCATCAGTTTCATTCCGGAGCTCGCGACGTTTCCGAACGTGATCGTCGGGCGCACGTTCTCGAAGGCGTTCGGTCTGGCGGGGCTTCGCATCGGTTGCCTGGTCGGTGCACCCGATACGGTCGATGCGATCCGTCGCGCCATTCCGGTGTACAGCGTCAACCTTGCAGCCGTCACGGCCATTGAGGCCGCGCTCGGCGATCTCGATCACCTGAATGAATACCTGCGCCAGGTCAAGGAATCGAAAGCGCTGCTGTACGACGCCTGCGACCGGCTGGGACTGACTTACTGGCAGAGCTCGGCGAACTTCGTCCTCGTGTGTGCCGGCGATCGCACGAGTGCGCTCGTCCAAGGCGCCTTCGACCGGGGCGTGTACATTCGCGATCGATCCACGGAGCCGGGCTGTGCCGGCTGCATCCGGGTGGGCGCCGGCATCGTTGCACACACGCGACACTGCATCGCCGTGATGGAAGAGGTGTTGTGCGCCGCGCAATGATCGATCGGCGGACGAAGGAAACGCACATCAAGCTGTCGATCGCGCTCGACGGCAAGGGGCGCTATCTGGTGCGCAGCGGCATCCGGTTTCTCGATCACATGCTGGAGCTGGTCGCGCGTCACGGCGCGTTCGACCTGCGTGTGGAAGCGAACGGCGATTTGGACGTCGATCAGCACCACACTGTGGAAGATCTCGGCATCGCACTCGGCGAGGCCGTCTCGAAGGCGCTGGGTACCCGACGAGGGATCAATCGAGCCGGATATTTCGTGATGCCGATGGACGAGACGCTGGCAGTCGCCGCTATCGATCTCGGCGGCCGCCCGCACGCGGTGATCGACGTGCGCGTGAAGACCGCGCGGGTGGGCGATTTGCAGACCGAGCTGGTCCACGACTTCTTCGAAGGGTTTTCGATCGGAGCTCGCGCGAACGTCCACGCGAAAGTGTTGTACGGACGATCGAGTCATCACAAGATCGAGGCCGTTTTCAAGGCATTCGGCCGAGCCCTGCGCGTCGCGTGCGCGCGAGACAGGCGTCTGGCGCGGATGCTGCCGAGCACCAAGGGACTCTTGTAAGGACGACGCCGTGCCGATGATCGCGCTCATTGACTACCAGGCGGGGAATCTGACGTCGGTGAAGAAGGCGCTTGCGGCGATTGGCGCCCAGGTGTTCGTGCCCGGAGTACCTGAGGACATTTCACCAGCGGAGACGATCATCGTGCCCGGCGTTGGGCATTTCGGCGCGACACGGGTTCTGACGGCAGACTGGATCGACGCGATTCGCCGGCACGTCGACAGCGGACGCCGCCTGCTTGGGATCTGTCTCGGGATGCAGTGGCTGTACGAATCCAGCGACGAGGCGCCGGACCTGAAGGGACTGGGTGTGCTGTCGGGCCACGTCGTCAGGCTGGAGGCAGCCAACGTCAAAGTCCCTCATGTCGGCTGGAACAGTCTGACGATCGCGCGCCAGGACTCGATCGTGTCTGGCGTGCCAGCCGGCGCACAGGTGTATTTCACCCACAGCTACGTCGCGCCGATCACCGCCGACACGGTCGCCGTGACGGAACATGGTCAGCGCTTTGCGGCGATCGTGCGCCGCGATCACATCGCAGGGGTGCAGTTTCATCCCGAGAAATCCGGAGACGTCGGATTGCAGGTGTTGCGGAACTTTGTGCGGTGCGTGCCTGATGCTCTCTAAACGCATCATCGCCTGCCTGGACGTCCGAAATGGACAGGTGGTCAAGGGCATCAATTTCGAAGGGTTGCGGTCGGCGGGCGACCCCGCGGAACTGGCGCGGCGGTACAACGCTGAAGGGGTCGACGAACTTGTCATTCTCGACATCACGGCAACGATCGAGGCGCGTCGGGCGCTTGCCGATACGATCCGCGCCGTCGCGCGCGAGTTGTTCATTCCTCTCGCGGTCGGCGGGGGCATTCGAACCGAGTCGGATGCCGGCGCGGCAGTCGACGCCGGCGCCGATAAAGTCAGCCTGAACACGGCGGCCCTGGCGGACCCGTCGCTCATCACGACACTCGCTGCACGGTACGGCAGCCAGGCCGTCGTAATCGCGATCGACGCCAAACAGGATGGCGATCGATTCGCGGTCTACGCCCGCAGCGGCCAAACCGCAACCGGCCGCGACGCAGTCGAGTGGGCACGCGAGGCCGAATCCCGCGGGGCCGGGGAGATCCTGCTGACGTCAATCGATCGCGACGGAACGAAATCCGGCTTCGACTGCCTGCTGACGGCCGCGGTGTCGTCAGCCGTATCGATCCCGGTCATTGCGTCCGGAGGCGCTGGAACGCTGAACCACTTTGTGGAGGTCTTCACCAAAGGTCGCGCCGACGCCGCGCTGGCGGCGTCGATGTTCCATTACGCAGAGACGAGCGTGCGGAGTCTCAAAGAGTATCTCCGCGCTCGAGAAATACCGGTGCGTGTGTGAACCTGAAATGCTGATTCCTTCGATCGATTTGCAGGGCGGCGCCGTCGTGCAGCTCGTTCAGGGCGAACGACTCGCCATTCGAGACGAGGATGTCTTTCATTGGGTCCGTCGCTTCGATCGCTTTCCGAAAGTGCAGGTCATCGATCTGGACGCCGCCATGGACGCGGGCGACAACCTGGGGCTGGTCCGGATGATTGCCGCCTCGCTCGCCTGCCGCGTCGGTGGCGGCATTCGAACGGTCGCGCGCGCACGTGACGTCCTGGGCGCCGGCGCCGGCCAGGTCATCGCGGGCTCGGCGCTCTTCAAAGACGGCCGGCCCGACCTGGAATTTGCCGCGACGCTCGCCGATGCGATCGGCCGTGATCGCATCATCGCCGCCGTCGACAGCCGCGGCGGCCGCGTTGTCATCCATGGCTGGAAGACGGTCCTGCCGCTCACTCCGGTCGAAGCCGTCAAGGCTCTGGAGCCATATTGCGACGAATTCCTCTATACCAACGTGGACACCGAGGGACTGATGCAGGGCGCCAATTTCGCTGCCATTCGCGAGGTCCGGGGAGTTACCGGCCGCCGTTTGACGGCCGCGGGTGGCATCAGCAGCCGCGCGGAAATCGAGGAACTCGACGCACTCGGGGTGGACGCCGTGGTGGGCATGGCCCTGTACACCGGCCGGCTTGAACCCTGAGTCCTGCACCTTGAACCCTGAACCCAACGGATTCGTCCAACCGTCTATGCGAAATGCTCTTTTCGCTCTGGCTGTCCTCTCGGCAGGCTGCACGCTCGTTGTGGCTGCGGACATTGAAACCGAGCACATCTCGCAAACGGCCGCGCTCGCCCCAGGCGGCACGCTGAGGGTCAAGAACTTTTCCGGCCGTGTAACGATTACCGGCGAGGCGCGACAAAACGCGTCGATCGAGGCCACGCGGCGCGCCGATCGAGAGCGACTCGACCATATCAAGCTCGATATACACACTGAAGGGTCGACCCTGGTCGTCAACGCGAACCACAAGGACTACGCGAATTGGTCCCGGCATAACCGGATCGTCGAAACGGACCTGGACATCAAGGTCCCGAAACGGACGAATCTCGAAGCCGAGGTCTTCAGCGCTCCGCTCTTTGCGACCGGACTCGAGGGATCGCACAGGGTGCACGGGTTCTCGTCGCGGATCCGGCTCGAGGACATGATCGGTTCGATTCGCGCCCACAGCTTCAGCGGCTCGGTCGAAATCGCCGCCCGGAACTGGCAACCCGACCAACTGATTGATGTGGACACTTTCAGCGGCAGCATCAACGTGCGCGTGCCCGAAACGGCCAGGGGGACGGTGACGTTCAACTCCTTCAGCGGTCAGCTGAATTCGGATGTCCCCCTGATGCTTCGAACGAGCAGCCGACGTTCCCTCAGAGCTGAGCTAGGCGCCTCCGGACCAGTCAGGGCGGAAGCAGAGCCCGGAGCGCCGGCACCGGCCTCCAAGGGATCGATGCGCTTCAAGACCTTCAGCGGGAGCGTCCGGATAAACCGCTAACCACTGCTACAATAGGAACTTGCCCTTGAGGGCTATTGACCTGTTGTGAGCACAGCGGTTCAGGCCGACCGCGAAGTGCGGCGCGCCACGCCGCTGCCGTCGAACGCCCGGATCGCCACGGACGGAAAGTTTCTCCGCGTGGCGAACGAACGCTTCCTTGTAAAGGGCGTCACCTACGGCACCTTCGCCCCGGACGCAGACGGCTATCAGTTCCCCAGCGCGACGCAGATTGCCGAAGACTTTCGCCTGATGGCGGGTCTCGGCATCAACACTATCCGCACGTACACGATGCCGCGACGCGAACTGCTCGATGCGGCAGCTCTCCATGGACTGCGCGTGATGGTGGGGCTGCCGTGGTCGCAGCACGTCGCGTTTCTCGACAACCGCTCGCTCCGCCGCCAGATCCGTCGAGACCTGGCCGCCAAGGTTCGCGAGCTTGGCGATCACCCAGCCGTTCTCGTCTTCGCCCTGGGCAATGAGATTCCTCCGGGCGTTGTGCGCTGGCACGGACGGAGGCGCATCGAGCGGTATCTCCACACTGTGTACGACGATGCCAAGTCCGCTTCGCCCGACAGCTTGCTGACCTACGTCAACTTTCCGCCAACGGAGTTTCTCGACCTCTCGTTCTTCGACATTTGCGCATTCAACGTGTACCTGCACCGCGAGCGCGACCTGCGTGCTTACATCGCGCGGCTGCAGCACATTGCGAGCCACAAGCCGCTGTTGCTGGCCGAAGCGGGCGCTGACAGCATTCGCGAGGGCGAAGAGGGGCAGGCCGCCATAACTGCCATGCACATCCGCGTCGCGTTCGACGAAGGCGCCTGCGGCGCGGTGGCTTTTGCCTGGACCGACGAATGGTGGCGCGGCGGATCAGACGTGGACGACTGGAACTTCGGACTCGTCGATCGCGAGCGCCGCCCGAAGCCGGCAGCCAAGGCGGTTTCCGCTGCGTTCGATGACGCGCCGTTCAGTCGCGACGCGCAACGCAGCTGGCCTTGGGTCTCTGTCATCGTCTGTGCTTATAACGCCGCCGACACGCTGGAGGATTGCCTGGCCTCGCTCGATCGGCTGTCGTATCCGAATTACGAGGTCATACTCGTCAACGACGGCTCGAGAGATCGCACCAGCGAGATCGGTCGCGCCCACCCGCGTGTGCGCGTCGTCGACATCCCCAATGGCGGCCTGAGTGCGGCTCGCAATGTCGGCCTGGCACATGCCACGGGCGAAATCGTCGCGTACACCGACGCCGATACGCACGTGGACCCGGACTGGCTGACCTTCCTCGTCCAGCCGTTCCTCAAATCCGATGTCGTCGGATCCGGCGGGCCGAACGTCGTGCCCCCCGACGATCCGCCGATGGCGCAGTGCATCGCGCGCGCGCCCGGTGGCCCGACGCACGTATTGCTCGACGATCGAATTGCAGAGCACGTCCCCGGCTGCAACATGGCATTCCGGCGCGATGCGCTCGTTGCGATCGGCGGCTTCAATCCGGTCTTCCTGCGCGCTGGTGACGACGTGGATGTCTGCTGGAGGCTGCAGGCGCGGGGCTGGAAAATCGGGTTCGCTTCGTCCGCGCTCGTCTGGCATCACCACCGCGCGTCGGTGAAATCGTACTGGCGGCAGCAGGTGGGCTACGGCGAGGGCGAAACGTGGTTGATGGCGCACCATCCCGACAAGTTCCTGGACGGCCGCATGCTGTGGCGCGGACGCATTTACAGTCCGCTGCCGTTCGTGCGCTCGCTGTCGGGCACCCGGATCAACTCCGGCGTGTGGGGCACGGCGCCGTTTCCGTCGGTGTATCGCACCGACGTTCATCCGTTCGCGTTTCTGCCGCATTCCATCAAGTTCCAGGTGATTTCGTTCTGCCTGCTGCTCGCAGGGCTTGGCGTGACGGCAACCGGCGATCATCGGTGGGCAGCTGCACTGCTCCTAATGAGCGGAGGCGTCGGCATCGCGGCAACCATCGCCAAGAACATCAATTACGCGCTCCGGTCCGACATGGAGTCGCTGCACGGTCCGCGATTCTGGTATCGCGCAACCGTGGCGTATCTGCATTTCCTGCAGCCGATCGCGCGCGTACGCGGCCGCATCCGGGGGCTGTTGTCGCCGCCGGAAGTCGCGCTGCCGCCTCCCAGGCCGGCGCAAACGAGCCGCAGACCGCGCCCGTCACTCAACGAAGCCTGGCGTGCCCTGCTGCTCATTTCCGGCAACGTCGCCGAAGATCGCTTCTGGAGCGAGACCTGGACGTCGGCGGATCGCGTGCTGACGTCGCTGGCCGACTGGCTCCGCCGATCGCGGTCGGTCCGGACCATTGAAATCGACGAGGGGTGGTCGGCCGACCGCGATGTCAGCGTGTTCGTCGGCCGATGGGCGTGGCTCGACGTCCGCGCGCTCGTCGAGACGCACAACGCCGGCAAGTCGCTGGTACGGCTGAGCACGCATCTCCGGCCGACGTCGTACGGAGTCGTGACCACGCTGATGCTCGGAACCGGTCTGTCGATCGGCGCGGCATACGGTCTGGCGCTGCGGTGGCCGCTCGCCGGAACGATTGTCGCGGCGCTCGCGTTGCTGCTGGTCATCGCCGTCGCGTGGCGGACTGCCCAGACGACCGCGATTGTCCGGCGCGGCATCGCGTGGGTGACTGTCGGCCAGGGCATGGTGCAGCTGCGGTCGGCGCCGGTTCGCGCGCCGCTCGTGGCGCTTCGCATGTACGGGCTGCGCAGCGCGATCATCTTCGTGGTGATGATCGTCACGCTGAGCGCTGGAACGTTGATGCTCCGCGAGGCCGCCACTGCGCCCGTCATTGGCGGCCGCAAGGGGTTCGCGGGCGATTACGGGCCCGCGATTGAAGCCTGGCTGGATGCGCCGGGCGGGATCACCGTGGCGCCTACGGGCGACGTCTACTTCGCCGACTCGAACAACAACGTCATCCGTCGGATCGATTCGCGCAACCTGGTGATCACGACGGCTGTCGGGAATCACGATCTCGATGCCGGCTATGCCGGCGACAACGGCCAGGCGAGCGAAGCGCAGCTCGATACACCTGACGGCGTAGCCATCGCACCCGACGGCGATTTGATCATCGCCGACTCGCACAACGACCGGATTCGGCGGGTGGATCGGCCGACCGGCGTCATCACCACGATCGCCGGTTCGGGCGAGAGCGGGTATGACGGCGACGACAAGCCGGCGACCGAAGCCGCGCTCCAGACCCCGAGCGCCGTCGCTGCCGCGCCTAACGGCGACATCTACATCGCGGACACGCTGAACTATCGCATCAGGATGATCGACGCCAAGACCGGACTGATCCACACCATAGCCGGCGATGGCATGCCCGGCGAACCGAACGACGTCGGCGACGGCGGACCGGCGACGCGCGCGCACCTGAACATGCCGAGCGACGTGGCTGTAGCGCCCAATGGCGACATCTACATCGCGGACATGCATCACAACCGTGTGCGCAAGGTGGACGTTCTTACGCACATCATCTCCACGGTCGCCGGCAGCGGCATGTGGGGATATTCGGGCGACGATGGTCCGGCAACCGAGGCACGGCTGGCCGGACCAGCAGGTATCGCGCTCGTCGCGGAGCCCGTCGAATCGGTCACGCCGGCGCCGGCCAAGAATGACCTCCCTCAGGCCAAGCCGGCGGAGCAGTCGGAGCGGACGACAATCTTCATCGCGGACTTCTACAACCAGCGTGTTCGCGCCGTCGGCCCGGACGGCATCATTCGCGGCATCAGCGAGGAGGGCCGTGTCGCGTTCGGCGCACCAACGCGCGTGGCATATGCTCCGCGGCGAGGCTGGCTCTACGTCGCCGACTCGAGCAACAACCGGATCGTGCCGCTGGTGATACCGAAGATCGCGCCCAACCTGGTGCCCCCGCGTCCACTCGGGCTGCCGGCGCCAGCCCGAAGGGTCGGCGGATGAACCTCCTCGTGTGGACGCTGTCGTTCCTGCGACCGTATCGGAACCAGGTTGCGCTGCTCGTCGTGCTGCTGCTGACGGAAATCGGGCTCGGCGCGCTCCAGCCATGGCCGCTGGCCGTGGTCATCGACTACGTGCTTGTAGCGCGTCCGATCCCGCAACCGTTTGCGGGCTGGCTGATGCCGATTCACGGCGGGAACCGGCTGGTACTGCTGATCGTGCTCGTCGTCGCCGGCGTGCTGCTCCAGGTGATCAACCAGTTCGTGTCGGCGTACGGGACGCAGGTGCAGGTCGACACGGGACAGCGCATGGTCTACGACCTGCGCGCACGATTGTTCGAGCACCTGACGTCGCTCGGGCTTCATCACCACATCACGACGAGCACGGCCGACGCGGTGTATCGCGTGGACGTGGACGCCTACGCGATCGAGAACCTGGTGATGAGCGGCATCTTTCCGCTTGCGACCTCGGTCACATCGCTGACCGTCATGTTCGCGATTCTGGTTCGGCTGAACGTGACGATCGCCTTGTTGTCACTCACGGTCGTGCCGTTCATGTACCTCTGTCTGCGGTACTACACCTCCACGCTCGTCAACAGGGAAGAGCGGGTGAAAGAGCTCGAGTCGAAGCTTCTCGAACGGCTCTACGAGACGTTCGGCGCCATGCGGCTCATCAAGAGCTTCGCACGCGAGCCGCACGAGCTGGGCCGCTACACGCGCGCCGGCGATGTCACGATGAACGCGCGCATCAAGTTGACGTGGCAGAGTTCGCTGTTCTCGGTCGTCGTCAGCACCATCACTATTCTTGGCACCGCGCTGGTGGTCATCGTCGGCGGCCGCCACGTCATGCGCGGCGTCCTCACCATCGGCCAGCTAACCGTCGTCATCTCGTACCTCGGAGCGGTGTACGGACCGCTGTCGGCGATTGCCCACACCACAGGTCAGCTGCAGGGCGCGTTCGCCGGAGCGAAGCGTGTTCGCGCGATGTTTGCGCTGGTGCCTGAAACGGTCCAGGCGCCTGACGCGATCGAGGCTTCCGCCGTTCGCGGCGAGGTGGCGTTCGAAGACGTGAGTTTCACCTACCCGGACGGCACGAAGGTTCTCGACGACATCACATTCGAAGCCAGACCCGGACAGATGGTCGCGCTCGTCGGCTTGACCGGCGCGGGCAAGACTACGCTCGTGAGCCTGATCCCCCGGTTCTACGACGCGACGACCGGGCGCATCCTCATCGACGGTGTCGATGTGCGGCGATACAAGGTCCGCGAACTGCGCGAGAAGATCGCTATCGTGTTGCAGGATCCGGTCCTCTTTTCCGGAACGATCGCCGATAACCTGCGGTACGGCCGGCTCGAAGCGGCGCAGGAGGAGATCGAGGAGGCCGCCCGCGCGGCGCACGCGCACGAGTTCATCTCGCGATTGGCCAAAGGCTACGAGACGGAAATCGCCGAAGCGGGCGGCGGATTGTCGGGCGGAGAGCGTCAACGCCTGAGCGTGGCGCGAGCGATCCTGAAGGACGCCCCCATTCTCATCCTCGACGAGCCTACATCGTCGCTCGATGCGATCTCCGAGGAGATCGTCTTTGCCGCGCTCCGTCGACTTCGCGCGGGGCGGACGACTATCGTGATCGCGCACCGCTTGTCGACGGTGCGCGACGCCGACCGGATTCTCGTTCTCGACGGTGGGAAGATCGCCGCTCAGGGCCGTCACGAAGAGCTGCTCAAGATAAGCCAGCTCTATCGACGGATGTGCGCCAGGCTGTCGGTCGGCAGGTCGCTCGACGAACCTGAAACGGTCGATGAGCTGATAGAAGCGGCACGTCGCTGATGGCAGTTCAGATTTCAGGGTCAGCCTGCAGATTCATTTCCAGATTTCTGAAATCTCTAATCCATCCTGCAATCAATCTGAAGTCTGAAATCTGAAGTCTGGAAATGCGCATTTTGTTCGCAGGCATCATCGCTCGTTACCCGTTCGGCGGCGTCACCTGGTGTTCGCTGATGTATCTGCTCGGGCTGCGGGCGTTGGGGCACGAGGTTTTCTATATCGAAGACACGGGCGAGTGCGTGTACGACCCGGTGCAGAACGTCCGCGCGCTCGATCCCGCTTACGGCACGACGTACATTCACAACGCCCTTGCGCCGTTCGGCCTCGGCGATCGGTGGGCGTTCGTCAACTACGACGGGAGCTACCACGGATCGACGGCCGATGCGGTGCGGACGTATGCCGCCGACGCCGACTTGTACATCAACCTCTCGGGTGGATCGTGGTTCTGGCGCGACGAGTACGCGCGGATTCCGCGCAAGGTGTTCATCGATTCCGATCCCGCCTTTACGCAGCTGGCCATGGCGAAAGGCGTGGAGTGGTACGTCCAGTTTTTTCAGCGATTCGATCGTCTGTTCACCTTCGGCGCCAACATCGGCACGCCGGCATCTGACGTCCCCACCGGGACATTCACCTGGCAGAAGACGTGGCAGCCGATTACGCTGAACGACTGGCAGCCGCGCACGAATGGCGGCGATCGGTTCACGACGGTCATGACGTGGCAAATCGAGAGCTTCACGGACGTCGGCGGCAACAAGGACATCGAGTTCCTGAAGTTCATCGATCTGCCGTCTCGGACGTCCCAGGGGTTCCAGCTGGCGGTCAACGGTCCGCAGAAGCTGCTTCGCGAGTATGGGTGGGATACGATCGACGCCATGGCGATGTCGAGCACGCCGCAGGGATATCGCGACTTCATCCATCAGTCCAGGGCCGAGTTCGGCGTCGCGAAACACACGTACGTGACGCATCGAACCGGATGGTTCAGCGACCGAACGGAGTGCTATCTGGCGTCCGGCCGTCCTGCGCTCGTGCAGGACACCGGATGGTCGGCGCACCTGCCGGAAGGCGACGGCCTGCTGGCGTTCTCAACGGTCGACGAAGCCGTGTCCGGAATCGACCGGATCAACGCCGATTACGAGCGACACGCACGCCGCGCGACCGAGATCGCCCGTGAGTACTTCGACGCGAACCGCGTGCTCCCGCGGCTCCTGGACGTGGCGTGCTCATGAAAATCGCTCACATTGCACCCGTCGCAACGATGGTTCCGCCGCCGAAGTCGGGATCGGTGGAAACGATGACCTCGCTGCTCACAGAAGGGTTGGTCGCCCGCGGTCACGATGTGACGCTGTTCGCCACCGGCGATTCGAAAACCAGCGCCGCCCTGTGTGCGATCTATCCGCGTGGGTACTGGCACGACTTGAACATGTGGCCGTGGGAGTTGTACGAGATGCTCAATCTCGCCGCCGCCGTGGAGCGCGCAGCCGAGTTCGACATCATTCACTACGAAGCTGCGTATTACCCTATGTCGCTGGCGTTCGCGCGCTTGTCGCCGACGCCCATCGTGCAGACGCTGCATCATTCGCCGAGCGACGCCGAAATCAAACTGTGGTCGCGGTATCCGGAGGCACCGTTTGTCGCCATCTCGAACGAGCAGGCCCGCCTCTTGAGCGGCGTCAACATCATCGATACGGTCCTCCACGGGATAGACACCGATGGCTTCGCGTTCCGGGAAAAACCCGATGACTACCTGCTCTTCATCGGACGCTTCACGGACGGCAAAGGCGTGCTGCAGGCCATAGAAATCGCCAAACGGGTCGGCATCCGGTTGATCCTCGCCGCCGCCGAGGACGAGTACTACCGGGAGAAGGTCGCGCCACACGTCGACAACCGATTGATCATGTACTTCGGCGAAGCCGATTTCGCCGCCAAAGTCGCGTTATACGGAGGCGCGCGCGCCCTGCTCTATCCGATCCAGTCCCGCGAGCCATTCGGACTCGTCTTGGCGGAGGCGATGTCGTGCGGCACGCCGGTGGCGGCGCTCGATCGCGGCGCCGTCAGAGAAGTCGTCGACGACGGGGTGACGGGCATCGTGTACGACGATCTCGAGCAGATGGTCAATGGGCTCGACCGGGTCTTCGCGCTGAATCGACGGCATGTGCGCCAACAGCCCGTGTCGCGCTTCGGCGTGGAGCGAATGGTCGACGGATATCTAAGGGTTTATGCGCGCGTCATCGAGGCTCATCGTGCCGGACACCGTTAGCGGTCGGACCGTTCTCGCCATCTTCGCTCACCCGGATGACGAATCGTTGACCTGCGGTGGCACCCTTGCGCGGTTGGCGGACGCCGGCGCAAACGTCGTTGTCGTGTGCGGTTCGCACGGCGAGGCCGGATCGATCAGCGATCCGGTCCTGGCGCCGGACGGCGATCTCGGGCGCGTGCGCGCGAACGAATTGACCGAAGCCGCCAAGGTGCTCGGCGTCGCCGAAGTCGTGGTGCTCGCGCATCCCGACGGCTGCCTGCGATGGGCGCACGTATCGGAGTTTCACGCCGACATCGTCTCACTCGTCGAGCGTCATCGCCCATCCGCGATCATCACGTTCGCCGACGACGGGCTGTACTGGCATCTCGATCATGTGGGCGTGCACGAGCGCACGTACACCGCCGTGCGATCCTTCGGCGATGCCGCACCGCCGCTCTATTACGTCACGATGCGCAAGGGGATCATGCGCGAGGTGTTTGCGGCGGCCCGCACCGAGGGCAGGGCCCCCGCAGATTCGAGTTTCTGGGGCATCGCACCCGATGCCTTCGGCGAGGCCGCCCGGCCGGCCGGCTTCGGCATCGACGTCCGTCCCTGGATCGCGCGCAAGCTGGCCGCGCTCCGCTGCCATCGCACGCAGATCGGCCCCCGGAATCCAATCGCCTGGATTGGCGAGGAAGACGCACGACGCTGGCTCGGCGTCGAGTATTTCACTCGAGCGCCAATCGTGGGACTCCGCGAGTCGCCGTTGGAGCAGCTTGGAGAGACGGTCGCGAATTCGTAAAGTTCGAAGTTCGAAGTTCGAAGTTAGAAGTTAGAAGTCAGCGGTCAGAAGTACGAAATCAAGAGTGCGGCCCCTGCCGCGTTCGGATCCCTCGGTCGGACATGACGTCAGATTTCACGACTTCGAATTTCAGACTTCAGACTTCAGACTTCAGACTTCTAAGTGTTGCGTATGAACTCTTCTACGCTGGACATCCTACGCTGTCCCTACTGCGGCGGGCGCTTGTCGCTCGTCGAATCGATCTTCCATCGGCGCGACGGCGACGACCTGCAGGACGCCGTGCTTGGGTGCCATTGCTGCATATTCGCGCTGGTGGACGGCATCCCCGTTCTCCACCTTCAGCCCGCCGCGGTCGCGGCACGCGATCACATTCAGGCCGGACGTCCGGATCGCGCGCGGCAGACGATGTTCGGACTCGAGGACGAGGGGGCCGCCGAAGCCTTTGCGGCGGTTGCGGCGTCTCCGGCGGCGACCTATCGGGAAACCGTGGACGCGCTCGGGCCGAATTTCGAAGGCGGATATTTCCTCTACCGCTTCTCGGACCCGACGTTTCTCGTCGCTGATGCAGTGGTCCGCGCTGTCGCACGCCTGGCGACCGGCGGCATCGGACGAACGATCGACATCTGCGGCGGGTCCGGGCACCTCACGCGATCGCTGCTCGAGGTTTCGTCGGCGCCGCCGATCCTGGCGGATCTCTATTTCGCAAAGGTCTGGCTCGCCCGGCGGTTCACCGCGCCCGGCTGCGAGCCCGTGTGCTGCGATGGAAACGCACCGATGCCGTTTGCCAAAGGTGTGTTTTCCTTCGCCATGTGCGTCGACGCGTTCATGTATATCTGGACCAAGCGTCAGTTCGTCGGTGAGATGACGCGGCTGGTCGACGGCGCCCGAGGCCTGGGCACGGTCCTCATCGGCCATACACACAACGAGCGGACCTGGACGCCTTCTCATGGTCAGCCGCTCTCGCCGGAAGGATACGTGGACCTGTTCGAGACGTTCGAGCCGCGCGTGTTCGGCGAAACGCGCCTGTTCGAGGATGTCGTGTCCGGAGGACCACTCGATCTCTCGCGCCGCGAGTCCAGCGATTCGCTCGATCGCGAACAGGCGCTGACGATCGTCGCTACCAGGAACCCGGACGTGTTCGCCCGTCATCCACTTCAGAAACGCACCGCGGTCCGCGGCGAGCTCAGGGTGAATCCGCTGTACGCGCAGGAGCCCAACGGCGACCGCGTTCGACTGCGCCTTCGGTTCCCATCCGAGGACTACGAGCTGGAATATGGAGCGTGCCGCCGATACTTACCAGAGCAGGTCGACGTCGCGCGGCAGGATCTCGAGCTGCTGCCTGGGACGACGCTGCCGGCCTCGCTCGAGGATCTCGGTAACCGCCGGGTGATACTGGACTTACCGAAGCTCTACTATTAGTGCTGTATCATGTGCCGGCTTCGTTTACACGAATGTCACATCTAAGGGGTACAGCGCTCCGGCGGGCGCGGCAGCGTGCCCGACGCCACTTCACGGACCCTTCCAGACGGCGAGGATTGCTCGTCGCCTTCGAGGGTCCGGACGGGTCTGGCAAGACGACCCAGCGGAAGCTGTTCAAAACCTGGCTCCGCTCAGAGGGCTACGACGTCGTCACCACCAAGTGGAATTCGTCGGAGCTGATCAAGCCGATCATCAGGAGCCGAAAGACGGTTCGGGCCCTCAGCCCGGAAGAATTCTCGCTGCTCCACGGTGCGGATTTCCGTCACCGCGTCGAGCAGATCATCCTTCCGGCGTTGTGGCAGGGCAAACTCGTCATCGCGGATCGGTTCCTCTTCACCGGGCTGGCCAGGGATGTCGCCCGCGGCCTCGACCTCGACTGGGTGCTGAAACTCTATCAGCCGCTGCTCTGGCCCGACCTCGTGTTCTATTTCTCGGTCTCGCCGGTGACGTCGGGCAAGCGGGTCACTGCCACGCGGCTGCCGAATTTCTACGAGGCCGGCCAGGACGTGACGAACGTCGAGGATCCGGTCGAAAGCTACCAGCACTTCATCGCGCGCGTCATTCGCGAGTACGAGTCGCTGGCGCTCATCTTCAACTTCATCACCGTGGACGCCGAGCAGTCGATCGGCGATCAGCATCGCCAGATTCGAGAACTGTTCCTCGAAGGACAGCGCAGGCCCTGGTCACAATGGAACGTGGACGTGGTGGCCGACTGGCTCGTGCGCACGGGGGACACCTGGTGAAACGAACCAAGCCCCGACTGATCGCCGTGGATGGTGTCGACGCGCAGATTGTGGTCGCGGCAGCACGCCGCCTCCTCGGCTCGTCGGGCCAGGGCGGCATCAGCCATTGGGATGCCTCGGGTGTCTTTCAGGAGCTCGCGGTCGCGGACGGACTGGCGGGGGCACCCTCTCCGCGCACGCTCCTGCTGCTGTACGCCGCGGATCTCGCTTTCAGGCTGCGGTGGGAAATCCGGCCCGCGCTCGCCGAGGGCCATACCGTGGTCGCGGCGCCCTACGTCGACACGGCCGTGGCGTTCGGACGTGCGGCCGGCGTGCCGGTCGGCTGGCTCGACAACCTGTTCCGGTTTGCGCCATGCGCCACCGAGCGTCGCTTCGTCGCGACACACCGGTCGAAACTCCGCGTGGGCATGGACGGATTCATCGGCTTCGGGTGCGCCCGCCTGGGAGGCAGGCCCGGAGGCAGAACACCGCGGCAGATCATGAAGCTCGCTGCGGCGGAACTGAGGCGGATGTCTCGACGAATGAAACGGTAAAGTTGCGAACTACCTCGCGACTCGCAACCACGGCGGACACAGAGGAGACAGCGCGTTCTTCGCCGTCGAGAACTTGATTCAACGCGCTTAAATGCTATCGACGCGCGGGCGCAGCGGCCACTTGCGCACGCACCGCGGCGACTCTGTCTGCCGGAAACGCCTTCAGAGAGGTTATTGCCGCTTCGAACTCCGCATTGGTGAACAGCGACGTGTCTTCGAGCGCCGCCTCGTGCACCTGGTCGTACTCGCGCTGAATTTCGCCGGCGAGCCAGGGCTGCGTCTGGCCGGCATCGATCGCGCTCGCCGAATTGACGCACTCGATCATCGTGTCGAGGTAGAGCTCGCGCAAATCGGCTTCCTGCAGGGCGCGGATTACGAGCCGGTTGCGATGATCCTCCGGTCCGTCGTTGATGTTGCGGAAGATCGAGAAGTTTGGATCCCAGAACGCGTTGCTCTTGTCCCACGGCAGGAACAGGAACTTCGTCGTGTTCACGAGCCGATAGAAATAGAAATTGTTCGGCCCGTAGTCTCCGGTCAGCCCGTCCTCTTCCGCCATGAAATTCTCGACCGCCAGATGCCGGATGAATCTTGCCAGGTCGAGATAAGCGCCTACCGACGAACGCCAGGTGGCCGAGTTGGTGTCGTTGACCGCTTGTACGAAGCGCGCAATCACCTCTCCCTGCGGATCGCTCTCGAGCGTTTGCGGCTTGAACGGGGACGGCGTGTACAGGGACGGAGCCGACCCGAGAAATTGGAAGACGAACCGCTTGGCGCCGGCAAGGACCGCCTCGTTGTCGAAGGCGAATTCGTACAAATGGCCGTCGTTCTCGCCAAGATTCTTCTGCAGGAACTCCTTGTCCAGGGACTCGACGATCGTGAACAGGCCGATGTACTCGTCGTTCACGTACACGCGCGTATGGGCCTCGCGAACGCTCGCGATCCCGAGACGCCTGAAAAACAGCATGGCCAGGCGTTCGCGGAGGTTCGTCGCGTCCTGCGAGTTGTTGCGAAAGATGACCGACTTCAGCGCGAGAAACGTCTGGCCCGCTTCGAAGCGATTGAAGTCCAGACGAAGACTCGGCTTGTTGGGCCGGCGGCTGCCGGAGCCGTACGATCGGGTCGCGATGCTCCGCAACCTCTGGTCACGCCATCGAAGCTCTGCCGTGTAGGGCGTGTTGTCCTGGAAGTGTTCTTTCAGCGACGCCCAGTCCTTGGGGTTGAGGGTCAGTCTGATCTCGTGAAGGACGCGGTCGTCGAACAGCGCCGCGGCGGGATCCGCCTGGGCCACGAGCAGCGGCGCCAGCAGCGCGGCCAGCCCGACGACGACCATCGGAGCAACGAGAATCCGCTTCGCCACGCCATCACCTGCACCTTCACGAAACGGTTGAATCGATCCGGTTCAGACTGATTCTAAAACGTTCTCATCGCAGCCGACGTCTGGCGCGATTCTTCTAGTGTCCCGCTTGCGCCGCGGCCACTTGCGCACGCACCGTTGTGATTCTGTTCGCTGGAAAAGCCTTGAGATCGGTGATTGCCGCTTCGAACTCGGCGTTCGTGAACAGCAACGTGTCGTCGAGCGCCGCCTGATGCACCTGGTCGTACTCGCGCTGGATTTCGCCGGCGAGCCAAGGCTGCGTCTGGCCGGCATCGATCGCGCCCGCCGAATCGGCGCATTCGATCATCGTCCCGAGATAGAGCTGGAGCAGATCGGCTTCCTGCAGCGCGCGGACCACGAGCCGGTTGCGATGATCTTCCGGCCCATCGTTGATGTTGTGGAAGATCGAGAAATTCGCGTCCCAGAACGCGTTGCTCTTGTCCCACGGCAGGAACAGGAACTTCGTCGTGTTCACGTATCGATACAGATAGAAATTGTTCGGGCCGTAGTCGCCGGTCAGCCCGTCTTCTTCCGCCATGAAATTCTCGACGGCCAGATGCCGGATGAATCGCGGCAGGTCGAGGTAAGCCGACACGTTGGATCGCCAGGCCGCGGAGCTGGTGTCGTTGATCGCCTGCACGAATCGCGCGAGCACGTCTCCCTGCGGGTCGCTCTCGAGCGTTTCCGGCTTGAACGGCGAGGGCGTGTAGAGTGCGGGGTTCGACCCGAGGTACTGGAAGACGAACGGCGCCGCGCCGGCGAGGACGGCTTCGTTGTCGAAGGCGAACTCGTACAGGTGGCCATCGTTCTCGCCGAGGTTCTTCTGCAGGAAGTCCTTGTCCGGTGACTCGACGATCGTGAACAGACCGAGGTACTCGTTGTTCACGTAGAGCCGCGTGTGCGCCTCACGCTCGGCGACGATCCCCAGACGTCTGAAGAACAACATCGCCAGACGTTCGCGCAGATTCGTCGCATCCTGCGAATTGTTGCGAAGGAGAATCGATTTCAGGTCGAGAAATGTCTGGCCCGTTGTGTAGCGATTGAAGTCGATGCGAAGGCCCGGCTTGTTCGGGCGGCGGCTGCCCGTGCCGCGCGACCGGATGCCGATGTTGCGGACCACCTGGTCACGCCACCGCAAGTCTGCCGGATAGTAGGTGTTGTCCTGAAAGTGCTCCTTCAGCGACGCCCAGTCCTTGCTGTTGACGGTCAGTCTGATTTCGTGCAGCACGCTGTCGTCGAACAGCGGCGCGGCCGGATCCCCTTGCGCCACGAGGGGCGACAGCGCAGCCAGCGCGACGACGACAAGCGGAGCGATCAGGATCCGTTTCAGCATGACATCCTCTGTCTAGAGCACGAGCTGCAACCGGAAGATCTTGTTCCAGAAGGCGCCCGGCGGAAAGTTGTCGGGCAGCGCGGGGTTGCGCGGGTGCTCCACGTTCTCGCGAATCGCGTTGAACTGCAGCTTCACGAACCGGTTGAGCGTCCAGTTCAGGCCGAGCGTAAAGGCGTTCTCTCCGTCGGGCAGCACGAATTCGGCTCTCGGGCTTCGATACGGCTCGCCGGAGCCCAGGCTGTCGAACCACATACGTTCGACGCGCGCCGCCAGCTCAACGGAACCGATGCCCCCTTGCAGGAAATCGTTTGACGGCCGCACCGGGCGCTTCTTCGTTTCGCCCGTGAGGAGAAACGTTCCTGAGACGTACCAGGATCTGGCGCGCGCATCTGGCAGGTCGTCTCCCGAGATGCCCTGATCCTGGCGATTGTCCAGAACAAGTGTGTACTCGGCACGCGCCGACGCCGGTCCATGAAACCAGTCGGCATCGGCTTCCCAGCGATAACGCCTGCCCTTCACATACACCGGCTCGTAGAACGTGTCCTGTGTGAGTGTCGTGCGCCCGCGCAGGCCGTTCGGACGAAATGAGTCGTCCGAGAGCTTGCTGCCGGTAAAGGCCGATCCGACCTCGAAATTCCCGGATGAATGAGTCAGGGCCCGCAGCGGCGCTCCGGTGACACGGGCCGCCACGGTCGTATCGCCGCCCTGGATTTTTTTCGACCTTGCGTTGTCGCCGTCGTGCTGGAAGACACCAGCCCAATAATTCAGACCACGCTTGAAGAATCGGCCGTGCACCATCCCGCCAATGTCGCGCGCGGGCGCAAGGTAATTGGCGCCGAGCGATCTGTAGATGAAGTCGTTGTGCGTCACCCCGGTCAACTGGTCGAGACCGAAGGGGATCTTGAACTTGCCGACCTGCACCTGCGCGTTCTTGATGAACGTGAAGTTCAGATAGACGTCTTTCCAGTGCGAGCTCGGCGTCACGCCGTTCAAGATGTCTTTTTCCGTCAGTTCCTTCTCGGTGAACTCGCGTTCGACCTCGTATTCGATTTTCTTGAAGAGGTGGCCTTGAATGCCGAATCGGTTGCGGTGCAACTCCCACGTCTCGGTTTCGGCGGTAATCGGGTCTTCCAGGCCCTTGGCGTTCGGATAGGACCAGCGTGCATCTTCCTGGAATTTCCCTTCGAAATCCATTCGGAAAACCGATCCGTACCGGATTGACGGGTGCTGTTTCCAGACGAAGCGGAATCCATCCTCAGGGCCGTCGGCAGCCTCGGTGTCGATTTTTTCGTCGGGAGACGGCACGTCGCTCTTCGCCTTTTTGGGCTTCTTCGCCTTCTGCCCTTTCGGGGCCTTCTGGCTTTTCGGCGCCTTCTTGCCTTTCTCGGCCGTTTGCGCCTTCGCGGGCGTTTCCTTCTTATCGGTCTGTTCGGCCTGCGCCTGCAGGAGCGGCACGGCTGAGGCCCGAGTCGCCGCCGCGAGCGCGCTGACGAGAAGGACGACGGCGACTCGAATCAACATGAAGCTCCATCGACGGCCCCGGCGGGGATCGTTCCCGCTTCGGCGGCTGCGGCGTTCAACGTCCGGAACAGCTCGGCAGCCTCGGCGACCGCCGACGGTTCGTGAACCACGATTGCGACCTCGCGGCGGAAGTCGAGACTCAAGGCCGCCAGCGCCAGGCTGCCCACCACGACCTTCGCGTCGTCGATCAGCATGATCTTCCCGTGCGACTTCAGTGCGCCCAGGCGCCGGCTGTCGAACACTTCGACTGTCAGGCCGGCGGCACGCCGCGCCCGAAGCAGCGAGACGAGATCGGGATCGGAAAGCTTCGCGTCGATCAACCGGATGCTCGTGCGGGCCTGCTCGATGAGCGCGGTGAACTGGCGCCGCGCGCGCTCGGGTCCAATCACGAGTCGATCCGTGAGGTCGCCCGGAATCTTCGCGCCTTGCGCATCCGCGACCATCACTCGGCGCAGATCCGCCACAACCGCTGGATCGTGCGTGACGACGATGCCATCGCAGGTTTTGCTGAAGCACTTCTTCGTCAAGTTCAACGACGCCACCACTGCCGGCCCCTCGTCGGCGATCATGTACTTGGCGTGATATTTCACGACCGGGTCGGTGTAGGTCTTCACTATGGCGCCGGTCTGCTCGAGCGCCGCCCACAGTTTTTCGAGTCGCTTGCGACCGCCCTTTGCTCTCGAGGTCGTGAGGACTTCGACAGCGACGCCGCGCCTGGTCGCCTCAGCGAGCGTGTCGAAAATCGCGTCGTCGTTGCACCGGAACAGCGAGAGCTCGATGCGATGTTTTGCGTTCCGGATGACGTCGAGAATTGTCGGCCGCCGGTCGTCGATCGACACCACCAGGCGGTCCGGCGGAAGGGGTTCGAGAGTCGTCATGGTCATCGCTCGCGTTTGGGATTTCCCCAGGCCACGGACTGCACGCCCGCGCCCGCGGTCATCAGCTGGCTGCTCAGGTCTTCGAGTGACATGCGCGCATCCAGCCACGTGTAGTACTTGACCGTGACGTCGTCTGCCTGGGAGATCTCGCGTGGTTCGAAGACGATCTGATTGCGGACAAATACGTTCTCGACGTGTGTTGTCGGAAACACGCGCCCGCTCGCCTGAATCTCAACCGACATGCTGCGCGCTTTCTGGGTTGCCAGATGATCGAGCCCCAGCAGGGCGATGCACAGGAAGGCCGTGCCCAGGCCAGCAACCGCGAACGCGCCGAGACCCGACGACATGCCCAGCCCCATCAAAAGGAACAGAATCGTCACGTCTTTTGGATCGTCGACCGGTGTCCGAAATCTGATGATGCTGGCCGCGCCTGCGATGCCGAACGCGCGGGCGAGTGAGTTGCCGATGATGATCATCATCATCGCACCGGATACGCACAGAAGGATTTGCGCCTGCTCCATCGACCGTCCACGCTCACGCGATGCGGGCTGGTGAATCGCGGTGATCAGAAGGCCAATCAGCGCGGCGACAACGAGCTTCACGAGCTCGACAAATGGCTGGAAGGCATGGACCGGAAGGCTCGACCCGCCTTTCTTCCCGCCGATGGCCTCTTCCGCGATCTCGCTGATACCGCTGAGTTCCATCGGCCATTTCAGCCCCGCCCACACCAGGCCACCACACAGGATGGTCCCGGCGATGCCGACTCGAATCGCGCGCCACGGCCACGATGCGAACCGCGCCGCTTCGGGCGATTCGTAGATGTCGAAAACGCCCGTAAGGTTCGCGGCATCAAGAACCTGACGTACCTTGGGAGGGAGTCCCGCAAGGCGCAGCGTGGCGTCCATGCGCTGAGCCGTCGTATGGGCTCGCACGAGGGCGCGGATGCCTGCGCTGTCGAGTGCTGGGACATTCGTGAAATCAATGACCAGATGCCGATACTGTCCGCTTCGGTATAGCTGACGGAGTTGTGTCTCGAACGCTTCAGCAGCCCCGCCAGCAACGAGCGCCTCTTGCGGTGACAATACGAGCCGATCCCCGACGGAACTGATGGCCATGCGACGGCGATGCCCGGTAAATTCCTTCCGAGTCGAGCTTTGGCGTGATTGCGGGCACTATAGCACCAATCGTCCGCAGCGCGGCTGTAAGGTGAACATATGGCGAAAACGAATCCCTTCGTATATGGCGAAGTTGTGCCAACGTCTGCATTTGTGGATCGTGTGGTGGAGCTCGACCGCCTGGTTGGGGATTTGGTCGCGGGCCAGAAAGTGTTTCTGATCTCGCCACGCCGATACGGCAAATCCTCGCTCATCCGACACGCCCTCGCGGCCATGACCCGACGCGGTGCGCTCACCGTACATATGACGGTCAGCAGTTTCAGTTCCTACGTGTCCTTTCTCGAAGGCTACGCCCAGGCTCTGCTGGCGGCCGAAACGAAATGGGACCGCGCGCGCCATTGGATTCGCGGCGTCGTCGCCTCGACGCGCGTGGAGCTCTCGCCGGACTCGCGCGTCGCGTTCCCCAACGCCCGGACCGATCGGGACATCTCACGTCTGGCGAGCGAAGTGTTCGAGCTGCCCGCACGTCTGGCCGACGCGCGTAAGCGAACCGTCGTCGTCGCGCTCGACGAGTTCCAGGCCATAGGCGGTTTCGATGGCGGGTCGGTCGAACACGCGCTGCGCGCCGCCGTTCAGCATCAGCGCCAGGTTGGCTATGTCTTCGCGGGATCCGAGCCGACGCTGATGGAGCGGATGCTGGGATCGAAGCGGCCCTTCTACAAGGCCGGCCCGGTGATGCGCCTCGAGAAGATTCCGCCGGACGAGTTCGCGGCGTTCATCGACGCGCGGTTCGCGCGCACCGGTATCGCGCCCGATCCCGGCCTCGGCACGGCGATCGTGGAACTGGCGGCAAACCTGCCGTACGACGTTCAGCGGCTGGCGCACGAAACCTGGGATCAGGTTCGACTGCGATCGCGGCGGCGTGCAACCTTCGAAGATTTGCACGATGCGCTCAAACGTCTGCTCAGCGAGCAGCAGATGATGTTCGAAGCCATCTGGCAGCGGTTGACGCTCGCTCAGCGCGGCGTGCTCCGCGCGGTCGTGCTCGAAGACGGACGCGAGCTGCTGTCCGCCGACGTGCGCGCACGTCATCGGCTCGGGGGGCCATCCAGCGTGCAGACCGCCTTGAGCGCGCTGGTTCGCGAGGATCTGATCGCGCGAGAAGGTCCGCGGTACAGCGTGGTGGATTCGCTGCTGCGAGAGTGGGTGGCGCGACAAACGTTTTGAGCGTTGGCTCCCTGTATCCGTCCAGCGCGCTCACCGCCGAAGTCTCCATCCGACCTCGGTCACACCATGCGTTTGGTGGAACGCGCGATGGCAAGAGCCAGCACCGCGACTCCCCATGCGGTCAACGCCGCCGCCTGCGGCCAGAGTGTCTCCAATCCCACGCCTTTCAGGAAGATGGACCGAAGAATCACGAGGAAATATCGGAGAGGCAACAAATAGGTGAGAGGCTGAATCACGGCGGGCATGTTCTCGATGGGAAACACGAATCCGGACAGGAACACCATCGGCATCAGAAAAAAGAACATCGTCGTCATCATGGCTTGTTGCTGTGTCGAGGAGATCGTCGACACGAACAAGCCCAGACCGAGCGTGCTCAGTAAGTAAAGCGCCGTCAGCGCGAACAACAAGGCGACGCTGCCGCGCAGCGGAATCTGGAACCAGAACAGAGTGACCGCCACGACCAGACAGGCATCTATCAGGCCGACGAGCGCGTACGGCAGCAGCTTGCCGACGATCAGCTCCCACCGCCGGAGCGGTGTGACGTTGAGTTGCTCGAGCGTGCCGACCTCCTTCTCGCGGACGATCCCCATCGACGAGAGGTTGGTCGTGACCACGAGCAGCAGCAGCGCCAGAATGCCGGGCAACATGAAGTCGCGGCTCTCGAGACGCGGGTTGAACCACACGCGCACGCGCGCATCAATGCCACGCGCCTCGGCTCGCTCGCCTGTCGGGCGAGCTTCGGCAACGCCCGTGGAAGCGCCTTCGGCACGAAGGCCCTCCGACCCACCTGCCCTGTCGTCCCCGCCCGCCGCACCTGCCCCGTCGATCCGTCCAGCCGCTCCCGGCCGCCCTGCTTCCACCAGCTCCTGGGCATACGCGGCGATGAGATTCGTGGCGTAGCCGAGCGCGACATTCGTCGAGCTCGCATCGCTTCCATCGGCGACGAGCTGGAGCGACTGCGACTCTCGGCGCTCGAGCCTTCGGCCGTACTGCGGTGGGATGTCAAGGGCCATCCATGCGCGGCCACGCTCGAGATATGGATCGATGTCGCCGGGGCTCGATACGACATCAATCAGCGTGAAGTTCGGCGAGGCGGCGAAGCGTGCGATCAGGTCGCGACTGGAGGCTGACCGATCCCCGTCGGCAACGACGATCGGCACATGACGCACGTCGGTCGTGGCGGCGTACCCCAGCATGACCAGCTGGAGAAGGGGCGCGGCGACAACGATGACGAAAAGCCGCGGATCTTCCTTGAGCTCGATGAGCTCCTTCCACACGAGGAAGGACATGCGCCTCATGTCACACCCACTGCCGCTGCAACCGGATTGATGCAAGCGCAAGCACGGTGATGGCGAACACCAGCAGCGCGGTCAGATCGGTCCAGCAGACGGCCAGACCGGAGCCCTTCAGCATGATTCCACGCAGCGCCACGAGGAAATACCTGGCGGGAACCGCGTAGGTGATGATCTGGAGGAACCGGGGCATGCTGGCGATGGGAAAAATGAAGCCCGACAGCATCAGCGTCGGCAGAAACGAAGCGAGCAGCGCCGCCTGAAACGCCACCTGCTGCGTGTCGGCGACGCTCGAGATCAACAGGCCAAGCGCGAGCGCGCCGACAAGGAACAGCGACAGCACCGTCAGGAGCAGCAGCCACGAACCACGCATCGGCATCCCGAAGAGGATCATGGCCGCCACAACGACGCCGACGGCAGACGCCACGGACACGAAGAAATACGGAATCGTCTTACCGACGACGAACGATGCTGCGTCGAGGGGAGCCATGCGCACCTGCTCCATCGTGCCGCGCTCCTTCTCGCGCACGACCGACAGAGCGGTCGAGACTACTGCTGTCAGCATCGCGATGTACGCGATGAGGCCAGGCACCAGAAACAGCGCGCTTCGCAGTTCCGGGTTGTACCAGACACGCTGTTCGATGCCGATCAGGGGGCGAGGCGCCCGCACGGCCGGCTGGTACTTCGCCGACTCGCTGCGGACGATCGTCAGCGCATACCCCATCACTGTCGTCGCGGTGTTGGCGTTGTCGCCGTTGATCAGTACCTGCACCGCCGCCGGTTGACCCGTGTACAGAGCCTTCGACAGCCCTGTTGGAATCACGAGGACTGCGCGCACCTCGTTGAGGTCCATCAACCGTGTGGTTTCCTCCTCGTCGACGGCGGCGACGAAATCGAAGTAACCGGAATTGACGAAGGCCGAAACGAGGGACCGGCTCGCCGCCGAATGATCGCGATCGTCGACTGCCAGCCGCACGTGGCGAATGTCGAAGTTCAGGGCGTAGCCGAAGATCAGGAGAATCGACGTCGGGACGAAC
The DNA here is from genome assembly GCA_046728115.1 of Acidobacteriota bacterium. Lineage (GTDB taxonomy): Bacteria > Acidobacteriota > Vicinamibacteria > Vicinamibacterales > CAVVIG01 > CAVSWN01. The sequence continues at coordinate 3,578 of JBKPDW010000110.1, read as the reverse complement.
AACAACGTGAGCAGAGTGCGCCGGTCACGGACGAGCTGGCGAAATTCCTTGCGTGCAACCGCCAGCACCTTCCTCACGTTATTGCGCCTCCTGCACGACTTCCAGGAAGACGTCTTCGAGCGAGGGCTGCACTGGCGTGATTCCACCAACTGGCACACCTGCGCGCTGCAAGCCCTCGCTGATCGCATCCAGCGTGCCGGCCCTTCCCGCCGTGAGGACGGCGTGGACGGCTGTGCCGAACACACTGGTCTTCTCTACCTCCGGCATGGTATCGAGCGCTCGCATCGCGTCGATCGGATTGACGGCCTGCACTTCGACGATCGAGCGATCCGCGAACACGCGTTTCAGCTCGTTGGCGGTGCCGAGCGCCGCGAGACGCCCGCCGTGCATGATCGCGATGCGATTGCAATGCTCCGCCTCGTCCAGATAGTGCGTCGTCACCAGGACGGTCACGCCGGTCTCGGACAGATGATCGATGAGGCTCCAGAATTCGCGTCTCGAAAGCGGATCGACGCCTCCCGTGGGCTCGTCGAGAAACACGATGGCCGGCTCGTGGAGAATCGCGCAGCCGAGAGCCAGGCGCTGCCGCCAGCCGCCTGCGAGATCAGCGGTGCGTGTCCGCTCGCGGCCCTCGAGTCCGGCCATGGCCAGGACGAACCGCCGGCGCGCATCAAGCGTTCGGCGGTCGAGACCGTACACGCCACCAAAGAATCGAATGTTCTGATCGACCGTCAGCCGCTCGTAGAGCGAGAACCGCTGTGACATGTAGCCGATCCGGCGCTTGACGCCTTCGGGATCGCGGCCGACGTCCACGCCGCCCACCTTGGCCTCGCCGCTCGTCGGCTTCAGGAGGCCGCAGAGCATCCTGATCATCGTCGACTTGCCAGCGCCGTTGCTGCCGAGAAATCCGACCACCTCGCCTTGCGCGACGTCGAACGTGACGTTGTCGACGGCGACGAAATCGCCGAACCGTTTGGTGAGGTTCCTGACCGAAATCGCATTCATTGGCCGAGGGCCCGTGCCAGGCGCGCGTCGGCAAGCCTTGCATTGGCGATGGCTTGCGTGCGGTCGAGCTCGGCTTGCAGCAGGGCCACCTGCGCATCGAGAACGTCGGTGCTCGTGGCCACTCCGGCCGCGAACCGATCGCCGAGGACTCGACGGGCCTCGGTGGCACTGCGAACGCCTGTTGTCGCGGCCTCGATAGCGGCGCGCGACGATTCGACCTCGCTGAGACGTTCGCGAACTTCGAGCGCTAGCGAAGCATCGACGTCGGCAAGGCGCTCTTCGGCGGCGCGAACATTGGCAGCGGCCTCGGCGGCATCGCTTTTGGCACGGCCGCCATCGAACAAAGGCCAGTTGACGTAGACGCCCGCGTCCCACGACGACTGCCAGACCTCGGCGCGCGGGAAAATTCGCGGATTGGGACGCGCATAGTCGACACCGCCGCCGATCGTGACAGTTGGTTTGCGCTCGGCCTCTGCCGCGATGCCGCGTTCTCGCGCGGCGGCTACACGTCTGAGCAGCGCAGCCCGCTCCGGACGCTGCAGCCGCGCCGTCTCGACGAGTGCATCCACGGCTGCGCTAGTTGGGGCGGGCACCTCGAATGTGGCGTCGGGTTCGATCGGCGTGCCCGCCGCCGCACCAATCAGTCGCGCCAGCTCGGCCCCTGCGACATTCCGGGCCAACCGGGCCTGGATCGAAAGCATCCGCTGCCGCGCTTGCTGCGTCTCGACGTTCAGCACGTCGCTCGGCGGAACCAGGCCGACGTCGAGCTGATTTCGGACATCGCGGAGGTGCGCGTCGATGCGGTCCATTGCTTCCTGAACCACACGCATCGCTTCGCCTGCCGTCACCAGCGCCCAGTACGCTCGAGTGATCTCGAGCGTCAAATCCGCACGCGCCGCAGCGAGATCGTCCGTCGACGCGGTCGCCTCGATGCGCGCCGCGCGTTCGAGAGCATCAATTCGTCCGGCTGTGTAGATCGGCCATTGCAGGTCGACGCGCGTCTGATAGTTGTCGGGGGCGTCCGGGTAGAGAACGCCAACCTGCCCGTTCGGCGCCACGAGCGTGAATTCGCGGACATGATTCGTTCGCGTGTAGCCGGCGTGCGCGGCTACCTGCGGCTGACCGGCAGCGTGTCGTTGACCGACGATCGCCTCTGCTGCTTGACCACCTGCGCGGAATTCTGCCAGTCGATGGCTGTTCGCAATCCCCCGGGCGACGGCCTCGTCCAGGGTGAGCCGCAACGTGAGCGTGCCTGCACCTTGCGCCGAAAGTGGAACGGCGATGACGCAGATGGCGATGAGAGGCAACAGTACAGGAGCACAGAGACCCCAGATCGCGTTGAAAGGGTTTGCAGCGGACTCAGTGATCAGACGCGGTCCGTTCATGTGACTTCTCGCTCAGCCGCGCTATGAACACATCCTCGAGGGATGCCGCGATCGGACGCACGCTCTCCACGCGGAGCCCTGCGGCCGCGATGCCTGCCGACAGCGATTCGGCCGACCGTGCATCTGTACGATTGACGCGAACGTGAGCGCGCTCGCCAAACATCTGGACGCCGCTCACGCCGTCGATGCCGCGCAGCACGTCGGCGGGGCGGCGGTGATCGGTGACGATGACCTCGAACAACGATCCGGGGAGCTCGGCGCGCAAGGCGTCGGGCCGATCGAGCGCGAGGAGACGACCTTGATAGAGCAACGCGACGCGTCCGCACCGCTCCGCTTCGTCGAGGTAGGGCGTGGCCATCACGACCGTCATACCCTGCGACAGGAATTCGGACAGAAGCTTCCAGAACTCGCGACGCGACACCGGATCGACACCGGTAGTCGGCTCGTCGAGGACCAGGAGCGCCGGCTCGTGCACGAGCGTGCAGGCCAGCGCCAGCTTCTGCTTCATCCCGCCCGACAGCCGATCCGCCAGCCGCGCCCGGTACGGCGTGAGCTGTGTCAGGTCGAGCAGACGATCGCGGCGCGCGCGATAATCGCGAACGCTGTGGATTTCGGCAAAGAACGCAATGTTCTCGTCGATGCTCAGATCGCCGTACAGGCTGAATCGCTGCGAGAGATAGCCGATCGAGGCGCTCAGCTGCCGATGTTCCGCTCGAGCGTCGCGTCCGAACACCCGGACCGTGCCGCCGTCGGCGCGAAGCAGCCCGCAAATCAGCCGGATCGTCGTCGTCTTGCCGGCGCCGTCTGGTCCGATGAGTCCGAACATCTCGCCTGTCGCGACGGACCACGAAAGCTCGTGCGCCGCGACGGTTGCGCCATAACGCTTGCTGACACGATCGAGCGTGATGGCATCCGCCACGTTACTTGCCCTCGGCATCGGTGAACGGCACCTCGGCTTCGACCGGCATGCCGATCTTCAGCCCACCGCTCGTGTTGTCGACAGTGACCTTGATCCGATAGACCAGTTTCGAGCGATCCTCGGCTGTCTGCACGTTGCGCGGCGTGAACTCCGCTTTGGAGGCGACGTACGTGATCGTGCCTGAAAATCCCGGACCACCGGCGTCTGTGAACACGGTTGCCTTCTGGCCCATGCGAAGTCGCGGCACAGATGGTTCATCGATGTACACG
>JBKPDW010000109.1:0-4653 GCA_046728115.1 Acidobacteriota bacterium | reverse complement strand
CCCCAAGCCAGGTGCATTACAGCGACGCCCAGGCGCAGCGATTCTTCGAACAACTCGCGGAATCGGCTCGTCACGTGCCCGGCGTCAGAGCCGCGTCGCTCACCCGGTATATGCCGATGGACGGTCTTCCTCCGCCTGTGACGATCGTTCCAGAAGGGTTTCAATTCCCGGCCGGAAAGGAAAGCGCCACGGTCGCGAGTTCAATTATCGACGAGCACTACTTCGATACGATTGCGTTGCCGGTTCTGAAAGGGCGCGGATTCCGTGCGACCGACTCGGCCAACGCGCCGAGGGTTGCCGTCGTCAACGAACTGCTCGCCCAACACTATTGGCCGGGTGAGGATCCCCTCGGCAAACGTTTTCGGTTGGACAGTGGAAGTGGACCTTGGGTCGAAGTCGTCGGCGTCGCGAAAATGAGCAAGTACAGCTTCGCTCTCGAGCGGCCCACCGAGTTCGTCTATTTTCCGTATCGGCAGCGCGCGGCTCAGTCGATTTTTCTGTTAGTCGAATCCGCCGGTGATCCAGCGACTCTGGCGACGCCCTTGAGAGCTGTTGTCCAGACTCTCGATGCGAACTTACCAGTGTCGAATGTTCGTACGATGCAGGAGCTGTATCGGATGCGTAGCGTGGTCGTGCTCAATGTCGTCATCACGATCATTGGAGCAATGGGCGTGATGGGACTCGGACTGGCCATCGTCGGCCTGTACGGTCTGGTGGCGTACGCCGCCACCCGGCGGACCAAGGAGATCGGCATCAGGATGGCGATCGGCGCCGACCGATCCAGTGTCTTGCGCATGGTGCTGCGACAAGGACTCGTGCTCGCGGCCAGTGGACTCGCTGCTGGCCTCTTCGCAAGCATCGCGGCGGGCCGAGGGCTGGCCGCGGTGTTTCCAGGCCTTTCGACCGGCAACCGCAGCGCCGATCTCGCGGCCTTTTTTCTCGTCGCCTCGACGGTCTTTCTTGTCACCCTACTCGCCGCGTTTCTGCCCGCGCGCCGCGCCTCGCGCATCAATCCGACCGAAGCACTACGCTGCGAGTGAGGATCGGCCAGAGGCGCTGATCACTCGTCAGCGCCGGCAGCCCACACCGGCCTGGCCGCCCGAGCGATCCCACCCCAGCTTCGTCCGCTGGCCACCGCTAGGCGCGTCCCGCCACCATTCGGCAGCGACGAGCCTGAGTGGTGGGCGCAGCTGGTGGGCGCACTTGCAGTTCACCCGCATGAACATTGCGCCGATTATCCTCCGCAAGAAGATCGAGGATTTGCGCGAGCTGAGCGGCCTGTCGACGGCCATTCGCGAAAAATGACGTCTCACGAGTCCTCTCGGCGCTGACATTCGTTGATAGCTGGTCTCCTCCTTGTGCGACGTTTGCGCGGCTGATCACGCTGCGCCAACAGGCGATTACTTCGGGCAATGTTGGTTTAGGAATTGGAAAACGTCGTTGGCCCAGACGGTGGATCCGAAATAGCCAAAGGTATGGCCCTCCTGAACGGACTTGCCATAGGCAGGATATATCTTCACTTCGTAGGTCTTGCCTGCTTCCTTCATCGCCTCGGAGAGAGTCTTGCTCGGCGACAAGTCGTAATCGTTCGCGGCCTGAAAGAAGAAAATAGGCACGTTAGAATTACGAACCGCACGAGTCATCAGCATTCGCAATTCCGGCGCCTGTGCCCAACTCTGAGCGCCTCCCGCTGAATCGATCGCGGCGCAGTAAGTGCCGCGCTCGGCGCCCAGCACAGTCTCGATGCCGCCGAATGAGTTTCCAGCCACGGCGATCCGATCGGGTCGAACGAAGCGTTGCGTACGTAGCCAGGTGAGGGCCGCTAACTGATCCTGCAGATGATCTGTTTCCAGTAGCCGGACCAGAGCGGCGGCGCCTGCAGCGATACCGCCTTTCTTTTCGGCCGCGGCGATCTCATCGCCGATATATGGCCCAGCCGAAGCACTCAGGCCCTGGCCTCGTCGGTACGGTCCAAAGAATACCCACCCGTGCGCAGCGAATGCCGGCCCAAGGGCTTCGAATGCGTCCTTGCTAAGCATCCCCGGCGCGCTTCCATGATTGTAAACGACAGCGGGAAAGGGTCCCACTCCTTCCGGCTTGAACATCACTCCCTGAAGGGTGAGTCCTCCGCTCGGAAACGTAACGACATCTGCCGAGGCCAAAAGCCCCGGTGCTAGCATGAGCGTCAAAAGAATGGCCGAACTGCGTTTCCTCATTCAGTGATGGACTTTAACTCAGGTCGGCGGCCACGTTGGGAAGCGTTATCTTCGATGCACTGAGCGACCGGTCAAATTTCAGAAGATCATTGCGTCAGCGTCTTCGTCGCGTCGGCTCTTCCAGATCCGGCAAATTACCATCCCGATCCTCAGGGTCTCGGGCGGCGGCTCGCTCTTCGACGATGATCTCGAGAGCGTGTTGCCTGTCTTCGTTCAACATGCCGTACACACTGCCGCCGGCGCCCGCACCCAGTCGCCCGCGACGTCGACGCTGCCGCCACAACAGAATCCCCACGACAATGATCGCGACAACCCAGATAGTGGCGCCGACAGTTCCGGTCTCCATTCGCGCTACTTCTTGGCCTTCTCACTCAGGAGCGTTCGAATTTCACTTTCCCACGTGCTCTTGACCACCATGCCGACGTGCCAGTCGGCGATTCGACCGTTACGATCGATCAATAGGGTCACAGGCAGGGAAGTGATTTGAAAGAGCGTGGCGACGTCAGCGCCGCCAACCACAACCGGGTAGCTGATAGGGTGTTGTTCAAGATAGGGATTCACTAGCTTCCACCCTTCGTCGTCCATCGCGACGCCAATCGACGTTAGCCCCCGTCTCGCATAGCGTTTCTGAAATTCCATGTACCACGGGATCTCGACTTTGCAGCCGGTACACCACGTAGCCCAAAAATCGAGCAGCACGACGCGTCCTTTGTATTCTGACAGCGTGATGGTCTTACCGTTCGCATCGGCGACAACAAAGTCTGGGGCCGGCTTCCGGTCTTTCGCGGAAGGCAGAGGCGTGGTCACGGTCGGATGATCTGCGGCGCTGCCGACTGCGGCCATCACGACAATAAGCGCCAACGCGAGCATGAGGTTAATTCGGCCAGACGATGCAGGCATGTGTTGCTCTCCTTTGCACGACGCCCAAGGCACCGCGTGCCATTGGACCCGCTAAGCCGAAGCCGGCTGGCCACGGAAACGTCGCCAACATGCGCTCGCGACGATGAACGCAACCGGCCACAACGGCAACAGCGGAAGGAGTCGTAGTGGGCGAAACCATCCGCCGTGCTCAGTGAAACCGTCAGGGCTCGGATCTAATCGCGTCAGGTGCCAGTGTCCGATCGCAAAAAGCTCCAGGGTCCTCGCTGCTGACACGGTCAGCAGCGCGACTACCGCAAACCCGACGAGCGTCGGAATCAACGGCAGCGACGCCGACCGGCGGCTTCGCCGCATACCCCATACTGCGGGAAGCAGCACCAACCCCGTCAGGACGAGCCACGGATACACGATGCGGTAAAAGGGTAGCGAGAACACCGCCGCGTTGAATGGGTTGGCCCGCGCCGTGGTCCCCGAAAACAATCCGAATACGACGAAGGCGACAAGACAGAAGAGGGCGGCGGTAACCCATCGTGCGCGACGCGACAGCAAGCCCAGTGCAAAGCCCGTGGTCCACGACCAACCAATTAGCGCGAGATCGTTCAGACACACGCCTGTGCCAACGTCGAGAAGCTCACGCCGAGCGCCCGGACTTTCAAGGTAGGCCGACGTCCAGTTGTTGACGTACAAGAAGGTGTAGATAGCACTCCCGTCCGCCCACAACCAAGACAGCTGACCCAGCAACAGCCCGAGTGGGATCGCGACTCCGACGAGCGCCAGCCAAGCCCCCCATTCCGTCCACAACGCAGCCTGCCGCCGCACGACCAGTCCGAGGACTTCCACAACGGCCTGGGCGCCGGTGATTCCCAGTTCGGCGAAGTCACCTCGAACGGCGTCCCGCTCGTCAGGATCCAAGAGACGACTCACTCGGTCCACGAGCCAGCCGGCGGCTGCTGTCACGACGGATCTTCGCGCGGGTTTGTCTGCCACGACACACCTTGGCTCGACCGGACGACGGCCCGGTAGAAGGCCGCTGCTTCGCGAGTGCCCTTTGCCGTCACCCTCACCATGCGTTTCGACCGGCCACCTCGTTGGGTCGTCGCTTCGCCCATCCAGGTTTCGATCAGGCCCTTCTTCTCAAGCCGGTCCAGCGTTGTGTAGAGAGCTCCGACGGAACACTTCTCGTTGCTGGCCCGCTCAATCTCTTGCCGGATCACGGCACCGTATGCCTGTTCGCCGAGTCGCGCACTGGCCGAGAGCAGGAGATATTCGAATTCGCCCAGCATGATTATTCACACATTGTGGTACTAATCAGCGACAGTGTCAACGGGTTCAGCGCAGCGATCCTCCTGAATCTCCCAAAAGCGGCTGAATGGTGGGCGCGCCTGGTGGGCGCACTTCGAGTTCACCCCCATAAACATTGAGCCGATTATCCTCCGCAAGAAGATCGAGGATTTGCGAGAGGCGGGCGCGTTGATGTTGATCGCCCCTTGAACATCCGAGGATCTGCGCGGTCGTGAGGTAGTCCGCCTCGAGGGTTATTACTGCGCCGCGACCGCCC